>NZ_JBMDJQ010000020.1:0-98894 GCF_057809275.1 Pseudomonas sp. FG36
CGCAAAACCCCTATCTGCGCGAGCAGGTAGGGGTTTTGTCTTTGTGCCCGGAAAATGCTGTGGAGCCGGCTTGCCGGCGATGCGCCGCGTCAGCGGCGCTCTCTATGGCAGATTGGCTTCATCGCAGACATCCCTGCGTTCACCGCAAATATCCTTTGCTAGTCGGCTACCTCACACCGCCTCGTCACAGGTGCGACAATATTGCCGTCACATTAAGTGACTTCCCCGCACCTACCCTGCGTCAAGGCTTAGGTTCGGGGCAATCCTGGCACCCGGACCGAGCGATGCCAGCGTACCGTGCTGCGCATTTCTGGACTTTCACCGTCCTATTACTTGAGGTTAGAAGCAAGATGGCCAAGGCCGCCGATGTCGTTGTGCAATGCCTGGAAAACGAAGGTGTCGAGTATGTGTTCGGCATTCCTGGTGAGGAAAACCTCGACCTGCTCGAGTCCCTGCGCAAGTCGAAGATCAAGCTGGTACTGACCCGCCACGAACAATCCGCGGGCTTCATGGCCGCCACCTATGGCCGCCTGACCGGCAAGACCGGCGTCAGCCTGTCGACCCTCGGCCCTGGCGCGACCAACCTGGTGACCGCCAGCGCCTACGCCTACCTGGGCGGCATGCCGATGATGATGATCACCGGCCAGAAGCCGATCAAGAAGTCCAAGCAAGGCCGCTTCCAGATCATCGACGTGTGCGGCATGATGGACCCCATCACCAAGTACACCCACCAGTTCGCTTCGGCCGACAACATCCCTGCGCGCATGCGTGAAGCCTTCCGCCTGGCTGAAGAAGAGAAGCCGGGCGCCGTGCACCTGGAACTGCCGGAAGACATCGCCGCCGAGCAGACCGACGCCCTGCCGATCCCGCGCAGCCTGCACCGTCGCCCGCTGGCCGAGCACGTGGCCATCGAAGCCGCCGTGCAGAAACTGCAGAACGCCCGTAACCCGATCCTGGTGATCGGCGCCGGCGCCAACCGCAAGATGACCGCAAAGGTCCTCAAGCAACTGATCGACAAGACCGGCATCCCGTTCATCACCACCCAGATGGGCAAAGGTGTGGTCGACGAGCGCCACCCGCGCTTCCTGGGCAACGCCGCGCTGTCCTCCGGCGATTTTGTACATCGTGCGGTTGAAGCCGCCGACCTGATCGTCAACATCGGCCACGACGTGATCGAGAAGCCACCGTTCTTCATGGTCCGTGGCGGTACCGAAGTGATCCACGTGAGCTTCCGTTCGGCCGAGGTGGATGCCGTGTACTTCCCGCAGGTGGAAGTGATCGGCGACATCGCCAACGCCGTGTGGCAGATCAGCGAAGCGCTGACCGACACCAGCCACTGGGACTTCACCCGCCTGATGGCCATCCGCGAAGCCAACGAAGCGCAGATCGCCGAAGGCGCCGACGACAACCGCTTCCCGGTCTACCCGCAGCGCATGGTTGCTGACATCCGTCGCGCCCTGCCGTCCGAAGGCATCGTCGCCCTGGACAACGGCATCTACAAGATCTGGTTCGCCCGCAACTACAAGGCGCACAAGCCCAACACCGTGCTGCTGGACAACGCCCTGGCGACCATGGGCGCCGGCCTGCCATCGGCCATGGCCTCGCACCTGGTCTACCCGGACCGCCCGGTGATCTCGGTCTGCGGCGACGGCGGCTTCATGATGAACAGCCAGGAGCTGGAAACGGCAGTTCGCTTAGGCATGCACATCACCGTGGTGATCCTGCGTGACGACGGCTACGGCATGATCCGCTGGAAGCAGGCCAACATGGGCTTCACCGATTTCGGCCTGGACTACGGCAACCCGGACTTCGTCAAATACGCCGAAGCCTACGGTGCCAATGGCCACCGCGTGGAGAGCGCCGAAGGCTTCCTGCCGCTGCTCGAACACTGCATCAAGACCCCTGGCGTGCACGTGATCGACTGCCCGGTCGACTACAGCGAGAACGACCGCATCCTCAACAGCGAGCTGCGTGAGCGCGCGCTGGCGGTCTAAACCGTAGCACCCTCATCGCGGGGCAAGCCCGCTCCCACGTTGTGCAAGAACAACGTGGGAGCGGGCTTGCCCCGCGATCGTTTTATTGGCGCGGTGAATGCCTGCGCCGCTTTTCCCATGTGTTAGGGTGCACCCATATTTTGTTTCCTCAGGACTCCTACCCCATGCTCCCCGCGCTCAGCGAAAAAGAACTCGACCGCCTCGAAGACCTGCTGATCACCTACGGCAACGATTATTCGGTACTCAACCTCGCCGAGCTCAACGGTTTCTTCACTGCTCTGGCCAGCTCCCCCAGCAAGGTCAACCCTGAGCAGTGGCTGCCTTCTGTCGCCGGTGGCAAGGTGCCCAAGTTCAAGAAGCCTGCCCATGAAGAAGCGTATACCGCGCTGATGCTGCGTTATGCCAGCCAGGTGGCCGAAGAGTTGGCCACCGACCTCGAGGGCTTCGAACCGATGTTCGAAGAGGGCGAGAGTGAAGACGGCCCGGCGATCATTCTTGAGGAGTGGTGCTTCGGCTACATGCGCGGCACGCAAGTGGCCGAGTGGAGCGAGCTGCCGCCAGAGCAGGATCGTCTGCTCAAGGCCATTTCGTTGCATGGTTTGGAAGACAACTTCGAGCTGCTTGACTCGATGAGCTTCGATGAGCGCCAGGCCTGTGTACCGCTGGTGGTCGAGGCGGCGCGGGGGTTGTACCAGTACCAGAAACAGCACCAGCATTGAGATCGTAACCGCGGGTGCGTGGGAGCGGCGATGCGGCGACCCGACCTGCTCCCCGATCGTGATTATTCCACTTGCCGAAATACTGGATTGCTCCCAGCACTGATTCTGCTGCCGGTCGATCCAGTGCAGCATGTCCTCCAGCAGCGCCACTCCCGGCGCTGACCTGGAGCCCCGCACATGCCAAGCCCGATCAAGCTCTACAACTTCCCCAAGTCCGGCCACGCCCACCGTATCGAGCTGATGTTGTCACTGCTCGAACTGCCTACCGAGCTGGTGTTCGTCGACCTGGCCAAGGGTGAACACAAGCAGCCCGAGTTCCTGGCCATCAACCCCTTCGGCCAGGTGCCGGTGATCGATGACAACGGCATCGTCATCGCTGACTCCAACGCCATCCTCGTTTATCTGGCCAAGGCTTATGGCGGCGAGCGCTGGTTGCCCGAAGATCCGCTCGGCGCCGCCCGTGTGCAGCGCTGGTTGTCGGTGGCCGCAGGCCCGCTGGCCTTCGGCCCGGCCGCCGCACGCCTGGTGACTGTATTCGGCGCCTCGTTCAACACCGACGAAGTGATTGGCCGCGCCCATACCCTGCTCAAGGTGATCGACGCCGAACTGGCCAAGGGCCCGTTCCTGGTCGGTGACCAGGCGACCATCGCCGATATCGCCAACTACTCGTACATCGCCCACGCCCCCGAGGGCAATGTATCGCTGGAGCCGTACGCCAATGTGCGCGCCTGGTTGGCCCGGATCGAGGCGCTGCCGGGCTTCGTGCCGATGCCACGCACCGTCATCGGTTTGCAGACCACGCTCTGAACCCAGAGGAATGCCGCCATGCGATCGCCCTGGCATGCAGGTGAAAAACGGCTGCAGGAGCAAGTCGGTGTTGCAGAGCGCATGGAGGTGTTCGGCCAGAAGGTCATCCGCGACTTCATGCCCGACCAGCATCGCGCGTTCTACCAGCAGTTGCCGTTCCTGGTGGCCGCTGCCGTGGATGCCGCTGGCACCCCTTGGGCGACGCTGCTCGAAGGCGCGGAAGGGTTCGTCAGCTCGCCCGATCCCCGGCAACTGCTGATCGGCACCGCGCCTGCCGCTGATGACCCGGCCACGCCGGGCCTGGTGGATGGCGGTGCCATTGGCTTGCTGGGGATCGAGCTGCATACCCGGCGACGCAACCGGCTCAATGGCCTGATCCGTCGGGCAGGCGCCGGTCAGTTGGAGGTGGTGGTCGAGCAGTCGTTCGGCAACTGCCCCCAGTACATCCAGCTGCGCGAATACACCCGCGTCGATGAACCGCCGCAGGCGCGTCGGGATTCATCGGCACTCGATGCCGCGTCCCGCGCCATGATCGAAAACGCCGACACCTTCTTTGTTGCCAGTTACGTCGAGCAGGAAAACGGCCAACGTGCCGTGGACGTATCCCACCGGGGTGGCCGGCCCGGTTTCGTCAGGGTCGAAGGCAATCGCCTGACCATCCCCGACTATGCCGGCAACCTGCATTTCAACACCCTCGGCAACCTGCTGGTCAACCCGGTTGCCGGTCTGTTGTTCGTCGACTTCACCACGGGCGATGTGCTGCAGGTTTCAGGGCGAACCGAGGTGATTCTCGACAGCCCGCTGATCAGCGCTTTCGAGGGGGCCGAGCGGATCTGGACCCTCGACATTGAGCAGGTGGTGGTCCGCCCGGCTGCGGTGTCGTTGCGCTGGGCCTTCCAGGAGTACGCCCCCACCAGCCTGATGACCGGCACCTGGAGTGAAGCGCAAGAGCGCCTGCAACAGCGTGAGCGCCAGCGCCAATGGCTGACCTGGCGCGTGCTGCGTATCGAGCAGGAAAGCCGTGATATCCGTTCGTTCTACCTGCAACCCGAGGAGGGTACGGCGGTGGCCTTCGCGCCCGGCCAGCATATTCCCGTGCGCTTGCAGGTTGATGGAGAGGCACCGCTGATCCGCACCTACAGCCTGTCCAGCGCACCGTCCGATGGCCACCTGCGCATCAGCGTCAAGGCGCAGGGGCCTGCCTCACACTACCTGCACCAACAACTGAAGGTGGGCGACCCTTTGCAGGTGCGCCTGCCCATGGGCAGCTTCACCCTCGATCACACCAGCGACCGGCCTCTTGTGCTGGTCGGGGCGGGCGTCGGCATCACGCCGTTGATCGCCATGCTGCGCGAACAATTGGCCTTGGGGCTGGGGCGACGCATCTACCTGTTCCACGGTGGCCGCACGCTGGCCGACCTGCCGTTCCAGCACGAGCTTGCCGAACTCCAGCAACACGCCGGTGGCCTGCTGAGCATTCACCGCGCCCTGAGCCTGCCCGAACCCCAAGCCGTGCAGGGCCGCGACTATGCGTTCGCCAGCCGCCTGGGCATCGAGCAGATCAAGGCCACGCTGCCATTGGACGACTACGACTTCTACCTGTGTGGCCCGGCCAGCTTCACCCAGGATCTCTACGAGGGGCTGCGCACGGTGCATGTCCCCGATGCCCGCATCCATGCCGAAGCCTTCGGCCCTTCGACCCTGCGCCGCCATACCGACGACAACCAGCCCACGCTGCAACAACCGCCGCCCGCCAGCGAGCCGGTGCCGGTGTACTTCGCCAGCTCCGCCAAGGAGGCACGCTGGGCGCCCGGTGGCGGCACCTTACTGGAACTGGCGGAGAGCCGTGGCCTGTCGCCGGACTTCAGTTGCCGCGGTGGCTCCTGCGGCACCTGCAAGACCAAGCTGGTCAGCGGCCAGGTCCACTACCCGAACCCGCCCGCCGAACTGCCCGAAGCCGGTAGCGTGCTGATCTGTTGCGCGATTCCGGCCCAGGCCGAGGACGGCGCGCAAGCTGTGGTGCTGGAGCTCTAGCGTGCGCACAGGGATAATCGCCCCACGACAACGTGTGGGGCGCGGCATGGACCAGATTCACCTGATGAAAGTGTTCGTGGCCGTCGGCGAGCTGGAAAGCTTCGCCGCCGCCGCCCGCCGTCTGGCCATCTCGCCAGCGGCGGTGACTCGCGCCGTCAGCGCCCTGGAGGAGCAGCTCGGGGTCAAGCTGCTGCTGCGCACTACCCGCAGCGTGCGCCTGACCGAGGCCGGCGGGCGCTATCTGGAAGACACCCGGCATATCCTCGCCAGCATTATCGAAGCCAACGAAGCCGCCGCCGGCATCAATGCCGCGCCCAAGGGCGACCTGGCGGTGACCGCGCCGATCCTGTTCGGCAAGAAGTTCGTCATGCCCTGCATCGTGCGCTACCTGCAGCAGTACCCCGAGGTGGACGTCTCGGCGTTCTTCCTCGACCGTGTGGTGAACCTGGTGGAGGAGGGCATGGACGTGGCCGTGCGCATCGGCCAGTTGCCCGACTCGGGCCTGAAGGCGCTACGGGTGGGCAAGATGCGCCGGCTGCTGTGCGCCTCGCCCGAATACCTGGAGCGTCATGGCACGCCGCGGCATCCCTCGGAGTTGCAGAAGCACGAGGTCATTGCCGCCGGGACGCTGTCACCTCGCACGGACTGGCGTTTCGGCGCCATCGACGACCCGACGCTGATCCGCATGAAGCCGCGCCTGACCGTGACCAGCAACGACGCCGCCATCGCCGCGGCCAGTGCCGGGCTCGGGATCGCCCGGCTGCTGTCGTACCAGGTGGCGGATGAGGTCGCGGCCGGGCGCTTGCAGGTGATCCTGGCCGAGTACGAGGAAGCGCCCTGGCCGATCCATATCCTGCATCGCGAGAGCAAGTACGGGTCGACCAAGGTGCGTACCTTCATCGACATGCTGGCCGAGCATCTGCGCAGCCATGCGCACCTGAGCTGAGCGAGTGGCCTGTCGGCTCAGCTCAGGCAAGGCACCTGCGCCTGTCGCGCACACGCCGCCAGTACCTTCAAGCCGCCCATCACTTCCGGCGTAATCACCCGCCCAAGGCATACCCGCAGCCCCGTGCCACAATCGCCATCGGCAAAGAACATCCCGCTGTCGCCGACCTTGCATCCGCGCTCGGCGGCCAGCCCTCGCAACACCGCCATATCCGTCCCTTCCGGCAATTCGAGCCAGTGGATGAATCCTCCAGCAGGCGCCACATACCGCGTCCCCGGCGCAAACTCCGAACGCACCAGCGCCTCCATCACCTCGGCCTGCGCCGCCAGCCGCCCACGCAGCTTCGTGCAATGTGCCTCCATGTACCCGCGCCCGATGAACTCGTCCAGCACGCGCTGGGCCAGGCTCGACACCGCCAGGTTGCGCGAGAACAGCTGGGCCAGGATCGCGTCCCGATAACGCCCGGCCACGCACCAGCCCAACCGGTAGCCCGGCGCCACTGTCTTGGAGAACGACGAGCAGTAGATCGTCTGCCCGGTCGCGTCGTAGTGCTTGATCGCCTTCGGGCGCTGCGCCTCGTCCACCAGGTCGAAGAAGATGTCGTCCTCGATGATCGATACATCCGCCGCCTGCGCCAGGCGCGAAAGCTCGGCCCGCGCGGCGTCGGGCATGATGAAGCCGCGAGGGTTCTGCAGCGTCGGGTTGAGGAAGACCACATCGACCTTCTTGCGTTTCAGCGCCCATGCCAGGTGGTCGAGGTCCATGCCGCTACCTGCGTGGGTGCGCATGGGCAGGGCGCGCATCCCCAGGCGTTCGATGGTCTGCAGGATGCCGTAGTAGGTGGGGGTCTCGATGGCCACCGTGGCGCCCGGCCGGGCCACGGCCTCGAGGGCAAGCTCCAAGGCCACGGTGTCGCCCGAGGTCACCAGGATTTCATCCGGGCCGCAGGCCACGCCGCGCTGCAGCATCAGCCCGGCGATACGTCGGCGCAGCGAGGGCAGGCCAGGCGGGGCGATCAAGCCGGCCAGCGGCTGATCGGCCTTGCTGGCCAGGGTCGTCAGGCATTTGTTCAGCAGCACCTGGGGCGTGAGTTCGTCGTGCAGTACCGCCGAGCTCAACGACAACCCACCGTTGCTGGCAGCCTGGGCGAGCATGGCGACCACCGCGTGATTGACGTTGACGCTGACACTGGCCAGGTCAAAGCCCTGCACCTGGGCCGCGCCCTTGGCGACGAAGTACCCTACCCGGGGCGTGGCCTGCACATAGGCATTGGCCTCCAACTCCGCCAAGGCCCGTTGCACCGTGGCCAGGCTGCTGTCGAACAGCCGCGCCAGCTCGCGCACCGAGGGCAGTTGCGTGCCGGTGGGCCATTCGCCGCTGTCGATCTGGCGCAGCAGCCAGGTGTTGACGGTGTGCCAGCGTTTGTCGGGCTTGGGGGTGCTGTCCATGGGGGCCTTGTGTCGTGTCAGGCGGGGGCTCCGGAAAGGTAGAGCAAAACCACGCCGGTTGCAGCCACGATGACGATGTTCAGCAGCACCAGGGCAAAGCCGAAGCGGATCAGCCCGTGCTCTTCCTCGCGGTTGGCCCCGGCCAGCCCGATGATCAGCGACAGGATCGACAGCGAACCCAGCGCGCCATGCCCGGCGGCGCTGTTGACCATCGCCGCCAGCCACGGGCCGTGGACCGTGGACAGCACCGCGATGGAGGGCATCACCAAGGTGTTGCCGCCGACATTGGAGCCGGTGACATAGCCGGCCAACCCCGCCAGCAGCGACACAGTCGAGGCCAGCGACACCCCGGACAGCGCCTGCAACGCCCGTTGCGCCTCGACCAGGAAGCCGGCCTTGACCATCACCTGGGACAGCAACAGGAACAGGAAGATCGTCGCCACCGGGAACCGCGCCCGAGTGGCCAGCGCCTGCCACGGGAAGCCCGTGCCCTGGCGGCCAACCATCATCAGCACCACCAGCAGCAAGGCCAGCCCCGGCGAAGCCAGCGGCTTCCACGACACGTTGGCGCCGTGTACCACCCACAGCCCGTCCCAGCCCGACAACAGGAACAACGCCCGCGACGCGATGATCACTGCCAACAGGGCCAGGTAAGGCCACGCAGCCTGCGGCCAGCGCACCAGTGCCCCGCGCCGCGCCCAAGAGATACCCAGGCCGACCGCGGCCACTGCCAGCCCGGCCAGCACACCCGAGGCTTCCGGCCCGATCCAGCGGTTGACTGCATACAGCACCGCGCTGAACAGCAGCGAGATCAATCCCAGCCCGAGCCATGCCCGTACACTGCGAACACCCGCCAGGCCCAATGCCACGGCGGCCAGGCAGAGGAACACCGGAGCGCTCACCAACGCCGAATGGCTGCCCAGCTCCTGCGCCGACACATGCGCGAGCAACGCGCCGATCACCGTCGCCAGCCCGAGCGTGCCCCAAGGCATCACCACCATGCCGGCCAGCGCCATCTTCATGCCCACCTGGCGCGAGAACAGCCCCATCAGCAGCGGCACGGTAGCAATCAGCGATACGCCGAACCCGGTCATCGCCTCCAGCAGCGGCGCCAGGCCCAGCACGATGAAGATCACCTGCATCGGCGGCGTCCAGCCCAGCTCGCGCACCCAGGCGCCAATTGCCTGCGGTGCGTTGGCGCGTTCGACCAGGATGACGAAGGCCAGGCCCGGGACGATCACGCAGGCGGTACTGAGAAACAGGATCAGCGTGTCTTGCAGGATCGCCCCGGACACCGCCGTCGACAGCGGCTGCGCGGCGCCCAGGCCCCACAGCAGCAAGACACCGGCCACGCCGGCCAGCGCGGCCTGTACGGGCGGGCGGCGCAGCAGCAGGATCAGGGCGATCACCAGGCCTATGGGGGACATTTGCAGCAGCAGGGCAGCCATGATGCGGGTTCCTTTAGCCATCCGGGGAGTGTGGGAGGGATGGTGGAGGGAAGGGAAAGATGGCAATAGATACAGGGGGTGGGGGGTTTTCAATACAGCCTCGGGTCTTGTGGCGTTGAAGCCACCTGTTTGCACCTCCCTCACGCCAATGCCTGGATTTCTAGGCACTGACTGCGATATTGGCCGTTAATGCCTGCAATCCGAGGCGTTATCTGGCCAAACCTGCCAGCACCTTCTCCAGTTTCACCACCGCCTCCCTCATCTCAGCGGGCGTCAGTGGCGCAAACCCCATCAGCAAGCCGGCATCGTTCCTCGGCACCGCGTACAAGCTGCCCAGCCCCAACAGATCGATTCCCGCTCCGCGTGCCGCCCTGACCACTGCGTCTTCCGCCAAGTTTTGAACGAAGTGGCAGGGCATCTGCAGCCCACCTACCGGCACTTGCGGGCGCAGGAACGCCCCCAGGTGCCGCTGCACCAGATCCGCCAGCACGTCGCGCCGCTCGGCATAGAGGCTGCGCATGGCCCGTACATGGGCGTTGAAGTGCCCGTCTTCCATGAACCGGGCCAGGGTCAGCTGGGCGATGGATGCGTTGTGGCCATCCTGCAGCGTTCGTGCGGCGGTCATCGGTGCGACAAGCTGGGGTGGCAGCAGCAGGTAGCCGATGCGCAGCCCGGCGCCCAGCGACTTGGTGAAGGTGCCGATGTACAGCGTGCGCGAGTGCGAATCCAGGCCCTGCACGCAGGCGGTGGGGCGGCCGGCGTAGTGGAACTCGCTGTCGTAGTCGTCCTCGATGATCCACGCTTGCTGCTGGCGCGCCCATTCGATGGCACTCAGGCGCCGGTCCAGCGAAAGGGTGGCACCGGTCGGGTATTGGTGCGAAGGCGTGAGGAACAGCGCCCGGGCATCCGGCGCTAGCTGGGCCATGCCGTCCACCTGCAGGCCGTGCGCGTCCACCGGCACCGGCACGCCTTGCAGCCCGGCGGCGCTGATGGCCTTGCGGGTGCCCTGGTACAGCGGGTCCTCGACCAGCACCCGGTCGCCTGCGTCCATGAGTACCTGGGCGCACAGGCCCAGGGCCTGCTGCGAGCTGGTGAGGATCAGGATGCGGTCGGCGGATGCCTGCGCGCCGCGTTCGAGGTTGAGGTAGTCGGCGATTGCACTGCGCAAGGCGAGCATGCCCTGTGGCTCGCTGTGTTCCAGGGCACGGGTGCCGTATTCCTTGTACACCTGCCGCTCCAGCTTCTCCCAGATGGCCAACGGAAAGTGGCGGGTTTCGGCGACGCCCGGGGCGAAGGGGCGGGGTGATTGGAAGTTGTGGACGCCACCGCTGTGCAATAGCGCTTCACCTCGGCGGCTCAACTGCACCGGGGCCTCGCTGTGTGACGGCCGCTGGCGCTTGCGCGACGGCAGGCAGCGGGCCCGTTGTGACACGAAGCTGCCGCTGCCCACGCGCCGCTCGATAAAGCCTTCGGCGTGCAACTGGCTGTAGGCCGACTCCACGGTGTCCCGCGAGACGCCCAGCGAACTGGCCAGCGACCGCGACGCCGGCAGTGGCTTGCCGACCGGCAGGGCACCCTCAAGGATCAATTGGCGGATGGCCCGCTGGATGCGCACATGCCGCGCCAGTGCGCCATGGGTGGGATCCGTTAGCCAGGCTTTTACCGATTCCAGCTGGGCGTGTTTGAACATTGGCCTGGTCCTTGGCGCGTGGATTTGAAAGGTGCCTGCCTATCATGGGACGGATCGCGCCCGTGAAAATGGTCTGGTAACTACAGAATAATTGGCAGGTAAAAACCAGCCATTTATCCGCTATAAAACCCAGGTCCGCAAGCAATCACCAAGGAAGGCAAGCGCTACGGGCAGGCCGGCCCCCTCACTCATTCAGCTGTGTTGTCCAAAAGGGGTTTGAACAATGACCACCACCCAACTGCCCGTTTTCGTACGCGAAGTGAAGCAAGCCGACCTGCAGCCATGGTCCGACTACTGGGCGCAATACCAGGCCTTCTACCAAGTGGACCTGGGCCAAACCATCACCGAGCGCACCTGGGCGCGCTTCTTCGACCCGGCCGAGCCCATGCACTGCGCCGTGGCCACGGACGGCGAGCAAGTCTTCGGCTTCGTTCACTATGTGTTCCACCGCTCGACCTGGGGGCGTAATGATTTCTGTTATCTGGAAGACCTGTACGTTTGCCCGAATGCGCGGGGGAGGATGATCGGCAAGCGGCTGATCGAGTTCGTCCAGGACCAGGCCGGTCAGCAGCGGTGCGACCGGTTGTACTGGCATACCCAGGAGACCAACAAGACTGCGCAGCGGTTGTATGACTGGATTGCCGAGAAGCCGGGGGTGATCGAGTACCGGATGCCGTTGGAGGTTGCTCACTAGGTCCATAGTGAGCAGATGAGGGCGTGGGAGCGGGCTGGTCCCGAGAAGGGTGGCACCGGCTTCGCGGTGTAGGTCCCTGTGGCACACAGCCGCCCCCATGCCCCAATCATCAGAAATTCCCATTCGAAATCTGCCCGAGTCTTACGGTGCTGTCAGACCATTCAGAAAGATGAATCCCTCCCTGGCTGAGCAATACTTAATCCAATATTTTGTGCCTTAACTACTATTTATTGAGATAACACACATGAATTTGGATTTAAGTCTTACCAAACCCAGTGAACTCATGAGGGCGCTGTGCGAGCGCTTGCGCACCGAGCGGCTCGCTCAACAGATGTCGCAAGCGGAAGTGGCTGCTCGGGCTGGCATCGGCACCAATACTGTGTCCAACCTTGAAACGGGACGTAATGTCGGTTTTGAGAACCTGATTCGAGTGGTGATGGTTCTAGGCCGAAGAAAGGAGCTTGAGGCGCTGTTTTTGCCGAGGGTGGAGTGCATAGCCGACATTGCTCGCTACGAGCTCGGTGCCAAGCGCCAGCGCATCCGGAAGAAGTCAGGGCAGGGTTGAACAGGGCTGCATGGCAGCCCTTTCACTGGATCGCAGGGTTCAATCGCCAACCCCATGTAACCGCAACGCCCGCTGCGCACATTCCTTCCAGCTCAGCTTGCGCCGCTCGGGCACCACCACGGGCAACTCCGCCGCCATCACCAACGGCATATCCCGCATTCGTACCCAAGGCTCACTCTGCCAATACAACAGACTCGCCGTATGCCCACCCGGCCAGCACATCCTGCCCAGGCGCGGCAGGTCTTCCAGCGCCGAGTCCTGCCCATCGCGCAGCACCGCCACCACCTCATGGGTCAGCCAGTGGCGCAGGTGGCGGTTTTCCGGAATGTGATGATGGGCCAGCAGGGTATAGGCCCCGGACTCGCTGACCATGGTGGTTTCGCCGTACTGGCCGTAGCGCAGCAGCTGCAGGGTGCGGTGCTGGTCCGGGTCGAGCTTGCGAATGCAGTGTTCGTCGAAGAAGCGCCCGGTCATCCGGCCGAGTTCGTGGGCGCAGAACCAAGCTTGGGATTCGAGCCAGAGGGTGTGGAGGGGGCGGTTGTGGCGGGTGAAGAGGGTGGAGTCGTGGAGGTCAGTCATGGCTGGCCTCCCTGGTCCTGAGGGAGTGGAACAGGCGGGACGCATGTGCGAAAGGCCTGCGAATGCTAGTCTCGATAGGCATTTCCGTTACCTTTGTCTGTAATCAGCTTTCTTAGGGCTGGGTGTCGGGAGCTAAGAAACCTCACACAGCAGGCCGGACGTATTCCCCTTTCGGGTCTTGTATTAGCCCACTCCCGACATTACAGAGTGTTTCAGACGCGCAGTAGTAAACCACAGGCATGAAAATGCCGCATCTGTCGGGAGCGGGTGGACCGCTGTGTGGAGGCGTTTCTTAGGCGCGACGTTGAAACTATTACAGACAGGCTCTTCAGTCAACGAAATGGGGTGTAGGAAACTTCTCTAATTCATGAGATGGTTTAGGTTTTTAATATGGATCTATAGGATTATTTATGAGTGTAAATGTATCTGAGGAACGCTTGGCAAAAATGGCTAAGAAGACTTTTCTCTCTATGTGGGCTTATGAAAACCCTTATTATTCACAGGGGAAGGAGTTGTGCGATGTTTTAGTTGTGTTCGGCAATGATGTTGTCGTGATTTCGGATAAATTCATAAAATTTAGCGATTCTTCAGGTGCAGAGGTGGGCTGGCGCCGATGGTATAAGCGAGCTGTTGAATCAAGCATTTCTCAATTGCAAGGCGCGGCTAATCAGTTAAGGAATTTTCCTGAAAGAATTTACAGTGACGCGAATACTTCTTCGTTGTTTCCTTTGGATATACCTTCAAAAAAAGATATAAGAATTCATTTGGTAGCGGTCGCTCATGGCTGTGAGGATGGCTGTCTGAAGTATGTGGGGGCCTCTAAGCTAATAGTCGATGGGCGACATAAAGGAGGAGAAACTCCTTTTGCACTAGGGGTTAATAGAACAAAGTCTGGGGATTTAGTCCACGTTTTCAATTCTCAGGCGATAGCTGCTGTATTTGAGTGCTTTGATACCGCCACGGACTTTGTCGATTACTTGCGAAGAAAGGAGTCAGCTTTAACGAGTGTAGATGATGAGCTGATTTGGAGTGAGGATGATTTAATTGCCTCCTACGTTATGAGTCAGCCAGGAAACAAAGATTTTTTCTTGCCGATAGAGAGCTATCCAGTAGTCGAGGGCAGGAAATTGGTTCCCTTCGACTACTGGGAGTACTATATGGAGAGCGATCTCAGGAAGGAGCGGGACAAGGAGAGGCAGAGCTCTTATGTTGTTGATGGATTTATTGAGCAAATAGCCCGTGAGTATAAAGCTGGAGAGTTACTGGCGGGCCAAAACCAACCTTTTCCTTATCATGAGCAGCACCTCAGGCTTATGGCGTCGGAGTCGCGCTTGGGTAGACAAGTAATTAGTGCCGCGTTGCAAAGTGTTGTAAATGAGGAGCCTAAAACTTTTTGGTATTGCTCTGTGCAATCGAGATGCGTGCAAGGGTTGATGTATTTGTGGCTGGTTTATCCGCTGGTGCCAGACAATGTTACGGATGAAGAACTAGAGAAAAATATTTTTGTACATCTTCAAGACTATATTCTTGTCACGCAGCGGCAGTTTCCTGAAGCAAAGATGGTATTCGGTATTTGCTTGCCCAATGCGGCATCAACCAGAAAATCGATGGTGTTTTGCCTAGCTGGAGATATTGATTGGACCGATGATATGGTTGATCTGGCTAAGCGCACTAAAGAAAAGTATAGTTTGCTCAAGGATGTCGAGAGTTTTACTATAGCAAGTAGAAGGCTTTGAAGTAATGAAATGCAAAAAAGGCTGCCTTGGGCAGCCTTTTTTAGCTTTTTAGGAAGTCAATCCCAGCTCAACGCCCCACCAGTCTGATACTCAATAACCCGAGTCTCAAAGAAGTTCTTCTCCTTCTTCAAGTCCATGATCTCGCTCATCCATGGGAACGGGTTGGTAGTCCCCGGATACTCTTCCTTCAGACCAATCTGGGTCAGACGACGGTTAGCAATGAATTTGAGGTAATCCTCCATCATCGCCGCGTTCATGCCCAGCACGCCGCGTGGCATGGTGTCACGGGCGTATTCGATCTCAAGCTGGGTACCCTGCAGAATCATCTGGGTAGCCTCTTCCTTCATCGCGGCATCCCACAGGTGCGGGTTCTCGATCTTGATCTGGTTGATCACGTCGATGCCGAAGTTCAGGTGCATGGACTCGTCACGCAGGATGTACTGGAACTGCTCGGCGACGCCGGTCATCTTGTTGCGGCGGCCCATGGACAGGATCTGGGTGAAGCCGCAGTAGAAGAAGATGCCTTCCAGCACGCAGTAGTAGGCGATCAGGTTGCGCAGCAGCTCTTTGTCGGTTTCGACGGTGCCGGTGTTGAACTCCGGGTCCGAGATGGCGCGGGTGTACTTCAGGCCCCAGGCGGCTTTTTTCGCGACCGATGGGATCTCGTGGTACATGTTGAAGATCTCGCCTTCATCCATGCCCAGCGACTCGATGCAGTACTGGTAGGCGTGGGTGTGGATCGCCTCTTCGAAGGCCTGGCGCAGGATGTACTGGCGGCACTCCGGGTTGGTGATCAGGCGATACACGGCCAGGGCCAGGTTGTTGGCAACCAGGGAGTCGGCGGTGGAGAAGAAGCCGAGGTTGCGCATCACGATGCGGCGCTCGTCTTCGGTCAGGCCGTCCATGCTCTTCCACAGGGCGATGTCGGCGGTCATGTTGACCTCTTGCGGCATCCAGTGGTTGGCGCAGCCGTCGAGGTACTTCTGCCAGGCCCAGTCGTACTTGAACGGGACCAGTTGGTTTAGGTCGGCGCGGCAGTTGATCATGCGCTTTTCGTCAACGGCGACGCGGGCCGAGGAGCCTTCCAGCTCGGCCAGGCCTTCGGCGATGTCCAGGGCGTCCAGCGCAGCCTTGGCGCGCTTGACGGCGTCGGAGTCGGCGGCGGTGGCGGCGCGGGCTTCCAGGGCGGCGGCACCGCCGGCGCTGTCGAGCTTGTCGAGGGTGGTGGTGGCAGCGGCCTGTGCGGCGGTGTTGCCTTTGGCGGCGACTTCGCCGTCTTCTTTATCGAATTCGTCCCAGCTCAGCATCGTATTAAGCTCCTGCGTGAGGGTTACCTACGGCAACCGTTGGATTTAGAAAGAGGTTTTGCGATACCGCATATGCCACTCGGCTTGGGTGGGGGAGGCCGACCTCCCATCGCATCGATAATCTATTCGGGCTAGTAACCACTTGTTCACGATCTGTCGGAATGTCGGAACAAGTAGGAAATGCATGGCCACAGATACAGGCGTTTCGCCTGCATTGGGCAGCTTTTTCGACCTTTCAAAGGGCGCGCATTATACCGGAATCACTACCCGCAGGGGTACGGCGGGAGCCGGTCTGATGTACATTTCGACCGGCGTTAAGGACGGTCGTTCGTTCGCTTAGCAAGTGGTAGCGGGAAAGGAGTTTAGCTCAGGGCAACAATATATGGTGTCTTTTTTTGTCAAAAGGCACCATATGTTGATTTTGAGCAAGACCTGCGGGGGGAGCCCCAGTGAGGGCGCGCGTTGCGGAAGGGGGAGGGAGGGGCCATCCGTGGCCAACGTCACCAGCATTATTACGGGTGAGTACTTTTCCAGCCTATACGTCTAACGTGTGAGTCCATTTAGAAACGCCGGCTTTGGACAGATAGTCGACCAACGGACGCGAGCCAAAGAATTGAAGCCTGCTTCCCAAGCGGTACGCAAGGGCTGACTGGTCGATCCTGAATCCCAGGGCTCGTGCCGCGCTTGTCAGATGGAGGAGAAGACCGTCGTTATCTCCATTGGTGGCTTTGGCATCGAAAACGGCGAAATCAATCCAGCCGCCGTTCTGTCCCCGTTCTCTGAGATGGGCCATTCGAATTTTCATAATGCAGCCCCCTAGCGGTCTTTGTTCGATTGAGAGACGAGCGAAGCAGCAAGTGACTTGCTGTTTGCACTGTATTTCTCGCTCTGCAGGACCTTGGAAGCAGTGGCCTCCATAGCAGCACCAGTTTGTTTACTGGTATGAGCCTGGGCCAATGCCGACGCGGCAAGGCTTTTTGCGATGGCTGATGCGCTGGGATCTCGAAGCGTCTCAGATGCCAGATGGGCGATGTTGTCGGAGGTGTTTTTTCTATTTGTTGCCATGGTGGTACCTACCTATAGACATGATTAAGGATCATGCTTCGAGGGACCACTGAGCAGTGAGCCATTGACGTGTTCGTCTGAATAAGGCTCAATTGCACACCCTCGAAGGCTACTCGTAACTGTTTGGCTTTGGACGGAGCGGGTGATTGCGTTAGGTCGCCAAACTCAGACGCAATCGCTCGCTAGCTTTCCAATTCCGTGTCCAGCCCTGGACACCAGTAGGTCATCGCATAAGCGATCAACCATTCTTTCAGCACAATCCCTTTGTGCCATCGCTGCCAACCTTTCCCAGCGTCCTTCTTGCTGACCACCAATCATTTAGTGTGGCTGACATTCGTATCTGTAAATTTTCAATCTTGTGTTGGTTAGTCGGGGCCGGTTAGAGCCCCGACTTTCTCAGACACTTATTGGCAGGCTTCGCAATCCGGCTCGTCGATGGCGCAGGCCTTCGGTACCGGGGCTGGGCCCGCGGCCTGGACCGGGGCGCTGTCGCCGCCGCTCGACACGGCGTTGAGCTTGCCGGTGTTGATGGTCGACTTCTCGGTGCTGGTCGCGGCCAGGGCACGGAGGTAGTAGGTGGTCTTCAGACCACGGTACCAGGCCATGCGGTAGGTCACGTCCAGCTTCTTGCCCGAAGCGCCGGCGATGTACAGGTTCAGCGACTGGGCCTGGTCGATCCACTTCTGGCGACGCGAGGCGGCATCGACGATCCACTTGGTCTCGACTTCGAACGCGGTGGCGTACAGGTCTTTCAGCTCTTGCGGGATACGCTCGATCTGCTGCACGGAACCATCGTAGTACTTCAGGTCGTTGATCATCACCGAGTCCCACAGGCCGCGGGCCTTCAGGTCGCGGACCAGGTACGGGTTGATCACGGTGAATTCGCCCGACAGGTTCGATTTCACGTACAGGTTCTGGTAGGTCGGCTCGATGGACTGCGACACGCCGGTGATGTTGGCGATGGTCGCGGTCGGCGCGATGGCCATGATGTTCGAGTTACGAATACCTTTTTGTACACGCTCGCGCACTGGTGCCCAGTCCAGGCTCTCGGTCAGGTCGACGTCGATGTACTTCTGGCCACGGGCCTCGATCAGGATCTGTTGCGAGTCCAGCGGCAGGATGCCCTTGGACCACAGCGAACCCTGGAAGGTCTCGTAAGCGCCGCGCTCGTCGGCCAGGTCGCAGGAAGCCTGGATCGCGTAGTAGCTGACCGCTTCCATCGACTTGTCGGCGAACTCGACGGCAGCGTCCGAACCGTACGGGATGTGCTGCAGGTACAGCGCGTCCTGGAAGCCCATGATCCCTAAGCCGACCGGGCGGTGCTTGAAGTTCGAGTTACGCGCTTGCGGCACCGAGTAGTAGTTGATGTCGATCACGTTGTCGAGCATGCGCACGGCGGTGTTCACGGTGCGTTGCAGCTTGGCGGTGTCCAGCTTGCCGTCGACGATGTGGTTCGGCAGGTTGATCGAGCCCAGGTTGCAGACCGCGATCTCGTCCTTGTTGGTGTTCAGGGTGATCTCGGTGCACAGGTTCGAGCTGTGGACCACGCCCACGTGCTGCTGCGGGCTGCGCAGGTTGCACGGGTCCTTGAAGGTCAGCCATGGGTGGCCGGTCTCGAACAGCATCGACAGCATCTTGCGCCACAGGTCTTTGGCCTGGATGGTCTTGAACACCTTGATCTTGTTGTACTCGGTCAGGGCTTCGTAGTACTCGTAGCGCTCTTCGAAGGCCTTGCCGGTCAGGTCGTGCAGATCAGGCACTTCCGATGGCGAGAACAGGGTCCACTTGCCGTCATCGAAGACGCGCTTCATGAACAGGTCAGGGATCCAGTTGGCGGTGTTCATGTCGTGGGTACGACGACGGTCATCACCGGTGTTCTTGCGCAGCTCGATGAATTCTTCGATGTCGAGGTGCCAGGTTTCCAGGTAGGCACACACGGCGCCCTTGCGCTTGCCACCCTGGTTCACGGCGACGGCGGTGTCGTTGACCACTTTCAGGAACGGCACGACGCCTTGCGACTTGCCGTTGGTGCCCTTGATGTACGAGCCCAGGGCGCGCACCGGAGTCCAGTCGTTGCCCAGGCCACCGGCGAATTTCGACAGCATGGCGTTGTCGTGGATCGCGTGGTAGATACCCGACAGGTCGTCCGGCACGGTGGTCAGGTAGCAGCTCGACAGCTGCGGACGCAGGGTGCCGGCGTTGAACAGGGTCGGGGTCGAGGCCATGTAGTCGAAGGACGACAACAGGTTGTAGAACTCGATCGCACGGGCTTCTTTGTCTTTCTCTTCCAGCGCCAGGCCCATGGCCACACGCATGAAGAACACCTGCGGCAGCTCGAAGCGCACGCCATCCTTGTGGATGAAGTAGCGGTCGTACAGGGTCTGCAGGCCCAGGTAGGTGAACTGCTGGTCGCGCTCGTGGTTGATCGCCTTGCCCATGCGCTCCAGGTCGTAGCCTTTCAGCGCCGGGTCGAGCAGTTCGAACTCGACGCCTTTCTCGACGTAGGCCGGCAGGGCCTTGGCGTACAGGTCGGCCATCTCGTGGTGGGTGGCGCTGTCGGCGACGTTCAGGAAGCCCAGGCCTTCGGCGCGCAGGGTGTCCATCAGCAGGCGGGCGGTGACGAACGAGTAGTTCGGCTCGCGCTCGACCAGGGTACGGGCGGTCATCACCAGGGCGGTGTTGACGTCCTTCAGGGCGACGCCGTCGTACAGGTTCTTCAGGGTTTCGCGCTGGATCAGCTCGCCATCGACTTCGGCCAGGCCTTCGCAGGCTTCGCTGATGATGGTGTTCAGGCGCGCCATGTCCAGCGGCGCCAGGCTGCCGTCGGCCAGGGTGATGCGGATGCTTGGGTGCGGCTCGACCACGCTGTCGGCGTTGGAGCGGGTAGCACGCTCCTTGGCACGCTGGTCGCGGTAGATGACGTAGTCACGGGCGACTTTCTGCTCGCCGGCGCGCATCAGGGCCAGTTCGACCTGGTCCTGGATTTCTTCGATGTGGATGGTGCCACCCGATGGCATGCGACGCTTGAACGTGGCGGTGACCTGCTCGGTCAGGCGCGCGACGGTGTCGTGGATGCGCGACGAGGCGGCGGCGGTGCCGCCTTCAACTGCGAGGAACGCCTTGGTGATGGCAACGGTGATCTTGTCGTCGGTGTAGGGGACGACAGTGCCGTTACGCTTGATCACGCGCAGTTGGCCAGGGGCGGTGGCGGCCAGATCCTGGTTCGAATCGGCGGCCTGAGGCGCCTTGGCCTGCGGGTTCTCGCGAGTTGTGTCGGTTTGCATGGGTGGGTGTCTCCACAGTTTCTAGTTTGTTCAGGCGCCGTTGTCGGGCGCCACCGTTCCGTCCACTTGCTCGATGGCCCGGGCGGGGATGCGCGTGAAGCACACGCATCCGCCCGCTCGGGCTTACCGACTTCGGGACAGACTCAGGAATTAGGGGCAGTAACCTGCCGCTCCCTGGCCGAAGTCAAAGGTTCTGGGCGTACCCAAAATCTGTTGCTGATGAGTGCGGGCCTTGCCTGCAACACTCATACCCGAACAAGGCCGTCTGCGGCTTGCCTCGGTCGCCCTCCGCAGGAGCGGTTTGGCTGTTGAAATCACCTTAAGTTCAGTCAGTAAATTCGCTTGAATTTGCCTGTTGACTTGTGTTTGTGATTTTGCGCAAAACCCAATATCTAGTGGTTCGCTGCGATAGGGATACAAGATAATGCGGTCCAGGGGGCTTTGCAAGGTCGGCGCCTGTGGATAACTTGTGGGTACTTTGTGAGTCATCCGTGGGTATTCGCTGTAGGCCTTGTCCCAAGAGGTTTGCACTATTTTTTGCCTGTGCTACGCCGCCGCGAAGATTTTTTAGGGCGCGCACCCTATCACAAAAAACGGTTCAGTCGAGGGCTGTTTGCGGTGGTTGGCAGGGGTGGGGGCGGGACGTAGTATCCGGGGCTGATATTGCGCTTTGGTGAAGGCGGATTCGCGCTGCAATCAAAGGGTTGTGCTGGCCCCGCGATAAGGCCGGCACGGACACAAGGCCAGACAATAACCAGAAGAAGGGGAGGCCATGGACCAGCCAATCAATCGCATCCTGATCGTCGAGGACGACCAGCGCCTGGCCGAACTGACTGCCGAATACCTCCAGGCCAACGGCTTCGAAGTGGCGGTGGAGGGCGACGGTGGCCGCGCCGCGCGGCGTATCATCGACAGCCAGCCGGACCTGGTGATCCTCGACCTCATGCTGCCCGGCGAAGACGGCCTGAGCATCTGCCGCCGCGTGCGCGGCCAGTACGCCGGCCCCATCCTCATGCTCACCGCCCGCAGCGACGAGCTCGACCAGATCCAGGGCCTGGACCTGGGCGCCGACGACTACGTATGCAAACCGGTGCGTCCGCGCGTGCTGCTGGCGCGTATCAACGCCCTGCTGCGCCGCAGCGACGCCCCGGAGCGCCGCCAGGACCTGAGCTTCGGCCCCCTGCATATAGACAGCCGCCAGCGTGAGGCACGCCTGCACGGCCAGTTGGTCGACCTGACCGGCGCCGAATTCGACCTGCTCTGGCTGCTGGCCAGCAACGCCGGGCGCGTGCTGTCGCGCGAGGAGATCTTTACCTCGCTGCGCGGCGTCGGCTACGACGGCCAGGACCGCTCCATCGATGTGCGCATCTCCAAGATTCGCCCCAAGATCGGCGACGACCCGATCACCCCGCGGCTGATCAAGACCCTGCGCAGCAAGGGCTACCTGTTCGTCGGCGAGGCGCCATGAACTCGATCTTCCTGCGCATCTATGGCGGCATGCTCGCAGTGCTGGTGCTGGTGGCCGTACTCGGTGTGCTGAGCCTGCACCTGCTCAACGAGATCCGCGCCGGCCAGCACCGCGAGCGCCTGGCCCAGGGCACCTTCAGCCTGATGGCCGACAACCTGGCGCAGCAGAACGCGGTGGAGCGCACCCGTTCGCTGGTGATCTGGGAGCGCCTGCTCGGCGTGCCGCTGGACCTGCAACCGCTGTCGGCGTTTACCCTCGACGGCGGGCAGCGGGCACGGCTGTACCGTGACCTGGTGGTGGTGGAGAAGACCGGCCCGCATGCCGCCCGGGTGCTGCGTCGGGTTGGCCACGAGGACCTGCTGCTGGTGGCCGAGGTCAAGCAGATCAGCGAGCAGCTGGCCCGCGCCACCCTTTACCTGTTGGCCGACGAGCTGGTGCGCTATCCGGTGACCGAGCAGCAGGCGCGCCTGGCGCAGCTGCGGCAGAGCAAGGGCTTCGGTTTCGACATCGCCTTGCAGCGCATCGAGCGCGCCGCCCTGGACGACGACCAGCGTCGCCGTGTGGAGGAGGGCGACACGGTGATGGCCCTCGGCAGGGACGGCGATTCGATCCGCGTGTTCTCGGGGCTGTCTGGTTCGCCCTGGGTGCTGGAGATCGGCCCCTTGTATCAGCTCAATCCTTATCCGCCGCAGTTGCTGATCCTGATCGCCTTTCTCGGCCTGTGCCTGATCGGCCTGGTGGTCTACCTGCTGGTGCGCCAGCTGGAGCGGCGGGTGTCGGGCCTGGAGGTGGCGGCCACGCGCATCGCCCAGGGCAGCCTCGACACCCGGGTGCCGGCCGGCGATGCCGACTCGGTGGGGCGCCTGGCCGAGGCCTTCAACGGCATGGCCGAGCACCTGCAGCGTTCATTGACCATGCAGCGCGAGCTGGTGCGGGCAGTGTCCCACGAGCTGCGCACCCCGGTGGCGCGGCTGCGCTTCGGCCTGGAGATGATCGAGAGCGCCGGCAGCGACGAGGCCCGGGCCAAGCACCTGGCGGGCATGGACGGCGATATCCAGGATCTGGACAAGCTGGTCGACGAGATGCTGACCTACGCCCGCCTGGAGCAGGGCGCGCCGGCCCTGCATTTCCAGGTGGTGGATCTGGACGAGCTGCTGGCGCGGGTGATCGAGGAGCTGGCGCCGCTGCGCGCCGAGGTGCGGGTGGTGCGCGGCGAATGCCACGGGCTCGACGGCGGCGACGCCCGGGTCGAGGCCGAGCCGCGCTACCTGCACCGGGCCCTGCAGAACCTGGTGCGCAATGCCATGCGCCATGCCGAATCCGAAGTGCGCGTGAGCTATCACCTGGGGCAGCAACGTTGCCGCATCGATGTGGAGGACGACGGCCCCGGCATTCCCGAGGGCGTATGGCACCGTATCTTCACCCCCTTCACCCGCCTCGACGACAGTCGCACCCGGGCCTCGGGCGGGCATGGCCTGGGGCTGTCGATCGTGCGGCGGATCATCTACTGGCACGGCGGCCGCGCCCTGGTCGGGCACAGCGAGCAGTTGGGCGGGGCGTGTTTCAGCCTGAGCTGGCCGCGGGAGCAGCCGCGCGATTAAACGCTGATCAGGCTGAGCAGGTGGCCGTCCTGCAGGCAGAACTGGCCATCCAGCTCGACGCCGTGGTGCCACTCGGCCGACAGGTCGGTGAGCAGGCGCAGGCGGGCGTGGCCGTCGGCGGACCATTCCAGCAGTTCGGCGTGCTCGAAATAGAAGCGCTTTTTCGTCAGCGGGTAGAGCGTCTTGAACAGGCTTTCCTTGAGCGAGAAGGTCAGGGTCACGGCCAGGGCCTGTTGGCTGCGGTCCAGGCGTTCCAGTTCCGCGGGGGTGAGGATCTCCCCGGCGAGGCGTTCGGCGCGGTCTTCGCCGAGCAGGGTTTCCTGGTCCAGCCCTAGGCCGCGGCATTGGCCGTCGGTAGCCACCACGGCGGCGGCCCAGCCCTGGCCGTGGGTGATCGAGCCGTGGATGCCGGCGGGCCAGATCGGCGAGCGGTCCTCATGGGCAGCGGGCGCGTAGTCGCGGCCATCCAGGTGTTGCAAGGCTGCACGGGCGCAGACTCGGCCTGCCAGGTACTCGGCCTGGCGCTTGGCCACCGAGCGTTGCAGGCTGGCGGTCTGTTCGATGCCGGCGCGCTGGAAATCGTCCGGCGCGAGCTTGGTCGGGTCGAAGGCGCAGCTGACCAGCACCGCGCCAGGGACCGGGCGCGGCAGGGGCCAATGGTGCTGGAGCGGGGCGCAGCAGGTGGGAAGTCTGTTCATGGCGGGTATTGTGCCAGCCTGGTGGCCGGTGGTGGAGCACAGATTTTGGGGCTGCTGCGCAGCCCTTTCGCCGGCGAGCCGGCTCCCACAGGGGGCGTCGCCATCTTTTGTGGGAGCCGGCTTGCCGGCGAAAGGGCCGCAAAGCGGCCCCGGCGATCATCAGTCGAGCGCATCCTTCAGGAACGCCTGCATATCCTTCCATGAGCTCTCGTCAGCCGCCTTGTCATAGCCGATATCCGGCCCGCCATGCTCGCCATGGCTCAACCGGTCGGCATCCGAGTTGGTGAAGCCATGCTTGGCCCCCGGAATACCGACAAACTTGTAGTCGGCCTTCGCCGCATCCATCTCCGCCTTGAACGCCGCCACCTGCTCCGGGGTGACCATGCTGTCGGCCTCGCCATGCTCCACCAAGATCTTGGCCCGGATCACCCCCGGCTTGGCCGGCGTCTGGGTCACCAGCGCGCCATGGAAGCTCACCACGCCGTCGAGCTTCTCACCGCGGCGTGCCGCGTCCAGCACCACCTTGCCGCCAAAGCAGTAGCCGATGGCCGCCAGCTGGTGCTTGTTGGTGTTGGGCTGGATCTTCAGCAGCTCCAGCCCGGCATCGAAGCGCCGGGCGGCGGCCGCTGGGTCCTTCATTGCCGCGGCCATGAACGCCTGGGCATCCTGCGGGTGCTCGGTGTTCTTGCCGTCGCCGTACATGTCGATGGCCAGGGCGTTGTAGCCCAGCGCCGCGAGGTCGCGGGCGCGGCGCTTGGCGTAGTCGTTCAGCCCCCACCATTCATGCACCACCACCACGCCCGGGCGCTTGCCCTCGACGGCGTCGTCGTAGGCGTAGTAGCCGATCAGGCGGTTGCCGTCGGCATCCTGGTAGGGGATCTCGCGGGTCTGCACCGCCGCCTGGGCGAGGGTGGCGCCGCACAACAGGGCCAGTGCAAGCAGGGTACGCATGGTCGAGCTCCTTGTTCGGTTCGTTCAGCCCAGGTTCAGGCCGGGTTCAGCAGGGGTTCAGGGCGCCCTCCCTACTCTAGTCCCCAGACAGAAACAACGCATCCAACCCGGAGTACCTGAACCATGAAAACGCTCAATACCCTGATCGCCGCCATGGCGGTTTGCGCCGCCGGCCTTACCACCGCCGCCCAGGCCGATGACAACTTCGCCAGCCTGACCTACGGCCAGACCAGCGACAAAGTGCGCAAGTCCGGCCTGTTGCAACGCAACACCGACGGCCTGAACGCCGACGGCATCATCGGCAAGGACAGCACCTGGGGCGTGCGCCTGGGCAAGATCAACGACCAGGGCCGCTACTACATGACCTACGACAACGTCTCGGGCGACCACAGCGGCGTCAAGCTGCGCCAGGAAAACCTGCTCGGCAGCTACGACCTGTTCCTGCCGGTGGGTGATACCACCAAGCTGTTCGGTGGCGGCACCCTGGGCATGACCAAGCTGACCCAGGACTCGCCGGGCGCCAGCCGCGACACCGACTACGGCTATGCCGTGGGCCTGCAGGCCGGCGTGATCCAGGAAATCACCGACAAGGCCTCGGTGGAGATGGGCTACCGTTACCTGCGCAGCAACGCCGCCACCGAGATCGGCGCCCACGGCGGGCCGAAGGACGGCACCCTGCGCCTGACCAGCAGCGCGCAGACCTACCTGGCGGCGAGCTACAAGTTCTGACGTCGCTGTTATCCTGTACCGGTCTCAGCGCGGGGCAAGCCCGCTCCCATGCGCCTGCGTGGGAGTGGGTTTGCCCCGCGAGCGCAATCGAACCGGCGAACCCGAGTAAGGAGAACTGCATGAAATTGCTGGTGGTCGAGGACGAGGCGCTGCTGCGTCATCACCTGTTCACCCGCCTCGGCGAGGGCGGCCATGTGGTGCAGGCGGTGGCCAACGCCGAGGAAGCCTTGTACCAGGCCGAGCAGTACAACCATGACCTGGCGGTGATCGACCTGGGCCTGCCGGGCATGAGCGGGCTGGACCTGATCCGTCAGTTGCGCAACCTTGGCCAGACCTTCCCGATCCTGATCCTTACTGCCCGCGGCAACTGGCAGGACAAGGTCGAGGGCCTGGCCGCCGGTGCTGACGATTACGTGGTCAAGCCGTTCCAGTTCGAAGAGCTGGAGGCGCGCCTGAACGCCTTGCTGCGCCGCTCCAGCGGCTTCACCCAGTCGACCATCGCCGCCGGCCCGCTGGTGCTCGACCTCAACCGCAAGCAGGCCACCCTGGACGAGCAACCGCTGGCGCTGACCGCCTACGAATACCGCATCCTCGAGTACCTCATGCGTCATCACCAGCAGGTGGTGGCCAAGGACCGGCTGATGGAACAGCTGTACCCGGACGACGAGGAGCGCGACCCGAATGTCATCGAGGTGCTGGTCGGCCGCCTGCGTCGCAAGCTCGAGGGCGACAACGGCTTCAAGCCGATCGACACCGTGCGTGGCCTGGGCTACCTGTTCACCGAGCGCTGCCGATGATCCGCTCGCTGCGGGTGCGCCTGATGCTGGCGGCGGCGTTGCTGGCGCTGCTGTTCATGCTGGCGCTGCTGCCGGCGCTGCAGAAGGCCTTCAGCCTGGCGTTGCAGGAGTCCATCGAGCAGCGCCTGGCCTCGGACGTGACCACGCTGATTTCCGCTGCGCGCATAGAGCGTGGCCAGTTGCAGATGCCGGCGCTGCTGCCGGACGAACGCTTCAACCTGCCGTATACAGGCTTGCTCGGCTACATCTTCGACCGCCAGGGCAAGCTGGTCTGGCAGTCGCGGGCCACGCGCAACCGCAACATCAACTACCACCCGCGCTATGACGGGCGTGGCAACGAATTCGCCCGTATTCACCAGGACGACGGCGAGGAGTTCTTCGTCTATGACGTCGAGGTCAAGCTTCTTGGCGGCAAGAGCGCGGCGTTCAGCATCGTCGCCCTGCAACCGGTCCGCGAATACCAGGACACCCTCAATGGCCTGCGCGAGAAACTCTACTTCGGCTTCGGCGCGGCGCTGCTGGCGCTGATGGTGCTGCTGTGGGCCGGCCTGACCTGGGGCCTGCGCTCGCTGCGCCGGCTCAGCTCCGAGCTGGATGACGTGGAGAGCGGCGCGCGGGATGGGCTCAGCCGTGAACATCCACGCGAGCTGCTGCGCCTGACCGGCTCGCTCAACCGTCTGCTGCGCAGCGAGCGCGAACAGCGCCAGCGCTACCGTGACTCGCTCGACGACCTGGCCCATAGCCTCAAGACCCCGCTGGCGGTGCTGCAGGGCGTGGGCGAGAGTATGGAGCAGGGCGACCGCGAGCAGGCGCGGGTGCTGCAGAGCCAGATCGAGCGCATGAGCCAGCAGATCGACTACCAATTGCAACGCGCCAGCCTGCGCAAGAGTGGCCTGGTAAAGCACCAGGTCGAGCTCAAGCCGTTGCTCGACAGCCTGTGCAGCACCTTGGCCAAGGTCTATCGCGACAAACGCGTCGAGGTCGGTTTCGATCTGCCGGCCGATGCGCGGGTGCCTATGGAGCAGGGGGCTTTGCTCGAGCTGCTCGGCAACCTGCTGGAGAACGCCTACCGGTTGTGCCTGGGGCAGGTGCGGGTCAGCCTGCGCGAAGCGCTGGGGCAACTGGAGCTGTGGATCGAGGACGACGGCCCGGGCGTGCCGCCCGACCAGCGTGAGCGCATTCTCGAGCGCGGCGAGCGGCTGGACCGCCAGCACCCCGGGCAGGGGATCGGCCTGGCGGTGGTCAAGGACATCATCGACAGCTATGACGCCGAGTTGAGCCTGGGCGACTCCGAATTGGGCGGGGCTGCGTTCCGCATCGCTTTCCGGCTCGATTGAAGTCGCGCAAGACTTGTAGGAGCGGCTTTAGCCGCGATCACCGGCCCAGCCGGTGCCATGCACCGCGTCGCTGGCTTCGCGGCTAAAGCCGCTCCTACAGGAAGCGCGCTGGGCGGAAATCCGCCAACCCGCCCTGTACGATTTCCGCCATCGGGCGGAAATCCGCCATTTCCTACCGGCTTTTGCGCCCCGTCCCGGGGCATTCACACCCTGTAATCATTGGCTGTGCACCTCGAGCGGGCACTTTGGCATCGCCCTTGCTATTCACCTGGCAGAGGCCTGCCCAGGCGCTCGAACACAACGACAAATCCCTCCGGGTACAGGAGGGTTCGCGATTCAGGTGCCCCGACATCCTGGGAAGGATGCGCCGGCCCACTTGAGGAAAAACTAGCCATGACGACTCGTCAGCCGCTGTACAAATCGCTGTATGTCCAGGTGATCGTCGCGATCACCATCGGTATCCTGCTCGGCCACTACTACCCGGAAACCGGCGTAGCCCTCAAACCCCTGGGTGACGGCTTCGTCAAGCTGATCAAGATGGTCATCGCGCCGATCATCTTCTGCACCGTGGTCAGCGGCATCGCGGGCATGCAAAGCATGAAGTCGGTCGGCAAGACCGGCGGTTACGCGCTGCTGTACTTCGAGATCGTCTCCACCATCGCCCTGATCATCGGCCTGGTGGTAGTCAACGTGGTGCAGCCGGGCGCCGGCATGCACGTCGACGTCAGCACCCTCAACGCCAGCAGCGTGGCTGCCTATGCCGCCGCCGGCGCGCAGCAGACCACCGTCGGCTTCCTGCTCAATGTCATCCCCAACACCGTGGTCGGCGCCTTCGCCAACGGCGACATCCTGCAAGTGCTGATGTTCTCGGTGCTGTTCGGCTTCGCCTTGCACCGCCTGGGCAGCTACGGCAAGCCGGTGCTGGACCTGATCGACCGCTTCGCCCATGTCATGTTCAACATCATCAACATGATCATGAAGCTGGCCCCGATCGGCGCCTTCGGTGCCATGGCCTTCACCATCGGCCAGTACGGCGTGGGTTCGCTGGTGCAGCTGGGCTACCTGATGGCCTGCTTCTACATCACTTGCCTGCTGTTCGTCCTGGTGGTGCTGGGCGGTATCTGCCGCGCCCACGGCTTCAGCGTGATCAAGCTGATCCGCTACATCCGTGAAGAGCTGCTGATCGTGCTGGGCACCTCGTCCTCCGAGTCGGCCCTGCCGCGCATGCTGGCCAAGATGGAGCGCCTGGGCGCGAAGAAATCGGTGGTTGGCCTGGTGATCCCGACTGGCTACTCGTTCAACCTGGACGGTACCTCGATCTACCTGACCATGGCCGCGGTGTTCATCGCCCAGGCCACCGACACCACCATGGACATCACCCACCAGATCACCCTGCTGCTGGTGCTGCTGGTGGCCTCCAAGGGTGCCGCGGGCGTCACAGGTTCCGGCTTCATCGTCCTGGCCGCCACCCTGTCGGCCGTCGGCCACCTGCCGGTTGCCGGCCTGGCGCTGATCCTGGGTATCGACCGCTTCATGTCCGAAGCCCGCGCCCTGACCAACCTGATCGGCAACGCCGTGGCCACCGTGGTCGTGGCCAAGTGGGTCAAGGAGCTGGACACCGACACCCTGCAGGCCGAACTGGCGTCTGGCGGCTCGCCGCTGATCGACACCCGTCCGACCGACGACCTGGGCGTGGCTGAAGGCCCGGCGCGTTGAGCGTGAGTTGAAATGCGAAAAGGCGACCCTCGGGTCGCCTTTTTCATGCGTTGACGATTATTCGACCCGTGTTTCGCCGCTGTACACCAGGATCTCCCGGCAGCGCCGGCACAGGTAGCGCCGCCCCTGGCGTACCAGCTTGTGGCGCTGGGCGGTGAACGGGAAATCGCTTTCCGGGCACGGGCAACGGTAGATGTAGCGTGTCGCCACGCGCCGCTGTACCTCGTAGTTGTGGCAGCGGTTCGGCGGCAGCTCGTACACCCCGCGCATGATCAGCTGCCACTCCTCGCCATGGGCCTGGATGCGCTCGCCGAACAGCTGGTGGGCGATCAGGTGGGCGACCTCGTGGGCCACGGTCTGGCGCAGGAAGTCTTCGGCGTTCTCGCGGTACAGCTGCAGGTTGAAGCGCAGCAGGTTCTCGTGCAGGTGGGCGACGCCGGCCTTCTGTCCGCGCAGCTTGAAGCTGACCTGCGGGCGCGGGAAGGGGCGTTTGAAGAAGGTTTCGGCTTGCTGGTAACAGGTTTCGACGCGTTGTCTGAGCAGCTCGGGCATGGCGGGGTAGTTCTCCTGACCGGGCATTATGCCGCAGGCAACGGGCGGCTGCCGAGCCGCCGGTCAGGCACACGAAGCGAGGCCGCCTTGCGGCGGCCTCGGTGATGCCCCAGTGTTGGTTGGATCTGGTTGGTATGCGTTCAGTTGGTATAGACGGGCCCCACGCCCAGTCCCCAGATGATCACGGTCGCGGCCATGATCGCCACCAGAACCACGAGGCCCACCGCCAGCACCGAGCTGGAGAACAGGAAGCCTTCATCCGACGGTATGTTCATGAAGGTCGGCAAGCCGACATACAGCAGGTACACGGTGTAGCAGATCGCCGCCGTGCCGATCAGCATGCCCAGCCACAGGTGCGGGTACAGCGCCGCAAGGCCGCCGATGAACAGCGGCGTGGCGGTGTAGGTGGCAAAGGCGATGCACTGCGCCATGCTCGGGTTGGCGTCGTAGGTGCGCGCCATCCAGTGGATGAAGGCACCCATCACCGCCACGCCTGCGAGCATCGCCAGGTAGGACATGATGCTCATCCACAATGCGCTTTCCATGGTCAGCATCACGGCTGGCCGCTCGCCGATCACCCAGCCGACCTGGGTGGTGCCGATGAACGCCGACACGGCGGGAATCGCCGCCAGGATCAGCGTGTGTGTCAGGTACATGTGGCTGATGCTTTCATCCTCGCCACGAATCTCCCGCCACTCCTGGTCGGGGTGGGTGAACAGCCCAACAACGTGATGAATCATACGGGTCACTCCTATCGTCGTTGCCAAACGCCCCCCGGATGGAGCGCCTATGGCCCGAGGCCAGGACACCAGGTGCTGCGCCAATGTGGCCTTATGTCGCAGTATAGGAAGCGGATTCCTGCACAAAACCGGCTTTTTAGAGCAAATCGCGCTGTCAGGACGGTTGTTGATTCCCTTGAAGTCTTTATCGGATTCACCTACTGCGCCGCCCGGTTTGTGCGTAAAATAGTCGGCTTTTGTCACACCTCGCGGATCCAAGCGCTATGGGCACCCTCTCGGTCAACCAGAACAAACTGCAAAAACGCCTGCGTCGCCTCGCCGGCGAAGCCATCACCGACTTCAACATGATCGAGGATGGCGACAAGGTCATGGTCTGCCTGTCCGGCGGCAAGGACAGCTACACCATGCTCGACGTTCTGTTGCACCTGCAGAAGGTGGCGCCGATCAAGTTCGAGATCGTCGCGGTGAACATGGACCAGAAGCAGCCGGGCTTCCCCGAGCACGTGCTGCCGGCCTACCTCAAGGAGCTGGGCGTCGAGTACCACATCGTCGAGAAGGACACCTACTCGGTGGTCAAGGAGCTGGTGCCCGAGGGCAAGACTACCTGCTCGCTGTGCTCGCGCCTGCGCCGCGGCACCCTGTACACCTTCGCCGACGAGATCGGCGCGACCAAGATGGCCCTGGGGCACCACCGCGACGACATCGTCGAGACCTTCTTCCTCAACATGTTCTTCAACGGCGCGCTCAAGGGCATGCCGCCGAAGCTGCGCGCCGATGACGGGCGCAACGTGGTGATCCGCCCGCTGGCCTACTGCAGCGAGAAGGACATCCAGGCCTACTCGGACATGAAGGAATTCCCGATCATCCCGTGCAACCTGTGCGGCTCGCAGGAAAACCTGCAGCGCCAGGTGGTCAAGGACATGCTGGTGGAGTGGGAGCGCAAGCACCCTGGCCGTACCGAGAGTATCTTCCGCGCCCTGCAGAACGTCGCGCCGTCGCAGCTGGCCGACCGCAACCTGTTCGACTTCACCAGCCTGAAGATCGACGAGAGCGCCACCCCGCGCTTTCTCGACGTGCTGAACATCTGACCTTATGCGCGACTACCAGTGGTTGCATGAGTACTGCCTGAACCGCTTCGGTTCGGCCCAGGCGCTGGAAGCCTTCCTGCCGCAGCCGCGCACACCCGCGCAGCTGCGTGACATCACCGACGACCGCTACCTGTCGACCCTGGCCCTGCGCGTGTTCCGCGCCGGGCTCAAGCACAGCCTGGTGGATGCCAAGTGGCCGGCGTTCGAGCAGGTGTTCTTTGGCTTCGACCCGGAGAAAGTGGTGCTGATGGGCGCCGAGCACCTGGAGCGGCTGATGCAGGACGAGCGCATCATCCGCCATCTGGGCAAGCTCAAGAGCGTGCCGCGCAATGCGCAGATGATCCTCGACGTGGCGAAGGAGAAGGGCAGTTTCGGTGCGTTCATCGCCGACTGGCCCGAGACCGATATCGTCGGGCTGTGGAAGTACCTGGCCAAGCATGGCAACCAGCTGGGCGGACTATCGGCTCCGCGTTTCCTGCGCATGGTCGGCAAGGACACCTTCATCCCCACCGACGACACGGCCGCCGCGTTGATCGCCCAGAAGATCATCGACAAGCCGCCGACCAGCCTGCGTGACCTCGCACTGGTGCAGCAGGCGTTCAATCAGTGGCATGCCGAAAGCGGGCGGCCGCTGTGCCAGTTGTCGGTGATGCTGGCGCATACCGTCAACCATTGAGATCGCGGGGGCCGCAACGCGCCCCCGATACGTTCAGGCACCTTCGCCGGCCAGGCGTCGATCCTGCTGGAACTTCCAGCGCACGAACAGCAAGCCGCTGACGAACAGCCCCAGGCTCACCAGCACTTCGACCCAGCCGAACACCGCTCGGGCGGGGTCGAAGGCGGCCAGCACGCCCTTGATGAAGTAGATATTGACCACGAAGCAGGTCCAGGCATGCGCCCGGGCGCTGCCCATCAGCATGCCCGGCAGCAGCAGCAGCAGGGGGATCAGCTCGATGGCCAGGATCACCTCGACCCGCGCCCCGTGCAGGTTGGCGAACCACAGGTTGTTCACCACCAGCAGGGCGATCAGGCCGAAGAAGCAGGCCAGGCTCAGGGCGCGGGTCAGCCGTACGCGTGGGGCGAGCCACTCCAGTGGCGGCAGCACCTTGGGTTTTCTAGCCACGCTGGCCACCCAGGGCCTTGGCGGTGTTGGCCAGGCGTTGGCCGAGGGCGCGGCACAGGGTGATCTCGTGCTGGTCCAGCTCGCGCTTGCCGTCGGCACCGGCATGGTGGCTGGCGCCGTACGGGGTGCCGCCGCCGCGGGTATCGAGCAGCGCCGACTCGCTGTAGGGCAGGCCGGTGACCAGCATGCCGTGGTGCATCAGCGGCAGCAGCATCGACAGCAGGGTGGTTTCCTGGCCGCCGTGCAGGCTGGCGGTGGAAGTGAACACCGCCGCTGGTTTGCCCACCAGCTCGCCGCCCAGCCACAGGCTGCTGGTGCCGTCGAGGAAGTACTTGAGCGGCGCGGCCATGTTGCCGAAGCGGGTCGGGCTGCCCATGGCCAGGCCTGCGCAGTGGCGCAGGTCGTCGAGGGTGGCGTACAGCGCGCCGCTGGCCGGGATGTCCGGGGCCACGGCTTCGCACTCGGTGGAGATCGCCGGCACCGTGCGCAGGCGCGCCTCCAGGCCGGCCATCTCGACGCCGCGGGCAATGTGCCGGGCCATCTCGCTGGTCGAGCCGTGGCGGCTGTAATACAGCACCAGGATGTAGGGTTCGCTCACGGCAGGATCTCCAGGACCTTCTCGGGTGGGCGACCGATCACGGCCTTGTTGCCTGCGACCAGGATCGGGCGCTCGATCAGCTTGGGATGCTCGACCATCGCCTTGATCAGCTGAGCGTCGCTCAGGGCCGAGTTGGCCAGGTCGAGTGCCTTGTATTCGTCTTCGCCGGTGCGCAGCAGTTGGCGCGCGCCGATGCCCAGCTTGGCAAGCAGCTGTTCGAGAGTGGCGGCGTCCGGCGGGGTCTCGAGATAGCGCACGATGGTCGGCGCCAGGCCGCGTGCCTCGAGCAGTTCCAGGGCGCCGCGGGATTTCGAGCAGCGCGGGTTATGATAGAGGGTCAGATCGGTCATGACGGGTCGCATCCAGCTGGGTGTGGCGGCTATTCTAACCGCAGCGACCGACTTCAATGCTTGAAAACTTCGAGAAGGATTGACCCATGGCAAGGCGTTTGGCAGCTGCACTGGCCATCACCGCGAGCCTGCTGCTCGGCGGCTGCGGTGCGGACTACGGCGTGGACCAGCACGGCAATACGGTGAAGGCCGAACAGGTCGAGGGGCACTGGCTGGTGCTCAATTACTGGGCCGAATGGTGCGGCCCGTGCCGTACCGAAATCCCCGAGCTCAATGCTGCGGCGAAGCAGTGGGATGCCCAGGGCATCAAGGTGCTGGGGGTGAACTTCGATGGCTTGCAGGGCGCCGACCTCAAGGCCGCCGCCGAGACCCTCGGCATCGGCTTCACCGTGCTCGCGCAAGACCCGGCCGAGCGCTATGAGCTGCCGCGCAGCGAGGCGCTGCCGGTGACCTATATCATCGATGACAAGGGCAAGGTGCGTGAGCAATTGCTGGGCGAACAGACCCTCGAGGGCTTGCAGGCCAAGATCAAGGCGTTGAAAGGCGGCGCCTGAACCCTGCATCGCGGGGCAAGTCGCATCGGCGCACCGTCGCTCCCACGTAGGAGCCGGCTTGCCCCGCGATGGTTTCAGCCTTCCTCAGGCCAGAACCGCAGCGGCTTGCCCTCGGCCGGCCAGAAGCGGATCTGCTCGATTGGCGACACGTCCCAGCGCTGCACCGTCTCCAGCGCCTGCAGGAAACGTTTCTCCTGGTCCATCAGCGCTGGCGCGCACAGCTTGCGGGTCTTGCCGACCTTGCCGAAGCTTAAGTGCTCGCCGTCCAGCGTATAGGGCGCGAACCAGTGGTTGCAGCCGGCATTGCCATAGGCACGGCCATCGCTGGCCAGGGTCAGGGTCAGGTGGCTGTAGTCGATCAGCGGGCGTTCACCGATCCACTCCAGCAGGTAGCTTTGCTCCTGCTGCAGCTTCGAAGGTTGCGACGCGCAGCCCATCAGGCCGGTGGCGATCAGCACGCAGGTCAGCAGCTGTTTCACTCAGGCGCGCTCCTGGCACTGCGGGCACAGGTGCTTGTCGCCCTGGCTGGCCCAGCCCAGCTCCTGGACACGGGCGGTGGCTGCCGGGGCGTGGCCCTTCTTGCCGAGCTTGGCTTCGACGGCGAACTCGAAGTCCAGTACTGCGTCGCAGCCGTCGCACTTGACCTGCCACTCGTGGATTTCCAGTTCGTTGAATACTGGCCCTTGGGCCACGGCCACCCACTGCCCGGTGGGGTTGATCAGGTGGCGCACGCTGTCCACGGTCAGGCGCATGGACAGGGTTTTGCTGCCTTTGAGCGAAACCAGCAGTGCGTCGCCTTTCTGGATCGAGCCGCCGTTGCCGGTGACCTGGTAACGGCCCGGTACCAGCGCGCGGCACTCGATCAGGGTGTGTTGCGGGTTGAAAAGGGTGTAGCGGAAATCGTGTTCGACCATGGGTCCTCCAGAAATGCCGCGTATCTTAGTGTGGTGCTTCACAAATAACGACCCTAATTCGCGGCGCTTTTTGCGCTCATGCTGCGTTGTCGCTCCTCGCCGTAGCTGGGCTACGACTCGTCGCGACGCCTTGCTTGAGCACAAAAATCACGCGCGACTTATGGGTCGTATTTGCAAAGCACCACACTAGCATCAACCGTTTACAAGATTCTGCGGATTGCCTGCCGCCCAGCGGGAGATGTTGTCCAGGGTGGTGGCCGCGATGGCATCCAGGGCCTCGCGGGTAAGGAACGCCTGGTGCGCGGTGACGATCACGTTGGGGAAGGTCAGCAGCCGTGCCAGCACGTCGTCCTGCAGCGGCAAGTCGGAGCGGTCCTCGAAAAACAGCTGCGCCTCCTCTTCATAGACATCCAGCCCCAGGTAGCCGAGCTGGCCGCTCTTGAGCGCGTCGATCAGTGCCGGGGTGTCGACCAGCGCGCCGCGGCCGGTGTTGATCAGCATGGCGCCGGGCTGCAGCTGGGCCAGGCTCTGGGCGTTGATCAGGTGGCGGGTGTGCTCGGTGAGCGGGCAGTGCAGGCTGATGATGCGTGCCTGGCGCAGCAGCTCGGGCAGCTCCAGGTAGCGGGCGCCGAGGGCGACCAGCTCAGGGTTGGGGTAGGGATCGTAGGCCAGCAGCTGGCAGCCGAAACCGGCCATGATGCGGGCGAAGGCCGCGCCGATCTGGCCGGTGCCGACCACGCCGACGGTCTTGCCGTGCAGGTCGAAGCCGGTCAGGCCGTGCAGGGTGAAATCACCTTCGCGGGTGCGGTTGTAGGCCCGGTGCAGGCGGCGGTTGAGGGCCAGGATCAGGGCCACGGCATGTTCGGCGACGGCGTGCGGCGAGTAGGCCGGGACGCGCACCACGCTGAGCCCGAGGCGCTGCGCGGCAGCCAGGTCGACGTGGTTGTAGCCGGCCGAGCGCAGGGCGATCAGGCGCGTGCCGCCAGCGGCCAGGCGCTGCAGGACCTGTGCGTTGAGCTCGTCGTTGATGAAGGCGCAGACCACCTCGAAGCCCTGGGCGAGGGCGGCGGTGTCCAGGGTCAGGCGGGCGGACTGGTAGTGCAGCTCCAGGGCGCTCGCGCTGGCGGCGCGGGTGAAGCTTTCCTGGTCGTAGTGCTGGCTGCTGAACAACAGGGCGCGCATGGGGGCTTCCTTCTGTGAGTCGGCAACAGTCTAGGCCGTCAGGGAGATCGGGTATTGATCTGTGACGGCCCTGTCGCGGGGCAAGTCGCACCCCCGCTCCCACGACGCTTGCAAAGCCTGTGGGGGATTCAGGCGCTTTCGCGTGCCTGCTCGGCCAGTCGGCTGATGGCCTGGTCCAGTTCGTCCAGGGCCTGCAACGCCTGGGGGCTGTCCTGCTTGAGCAAGGTCTCGCTGCGCTGGCAGGCCGCGCGCAACTGCGGTACGCCGCAATAACGCGAGGCGCCGTTGAGCCGGTGCACCCGCTCGATCATGGCGTTGCGGTCGGCAGCGTCGCGGGCGGCCTGGATGGCCTCGCGGTCGGACTCCAGCGAGGCCAGGAGCATGGCCAGCATATCCGCCGCCAGGTCCGGCTTGCCGGCGGCCAGGCGCAGCCCTTCCTCCGGGTCGAGCACCTTCAGCTCGCTGCTGTCGGGCAGGCGCTCACTGGGGCGTTCCTGTGGCGGTGAGCCCAGGCTCAGGCCGGTCCATTTCATCACCACCTGGGCCAACTGGCGCTCGCTGATCGGCTTGGTCAGGTAGTCGTCCATGCCGCTGTGCAGCAGGGCGCGCTTTTCGTTGGCCATGGCGTGGGCGGTGAGGGCCACGATGGGTAGGGGCGGGCCGCTCTGGCTGGCTTCCCACTGGCGGATCTGTTCGGTGCAGGCACGGCCATCCATGCCGGGCATCTGCACATCCATCAGCACCAGGTCGAAGGGCTCGTCCTGCACGGCCTGCACCGCGGCATAGCCACTGTTCACCGCCAGTACCTCGGCGCCCATCCCTTCGAGCAGGGTCTGCACCAGCAGCAGGTTGGCCGGGTTGTCGTCGACGCACAGGAGCTTGGGCATGCGTTGGCCGCCGTTGCTGCGCTGCTCGCACACCGGCCGGCGCGGCTGCACCAGCTCCAGCAGCAGGCGACGCAGCTTGCGTGTGCAGGTGGGCTTGGCCAGCAACTGGCCGTGGGCGTTGGGCAGGTAAGGGTGGTAGAGCGGCTGCTCGGTGGTGGGGCACAGCACCACGCACTGGCAACCCAGGCGCTCGAGCTGTTGGTGGTACTGCCCCAGTTGTTCCGGCGCCAGGCTGCCGAGGTTGACCCCGAGCACGGCGAATTCGAACGGCTGCCCGGCCTGGCTTGCCGCCTGCACGCCGTGCAGCAGTTGGTCGCAGGAAGCGAACACGGTGACCGCCAGGCCGCAGTCCTCGAGCTGGTGTTCCAATGCCTGGCGGGCCAGGTCGTGCCCGTCGACGATGGCCACGCTACGGCCGACCAGGGCCTGGGCGGGTTGCTCCTCGGTGTCGTCGTGGGCCTTGGGCAGGTTGAGGCTGATCCAGAACTGCGAGCCTTCGCCCGGCGTGCTGTCGACGCCGATTTCGCCACCCATCTGTTCGATCAGGCGCTTGGAGATCACCAGGCCCAGGCCGGTACCGCCGGGCTGGCGTGACAGCGAGTTGTCGGCCTGGCTGAAGGCCTGGAACAGGGTGCGCACATCCTGTGGCGACAGGCCGATGCCGGTGTCCTGGACGCTGATGCGCAGTTGCACGCTGTCTTCCTGCTCGTCCTCGAGCATGGCGCGCACGACGATGGTGCCTTCGCGGGTGAACTTGATGGCATTGCTCACCAGGTTGGTGAGGATCTGCTTGAGCCGCAACGGGTCGCCCACCAGCGACAGCGGGGTGTCGCGGTAGACCAGGCTGAGCAGCTCCAGCTGCTTGGCGTGGGCGGCCGGGGCAAGGATGGTCAGGGTGTCCTGGATCAGGTCGCGCAGGTTGAGCGGGATGCTGTCGAGCACCAGCTTGCCGGCCTCGATCTTGGAGAAGTCGAGGATCTCGTTGATGATCCCCAGCAGGTTGTCGGCGGATTTCTCGATGGTGCCGAGGTAGTCGAGCTGACGCGGGCTGAGCTCGCTCTTTTGTAACAGGTGGGTGAAGCCGAGGATGCCGTTGAGCGGGGTGCGGATCTCGTGGCTCATGTTGGCGAGGAACTCGGACTTGATGCGGCTGGCCTCCAGGGCCTCCTTGCGTGCCATATCCAGCTCGATGTTCTGGATCTCGATGGTTTCCAGGTTCTGGCGCACGTCCTCGGTGGCCTGGTCGATGCTGTGCTGCAGCTCTTCGTGGGCGCTGTGCAGGGTCTCGGCCATGCGGTTGATGCCGGCGGCCAGTTCGTCGAGCTCGTGGCTGCCCATGGCCGGCAGGCGCTCGTCGAGGTGGCCGTCCTTGAGCTGGTTGACCGCGTGCTTGATGTGGTTGATCGGGTCGTTGATGGTGCGGCTCATGCGCAGGGCGAGCAGCGCGGTCAGGCTCAGGCAGGCGAGGATCAGCAGCAGGCTGGTGAACAGGTTGCGATAGCCGCGCAGTAGGGTGCCGTCGTGGGACAGCTCGATCTCCACCCAGCCGAGCAGGCGCTCGGCCTCGGCGGGTACGGCGTCGGTGGCCAGGTCGCGGTGATGGCCGAACACCGGCATCAGGTAGCGGGTGGCATCATTGCCGGTGCGCTGCAGCAGTTGCGTGCCGGTGCCGCCGCTGGGCGGCTGGTTGAGCATGCTGGGGCCGGCGTGGGCCAGGCGCGTGCGGTCGGCGGTGAGGAACGCCACGGCGCGCACGTCGACCTGCTCCAGGGCCTGGGCCGCGATGCGCTCCAGTTGCGCCGGGGACTGGCGGGCCAGGGCCGGCGCCGCCAGGGGCGCCAACTGCTCGGCGATCATCTTGCCGCGTTGCAGCAGCTGCGTGCGCAGGTCGCTCTGCTGCAACCAGGTGAAGTAACTGCCCAGCACCAGGGCCATCAGGCTGGCGGGGAGCAAGGCCAGCAGCAGGACGCGGCTGCGGATTCCCAAACGGTCGAGCACACCTGTCTCCTGTCATGTGCCTTGAAAAGCGCTGTTCGCGCATCAGCGGGAACGTTACTCCGCGCCGCAGGCATTTGTAAGGCTTTTGTTTGCCAAGTGAGGCCGGCTGTTTAGATGGCGCGTCAGTCGGGCGACGGTTGCCTTGCCGGGAGTGCTTGCCCAATAATCACGCAACTGAGAATCGATGGCAGTTGCCAATGCATCCCGAAGCTATTCACGCCACCAACATCCTGGCCATCGAGGACGACCCCGTGCTCGGTGCCTACCTGCACGAAGAGCTGCGCCGTGGCGGCTTCCAGGTGACCTGGTGCCGCAGTGGCCTGGAGGGGCTCGAGGCGGCGGGGCGACAAGTCTTCGACCTGGTCCTGCTGGACATCCTGCTGCCCGGCCTCAATGGTCTGGACGCCCTGGCCAGCCTGCGCCGACGCAGCGCCACGCCGGTCATCCTGATGTCCGCGCTGGGGGCCGAGGCTGACCGTATCAGCGGCTTCGAACGCGGCGCGGACGATTACCTGCCAAAGCCTTTCAGTTTCGCCGAGCTGCGGGTGCGCATCGAGGCGATCCTGCGCCGGGTGGCCTTCGAGCGCCGGGCGCAGGCACCGCGCGAGGTGGCGGCGGGGCAGTTGCGCTTCGATGAGCAGGCGGCCGATGTCTGCCTCGCCGGCCAGTGGGCCGGGCTGACGCCCAGCGAGTACCGCCTGCTCGACACCCTGCATCGCAGCCAGGACGAGGTGCTGAGCAAGCCGTTCCTTTACCAGCAGGTGTTGCAGCGGGGCTACTCGCGGCATGACCGCAGCCTGGACATGCACGTCAGCCAGATCCGCCGCAAGCTCAAGGCCATCGGCTATCACGAGCGGCAGGTCCGCACCGTCTGGGGCAAGGGCTATGTGTTCGGCGTGGGCGAGGCCGACTGAACCGTGCTTGATCGCCATTCGCTGTTCTGGAAACTGACCGTCCTGCTGGTGGGCTTCTGCCTGCTGATGATCGGCCTCAGCTACAGCTGGGGTCGCCATATGGAGACCCAGGACGCCTTCCTTTCCGAACCTGCGCGTCAAGTGCTGCGTGGTTATGCGGCCGAGGCGGAGCAGGCCTGGCGCAGCGGCGGCGCTGATGGGGTCGACGCCTGGCTGGCCGAGATGCGTGGGCGCGAGCAAGGCTGGGTGGGGGTGCTCGATGGCGACCTGCAGCCGTTGGGCAGCGCCGACCTCACCGCCGGGCAGGCCCAGCGCCTGACCCGCCTGCGCGGCGTCGACTGGCCGATGAGCCGGCGCAGTATCGGCCAGCCCTGGTTGCGCCTGCCGTTCCCCGGCGCGCCGGAGCAGGGCATGCTGGTGATCGAGCTGCCGGAGCGTTTCAACCCGGGCCAGTACCGGTTGTTCTGGCGCATCGTCACCAACGGCATCATCCCCGGGCTGTTCACCTTGCTGTTGTGCGTCGGCCTGTACCGCATGCTGATCGTGCCGCTCAATCAATTGCGTGAACAGGCCAACGCCTGGCGCGCCGATCAGCTGGCGGCGCGCCTGGATTCGCGCACCACACGGCGCAAGGACGAGCTGGGCGAACTGGCCAGGGCCTTCGACCAGATGGCCGAGCGCCTGCAGGGCACCGTGGCCTTGCAGCAGCAGTTGCTGCGCGACCTGTCCCACGAGATGCGCACACCGCTCAGCCGCCTGCGCGTGGCCTGCGACGGCGAGACCGACCTGCAGCGCCTGCGCGAACGCCTGCACCGCGAGGTGGATGGCATGCAGCAGCTGGTCGAGGACACTTTGCAACTGGCCTGGCAGGACGCCGAGCGCGCCCCGGTGAACCTGGAGCCGATCCAGGTGCCGGCGCTGTGGGACCTGCTCAGCGAAAATGCCTGTTACGAAAGCGGCTGGGCACCTGGGCGGTTGCACTGTGCGTTGCCGGCGGACTGCTGGGTGCGGGGCAGCCTCAACGACCTTGCCCAGGCGCTGGAGAACATGCTGCGCAACGCCATCCGTCACTCGCCCGAGGCGGGTGTGGTGCGCCTGGGCGGCTGGCGTGAAGGTGGGTATTGGCGTATCGACCTGGAGGATGACGGCGGTGGCGTGGCCGAGGAAGACCTCGAGCGGATCTTCGCGCCGTTTTCCCGGTTGGACGGGGCGCGGCCCGGGGACGGTGGCTTCGGCTTGGGCTTGAGCATTGCCCGCAATGCGATCCGCCGCCAGGGTGGGCTGGTGTGGGCGGTCAATGGCGAGCGTGGCCTGCGCCTGTGCATGCGCCTGCCTGCCCATGAAGCGGGGCCGTCGGTTGGTCCGGCGCGGGCAGGCCCGCTGCCAGGGAGCAACTGCTTATAGCTACCCGCTATAACCACCGACAATTGCGTGATATGGCCGCGCCGGGTTTGCCGGTATGATAGGCGCCCCTGCCGTCCGGATTGCGAAAACGCCCATGACCCTGCAGTACCCAACCATCGCCGACTGCGTCGGCCATACGCCGCTGGTTCGCCTGCAGCGCATCGCCGGGAACACCAGCAATACCTTGCTGCTCAAGCTCGAAGGCAACAACCCGGCAGGTTCGGTCAAGGACCGCCCGGCGTTGTCGATGATCACCCGTGCCGAACTGCGTGGCCAGATCAAGCCCGGCGACACCCTCATCGAAGCCACCTCCGGCAATACCGGCATCGCCCTGGCCATGGCCGCGGCGATCAAAGGCTACAAGATGATCCTGATCATGCCGGACAACTCCACCGCCGAACGCAAGGCGGCCATGACCGCCTATGGCGCCGAGTTGATCCTGGTGACCAAGGAAGAGGGCATGGAAGGGGCCCGCGATCTCGCGGAAAAACTGCAGGCCGAAGGCCGTGGGCTGGTGCTTGACCAGTTCGCCAACGGCGACAACCCGATCGCGCACTACAACAGCACGGGCCCGGAGATCTGGCAGCAGACCCAGGGCACGATCACCCACTTCGTCAGCTCCATGGGCACGACCGGCACCATCATGGGCTGTTCGCAATACCTCAAGGAGCAGAACCCGGCGGTGCAGATCATTGGCCTGCAGCCGATGGAAGGCTCGGCCATTCCGGGCATTCGCCGTTGGCCCCACGAGTACCTGCCGAAGATCTTCGACGCCACCCGGGTCGACCGCGTGGTCGACATGTCCCAGCAGGAGGCCGAGGAAACCACCCGTCGCCTGGCCCGCGAAGAGGGCATTTTCTGTGGCGTATCCTCCGGCGGGGCGGTGGCGGCGATGCTGCGTCTGTCCCGTGAAGTCGAGAACGCGGTGATGGTCGCCATCATCTGCGACCGCGGCGACCGTTACCTTTCCACCGGCCTGTTCGATCCGACCTGATGTCCAGAAAGAAAAGCAATACCGGCCTGCGTTTCCAGCCGGCCGGCGGCAACCGTGCCGCACAAGTGCCGGTGGGCAAGAAGCAGCGCCTGCTGATCGAGCGCGTGGCCGGTGACGGCCGTGGCATCGCCTTCAGCGAGGGCCGCACCTGGTTCGTCAGCGGCGCGCTGGGCGGCGAAGACGTCGAGGCGCGGGTGCTTGCCGCACGCGGCAAAGTGGTCGAGGCGCGCCTGGAGCGGGTGTTCCAGGCCAGCGCCGAGCGCCGCGAGGCGCCCTGCCGGCATTACGCCCGCTGTGGCGGTTGCAACCTCCAGCACCTGCCCCATGACGGCCAACTGGCGCTCAAGCAGCGCCTGCTCGCCGAGCAGTTGCAGCGGGTGGCCGGCGTGCAGCCCGAAGAGTGGGCTGTTCCCTTGTGCGGACCGGAATTCGGCTACCGCCGCCGGGCGCGGGTAGCGGTACGCTGGGACACCAAGGCGCGTCAGCTGGAGGTCGGTTTCCGCGCCGAGGCCAGCCAGGACATCGTTGCCATCGACGACTGCGCGGTGCTGGTACAGCCCTTGCAGGCGATCATGCGCCACCTGCCGACTGTGTTGCGCAGCTTGAGCAAGCCGCAGGCGCTGGGGCATGTGGAACTGTTCAGCGGTACCGCCGAGGCGGTGTTGGTACGGCATGTGGCGCCATTGCCAAGTGAAGACCTGGCGCGGCTCGAGGCATTCTGCCGCGAAGCCGGCGCCCAGTTGTGGCTGCAAGGCGAGGGCGAGCCGGCACCGGTGGAGGCCACGGCGCAACTGGGCTTTGCCCTGGAGCCCTGGGGCTTGGAGCTGGCCTGGCGACCGGGCGACTTCGTCCAGGTCAATGCCCAGGTCAATACCTTGATGATCCAGCAGGCTTTGGCCTGGCTGGCGCCCCAGGCGCATGAGCGGGTCCTGGACCTGTTCTGCGGCCTGGGCAATTTTGCCTTGCCCCTGGCGCGTCAGGCGCGCGAGGTGGTGGCGGTGGAAGGCGTGCAGGCCATGGTCAGCCGTGCCGAGGCCAATGCCCACGCCAACAATGTGCATAACGCACGGTTTTTTCAGGCCGATTTATCGCAGCCTTTGGCGGGCGCCGGATGGGCTGCCGAGGGCTTTTCTGCGGTACTCTTGGATCCACCGCGCGACGGGGCTTTCGAGGTGGTGCAGGGCATCGCCCGGCTGGGTGCGAAACGGCTGGTCTACGTATCGTGCAACCCGGCCACGCTGGCGCGTGACGCGCAAGTGCTGGTCGGGCAGGGGTACCGGTTAAAAAGGGCCGGGATTCTCGACATGTTTCCTCAGACGGCGCATGTCGAGGCCATGGCGTTATTCGAAGCGGGCTAGCCGGGCTGGCCCTCTTGGTGCGGCCTTCAGGGAGTGAGGGGCGCACAGGTGATAGCCAGTGCACCCGCGTGGTGCGCTGTATGGAAAGGTAAAGCAAAGATGGTACAGGTGAGAGTGCACCAGCCGGTCAACAACGACGGCAGTATCAATCTCGAAGCATGGCTCGATCATGTGGTGAGCGTCGATTCGCAACTCGATCGCCCGGGGTTGAAAGAGGCCTGCGAGTTTGCCCATGAGGTCGAGAAGAAAGGCAACCCGGCCAAGCATTCCTGGGCCGATGGCACGTCCAGTTTCCAGGCGGGGCTCGAGATCGCCGAAATCCTCGCCGACCTCAAGCTCGACCAGGATTCCCTGGTGGCGGCGGTCATCTACCGTTCGGTGCGCGAAGGCAAGGTGACCTTGGCCGAGGTCGGCCAGCGCTTCGGGCCGGTGGTGTCCAAGCTGATCGACGGCGTGCTGCGCATGGCGGCCATCAGTGCCAGCCTCAGCCCGCGCCAGTCGCTGGTGCTCGGCTCCCAGGCGCAGGTCGAGAACCTGCGCAAGATGCTCGTGGCGATGGTCGACGACGTGCGCGTGGCGCTGATCAAGCTGGCCGAGCGCACCTGCGCCATCCGGGCGGTGAAGTCCGCCGATGACGAGAAACGCCTGCGCGTGGCCCGCGAGGTGTTCGACATCTATGCGCCGCTGGCGCACCGCCTGGGTATCGGCCATATCAAGTGGGAGCTCGAGGACCTGTCGTTCCGCTACCTCGAGCCCGACCAGTACAAGCAGATCGCCAAGTTGCTGCACGAACGCCGGCTGGACCGCGAGCGGTTCATCAGCGATGTGATGAACCAGTTGCAGAACGAGCTGCTGGCCACCGGCGTCAACGCCGATATCAGTGGCCGGGCGAAACACATCTATTCGATCTGGCGCAAGATGCAGCGCAAGGGCCTGGAGTTCAGCCAGATCTACGACGTGCGCGCGGTGCGCGTGCTGGTGCCGGAAGTGCGTGACTGCTACACCGCGCTGGGCATCGTGCACACCCTGTGGCGGCACATTCCGAAAGAGTTCGACGATTACATCGCCAACCCCAAGGAAAACGGCTATCGCTCCCTGCACACCGCGGTGATCGGCCCCGAGGGCAAGGTGCTCGAGGTGCAGATCCGCACCCATGGCATGCACGAGGAAGCCGAGCTGGGCGTCTGTGCCCACTGGCGCTACAAGGGCACCGACGTCAAGCCCAGCTCGAACCACTACGAAGAGAAGATCTCCTGGTTGCGCCAGGTGCTGGAGTGGCACGAGGAACTGGGCGATATCGGCGGCCTGGCCGAACAGCTGCGCGTCGATATCGAGCCGGATCGCGTCTACGTGTTCACCCCCGACGGCCACGCCATCGACCTGCCCAAGGGCTCGACGCCGCTGGACTTCGCCTACCGGGTGCACACCGAGATCGGCCATAACTGCCGGGGCGCCAAGATCAACGGGCGCATCGTACCGCTGAACTACAGCCTGCAGACCGGCGAGCAGGTGGAGATCATCACCAGCAAGCACGGCAGCCCGAGCCGCGACTGGTTGAACTCCAACCTGGGCTACGTGACCACCTCGCGGGCCCGGGCCAAGATTGTCCATTGGTTCAAGCTGCAGGCCCGCGACCAGAACGTCGCCGCCGGCAAGACCCTGCTCGAACGCGAACTGTCGCGCTTGGGCCTGCCACAGGTGGACTTCGAGCGCCTGGCCGAGAAGGCCAACGTCAAGACCGCCGAGGACATGTTCGCCGCCCTCGGTGCCGGCGACCTGCGCCTGGCGCATATGGTCAACGCCGCCCAGCAGTTGCTCGAACCCGAGCGCCTGGAGCCGGTCGAGCTGATCCCGCGCCAGGCGCGGGGCATCCGTTCCGGCAAGCGCAACGACATCCAGATCCAGGGCGTCGGCAACCTGCTCACTCAGATGGCCGGCTGCTGCCAGCCGCTGCCGGGCGATGCCATCGTCGGCTACATCACCCAGGGCCGTGGCGTGAGCATTCACCGCCAGGACTGCGCCTCGGTGCTGCAGTTGGCGGGCAAGGAGCCGGAGCGCATGATCCAGGTCAGTTGGGGGCCGATCCCGGTGCAGACCTACCCGGTCGACATCATCATCCGTGCCTACGACCGCCCGGGTTTGCTGCGCGACGTTTCGCAGGTGCTGCTCAACGAGAAGATCAACGTGCTGGCGGTCAACACCCGCTCGAACAAGGAAGACAACACCGCCTTGATGTCGCTGACCATCGAGATTCCCGGCCTGGACGCCTTGGGGCGCTTGCTCGGCAGGATCTCGCAGTTGCCCAACATCATCGAGACGCGGCGTAACCGTACCCCTTGAGACTGCCATCGCGGGGCAAGCCCGCTCCCACGCTACAACAGCGTGGGAGCGGGCTTGCCCCGCGATGAGGCCGGTAAGGACAATCCATGACCTACACCCTCGACGACCTGCTGCACCTGATGGCCCGCCTGCGCGACCCGCAATACGGTTGCCCCTGGGATCTCAAGCAGGACTACGCCAGCATCGTCCCGCACACGATCGAAGAGGCCTATGAAGTGGCCGACACCATCGAGCGCGGCGACTTCGAGCACCTGCAGGGCGAGCTGGGCGACCTGCTGTTCCAGGTGGTCTACTACAGCCAGCTGGCACGGGAAGAAGGGCGTTTCGAGTTCGACGGTGTGGTCGATGCGATCACCCGCAAGCTCATCCGCCGCCACCCCCATGTATTCCCCACCGGCGAGCTCTATGCGCCGCTGGACACCCCCATGCTGGACGAGGCCCAGGTCAAGTCGCGCTGGGAAGAGATCAAGGCCGAGGAGCGCGCCGAGAAGAGCGAGCCTGAACAGCTCTCGCTGCTCGACGATGTGCCGGCGGCCTTGCCTGCGCTGTCACGGGCGGCCAAGCTGCAGAAGCGCGCCGCCACGGTCGGCTTTGACTGGCCGGACGCGCTGCCGGTGCTGGACAAGGTCCGTGAAGAGCTCGACGAAGTGCTGCAGGCCATGGCCGATGGCGACAGCGATGCGCTTGAAGATGAGCTGGGCGACCTGCTGTTCGCCACCGTCAACCTGGCCCGCCACCTGCGCCACGACCCGGAAAACGCCCTGCGCCGCGCCAATCGCAAGTTCGAGCGGCGCTTCCGATTCATCGAACAGGCATTGCGCGAGCAGGGCCTGAACATCCAAGATCGTACCCTCGACGAGCTGGACGCCCTGTGGGGCGAGGCCAAGCGTCAGGAAAAGAACCTGCCCAGCTGCGGCTGAGCTGATGCATAAGTGAGTGAACTTCCATGAGCCTTTCCCTTCGCGACCAATTGCTCAAAGCCGGTCTGGTCAACCAGAAACAGGTTTCTCAGACCAACAAGGCCGAGAAAAAACAGAAACGCCTGGAGCACAAAGGCCAGGTCGAGGTGGACGACAGCCAGCAGCGCCTGGCCAAGGAAGCCCAGGCCGAGAAGGCCCGAAAAGACCAGGAACTGAACCGCCAGGTCCAGGAAAAGGCCGAGCAGAAGGCCCGTGTCGCGCAGATCAAGCAGTTGATCGAGGCGACCCGCCTGCCCAAGCTGAATACCGAGGACTACTACAACTTCGTCGATGACAAGAAGGTCAAGCGCATCGCCGTCAACGCCCTGATGCGCAGCAAGCTGAGCAACGGCGCGCTGGCGGTCGTCGCCCATGGCGGTGGCTATGAAGTGATTCCACGCGAGGCGGCGGTGAAGATCCAGGAACGCGACCCCAATCGCATCCTGCTGCTCAACACCCATGTCGAGGAGGCGGACGAGGACGACCCGTACGCAGCCTACAAGATCCCTGACGATCTGATGTGGTAAGCATGAAAAACCCCGCCTAGGCGGGGTTTTTCGTTTGAAGAGGGTGTTATTGCGACGGTCGCTGGTTCTCTAGGTATTCCAGCTCCATGCGGTACTGCTGGGCCTGGTGCTCATCATGGAACATCCCGACCAGTTGGCCCTGTTGATGCACATCCCAGATCCGCACACCAGCGGCCAGGCCTTCGTGGGACATTTTCGATTCGTCGCGTTCGGTTACTTGGACTGTCATCGTTAAACTCCACTGCTTCAGTTGGCTGCGACAGCGTGTCGCACACCCTCTTTATAGAGTTTGTTAGCAGGCTAAGTAAATAAAACAGCGATGAAACAAGTTTCATAAAGGGGCCGATCGTGGGGCAATACAGGCACTCATCAAAAAAGAAGCCCCGCACAAGGCGGGGCTTCGGGTATTGCAGGCAGTGCTATCAGTTGCCTTTGACCGCCTTGCCGTCCACCGTGCCATCCTGCAGCACGATCACGTATTCCTTGCCATCGGTCTCGACCTGGCGCAGTTGCACCAGCAGGTAGTCCCAGTCCTTGGCGAACCACAGCTCGGTGATGCGCTTGCTCTGGCTAGGGTCGCGCACGCGCTCGACCTTGACCGCATCGACCTGGCCGGTCTTGGTGGCCACTTTCTCGGTGCCCAGCACGCGGAAGTCGTAGGTGTCGATCTCGTCACCGTCGACCACCTGGTAGGTCATGCTTTTCTTGCCAGCGGCCACGTCATGCTGCAGCGCCAGTTGATAGGACGACTTGTCCAGCACGCCGCGGTTGAGCGGCAGGCTGATCGCGTCGCCACGGTCGCTGCCGGTCACCTTCTTGCCGGTCCAGTCAAAGGTAAGGTCGACCTTCTTCGCCTTGCCCAGGCCGCCACGCTCGAAGTGGTACTTCTGCGGCAGCAAGGTGTCGTTGTCGAGCTTGACGGTGCTTTGCTCGGTCAGGCTGGCGATCATCATGGAGGCCTTGAAATTAAGGTCCCACGTACCGTTGGCGTTCTTCACCAGGCTGCGCTCGGCAGTGCCGCTCATGGGCAGCTGCTTCCAGTCGGCGGTGTAGCTGGCCGCGAAAGGCTTCAGATCAGCTGCCTGGAGGGGCAGGGCGAGCACGGCGAGAGCCAAGAGCAGGGCGCGACGCATAAATTCTCCTAGGATCGAATCAAGTGACCGCTGGCCGCCAGCGGCTGGCCATCCAGTAATGCACCGTGCTCGCCCAGACGCAAGCGTCCTTCGGCGAACCAGCGCACCGCCAGCGGGTAGATCTGGTGTTCCTGCAGGTGCACGCGCTGGGCGAGCGTCTGCTCGGTGTCGTCCGTTGCAACCGGCACCACAGCCTGTACGACCAAAGGCCCGCCATCGAGTTCCTCGGTGACGAAGTGCACGCTGCAGCCGTGCTCGGCATCGCCAGCCTCCAGCGCACGCTGGTGGGTGTGCAGCCCTTTATACTTGGGCAACAGTGACGGATGTATGTTGAGCAGGCGGCCTTGATAGTGGCGCACGAAGCCGCCACTCAAGATGCGCATGAAACCGGCCAGCACCACCAGGTCGGGTGCGAAGCCGTCGATCAGCGCCATCAGCGCCGCATCGAAGGCTTCGCGACCGTCGAAGCCGGTGTGCGCGAGCACCGCGGTGTCGATACCGGCTGCCTTGGCGCGTTCCAGGCCGTAGGCATCGGCGCGGTTGGAAATCACCGCGCGGATGCGTACTGGGCTGTCACTGGCGCTGTTGCTGTCGATCAGCGCTTGCAGGTTGCTGCCGGAGCCCGACAGCAGTACCACGACGTTGCAGGTCTTGCCCGGCATCAGTGTGCCTTGAGGTTCTTGAGCTCGACCTGGGCGGCGCCTTCGGCGGCCTCGGCGATCTGGCCGATGACCCACGGCTGCTCGCCAGCGGCACGCAGCACGTTCAGGGCGTTGTCGACCTGGTCCTGAGCCACGCAGATGACCATGCCCACGCCGCAGTTCAGCACGCGGTGCATTTCATGTTCGTCGACGTTGCCTTTTTCCTGCAGGAAGTCGAACACCACCGGGCGCTGCCAGCTGGCCACGTCGACCACGGCCTGGGCGCCTTTTGGCAGCACGCGCGGGATGTTGTCCAGCAGGCCGCCGCCGGTGATGTGGGCCATGGCCTTGACCGCGCCGGTTTGTTTGATCAGCTGCAGCAGGGGTTTGACGTAGATGCGGGTCGGCGCCATCAGCAGGTCGGCCAGCGGTTTGCCATCGAGCTGGGTGTTGTCGATGTCGGTGCCGGAGACTTCGAGGATCTTGCGGATCAGCGAGTAGCCGTTGGAGTGCGGGCCGGAGGACGGCAGGGCGAGCAGGGCATCGCCGGTGACCACTTTCGAGCCGTCGATGATTTCGGCCTTTTCCACCACGCCGACGCAGAAGCCGGCCAGGTCGTAGTCTTCGCCTTCGTACATGCCTGGCATCTCGGCGGTTTCACCGCCGACCAGCGAGCAGCCGGCCAGTTCGCAACCGGCGCCGATGCCGGTGACCACGGTGGCGGCCACGTCGACGTTGAGCTTGCCGGTGGCATAGTAGTCGAGGAAGAACAGCGGCTCGGCGCCGCACACCACTAGGTCGTTGACGCACATGGCGACCAGGTCCTGGCCGATGCTGTCGTGCTTGTTCAGGTTCAGCGCCAGGCGCAGCTTGGTGCCGACGCCGTCGGTGCCGGAGACCAGCACCGGCTGCTTGTAGCCGGCCGGGATCTCGCAGAGGGCGCCGAAGCCGCCCAGGCCACCCATGACTTCAGGGCGTGCGGTGCGCTTGGCGACGCCCTTGATGCGTTCGACCAGTGCTTCGCCGGCGTCGATGTCTACACCGGCGTCTTTGTAGCTCAGGGAGGGTTGCTTGCTCATTGATCCAGGCCTTTAGGAGGGAGGGATTCAGAAAAACGACCGGGACGGCCAAGGCCACTTTCAGAAACGGCGGCTGCCTGTACGTCACTGGTCTGCGAAGGCGCGCGATTTTATCAGGGTTGCCCCAAGGCGGCCATCCTCAGGCCGACGGGCAGGCGGGAAATCTGGGCAAAAAGCGCTGTTTCACCCCGTGCGACTGGTTGCCGCGTCGGCGCCTGTATAAGGTATAGGCATGGCGACGTGCGCAAAGGTGCGGCACGACGGAGCATTTTCCAGCGTGGCGCGGTCACAGCCCACAGGCAAGGGCGCGTCGCCCCAAGGTCATCTGGACAGGAATCCTCAATGCGTCTTCTCAATTTCCTTGCTGGCGCCTGCCTCGTTGTGGCCGGCACCCTCGCGCAGGCCGAAACCGTCTCGGGCCTGTATCAGGTTCGCGAGCCCGTCGAAGGGCAGGGCAGCGAGGCCCGCGCCCAGGCGACCGGCAAGGCGCTCGATACCCTGGTGCTGCGCCTGACCGGCGACCCGAAGGCCGCGCAGAACCCGGCACTGGCCGCGCTGCGCAAGGACCCGCAACAGATCATCAATCAGGTCGGTACCGAGGCAGGCCCACCGGAGTCGGTGCTGGTCGAGTTCGACCCCGGCAGCACCGAGCGCGCCCTGCGCCAGGCCGGGCTGGCATTGTGGGGCAGCAACCGGCCGTCGGTCCTGGGCTGGTGGTTGAACGACAGTGTCGAGGGCAGCAGCCTGGTCGGCGATGGCCAGAGCGCCGCCGAGCCATTGCGTCGGGCTGCCCAGCATCGCGGCCTGCCCCTGCGCCTGCCATTGGCCGATCTGCAGGAGCAATTGGTGGCCAATGCCAAGCTGCTCGAGGGCAACGACCCCGCGCCGCTGCGCGAGGCGTCCGAGCGCTATGGCGCCGACGCCTTGCTGGCGGTGCACGCCCATGAGGCCGACGGCAAGTGGCAGGGCAAGTGGCAGTTGTGGCTGGGCGACCAGCGCGAACAGGGCAACGCCGAGGGCAGCGACCAGGCGGCCCTGGCCGATGCGGTGCTGCTGGCGGTGAGCAACCGCCTGGCGCCGCGTTATGTCACGCGGCCCGGCGCCAGCAGCGACCTGCAGGTACAGGTGCAGGGGATGAACCTGCAGCGGTACGCCGAACTGAGCCGGGTACTGGAGCCTTATGGCGCCCGCTTGCAGATGGCAGAGGGCGGCACCTTGACTTACCGGGTCAGCGGCAATCGCGAGCAACTGCGCGCCCAGCTGGGCCTGGCCAAGCTGCAGGAGCTGCCTGCCGAGCCAGCCGCCGCCCCGCCTGCGCCGAGCGCGCAGGGCGATACCGGCACACCGCCGCCCACCACTGCCGCAACGCCGTTCGACGGCCTGCGCTTTCGCTGGTAAGGAGTGGCGCGAATGACTGACATGCGTCGTTGGATCTGGCTGGGCGCGGCCCTGGTAATCGCCGTGCTGCTGTACTTCCTGCACAACATCCTCTCACCGTTCCTGGTGGGCATCCTGCTGGCCTACCTCGCCGACCCGCTGGTCGATCGCCTGGAGCGGCTCGGGCTGTCGCGCACCTGGGGCGTGGTGGTGGTGTTCAGCCTGTTCACCCTGATCTTCCTGGCCCTGCTGCTGGTGCTGGTGCCGATGCTGGCCAAGCAGCTGCTGCGCCTGTACGAGCTGGCGCCGCAGATGCTCGACTGGCTGCAGCACGTGGCGCTGCCCTGGGTGCAGAGCCGCCTGGGCCTGGCGGATGGCTTCTGGAAGTTCGACAAGATCAAGGCCGCGATCGGCGAGCACATGGGCCAGACCACCGATATCGTCGGCGTGCTGCTGTCCCAGGCCACCGCCTCGAGCCTGGCGCTGATCGGCTGGCTGGCCAACCTGGTGCTGATCCCGGTGGTGGGCTTCTACCTGCTGCGCGATTGGGACTTGATGATGGCCAAGCTGCGCAGCCTGCTGCCGCGCCAGCGCGAGCCGCAAGTGGTGGGGCTGGCCGGCGAGTGCCACGAGGTGCTCGGGGCGTTCGTGCACGGGCAACTGCTGGTAATGCTGGCGTTGGGTGTCATCTATTCCTCGGGGCTGATGTTGGTGGGCCTGGAGCTGGGCCTGCTGATCGGCATGCTGGCGGGGCTGGCGGCGATCGTGCCGTACATGGGCTTCATCATCGGTATCGGCGCGGCGCTGGTCGCCGGGTTGTTCCAGTTCGGCGGCGACCTCTATCCCATGCTCGGTATCGTCGCGGTGTTCATGGTCGGGCAGGCGCTGGAGGGCATGGTGCTGACGCCGCTGCTGGTGGGCGATCGCATCGGCCTGCATCCGGTGGCGGTGATCTTCGCGATCCTGGCTGGCGGCGAGCTGTTCGGCTTTACCGGGGTGCTGCTGGCGCTGCCGGTGGCGGCGGTGATCATGGTGCTGTTGCGCCATGTCCACGACCTGTACAAGGAATCGGACATGTATGCCGGGGAAATAGACCCGGATCTGTGAACAATCGCGGGGCAAGCGCGCTCCCTTGCCCGGAGTCTTGAACACTCAGGGGCGTCGGAGCGGGCTTGACCAGCAACGCAACTGCTTGATTTTACTTGTGCTATTCCCCTGCCGGATTGTGCCGCCCGCGTTGCGGGTATAGACTTTGCACACTGTTCATCAAAGGCCCCCTGTGGTCCCCGCGACCGCCCGCGAGCATGAAACCGATCCAGTTGCCCCTGGGTGTGCGTCTGCGCGACGACGCCACCTTCATCAACTACTACCCCGGCGCCAATGCCGCGGCACTGGGCTATGTCGAGCGGCTCTGCGAAGCCGACGCCGGCTGGACCGAAAGCCTCATCTACCTGTGGGGCAAGCAGGGCGTGGGCCGTACCCACCTGTTGCAGGCCGCCACCCACCGCTTCCAGCAACTCGGCGAGCCCGCCGTCTACCTGCCCCTGGCGCAATTGCTCGAGCGTGGCGTCGAACTGCTCGACCATCTCGAGCAATACGAGCTGGTATGCATCGATGACCTGCACGTGATCGCGGGCAAGGCCGACTGGGAAGAGGCCATGTTCCACCTGTTCAATCGCCTGCGCGACAGTGGCCGGCGCCTGTTGCTGGCAGCCTCCAGCTCGCCGCGGGAGCTGCCGATCAAGCTGGCCGACCTCAAGTCGCGGCTGACCCTGGCGCTGATCTTCCAGATGCGCGGGATGTCCGACGAGGACAAGCTGCGCGCCCTGCAACTGCGCGCCTCGCGCCGCGGCCTGCACCTGACCGACGAAGTTGGCCACTTCATCCTCACCCGTGGCACGCGCAGCATGAGCGCGCTATTCGACCTGCTCGAGCGTCTCGACCAGGCTTCCTTGCAGGCCCAGCGCAAGCTGACCATTCCATTCCTCAAGGAAACCCTCGGCTGGTAGCGCTGAAAACACGGTGCCAGAGCGTCGAATCGGAAAAGTCACATGTTTTTCGATAAAATTTGCAAATGGGTCCGATAGAAGGCATAGTTTCCCCCTTCTAAAGGACTACAGACACGGTCGTGCCCATGCTGAAGCGCTTCGCACCCCTCGTGCCACTTGCACTTGTCACCCTTCTTTACGGCTGTGCCTCCACCGGCCCGGTCGCGCCTTCGCAGGATCAACGCATGGCCACCGAGCAATCGGTCAAGGCCAAGGCCAAGGCCTCTGCCTCTTCCGTATTCACCGAGGAAGAGCTCGCCAGCGAAGATGACCTCGAGGCATTTTCCAGCAACAGCAAGCCGTACCAGTTGCCCGTGCTGGCCGACAGCATTCTCGAACGCGGCATGGCGCTGATCGGTACCCGCTACCGCTTCGGTGGCACCTCCGAGAAGTCCGGCTTCGACTGCAGCGGTTTCATCGGCTACCTGTTCCGCGAAGAGGCCGGCATGAACCTGCCGCGCTCGACCCGCGAGATGATCAACGTCGACGCACCGAAAGTCGCCCGCAACAAGCTCAAGCCCGGCGACCTGCTGTTCTTCAGCACCAACGGTCGTGGTCGTGTCAGCCACGCCGGCATCTACCTGGGTGACAACCAGTTCATCCATTCCAGCAGCCGCCGCAGCGGTGGCGTGCGCATCGACAGCCTGGGCGATCGCTACTGGAGCAAGACCTTCATCGAGGCCAAACGCGCGCTCGCCATGGCGCCAACCACGATCTCGCGCAATTGAATTGATATCAAAATGCTGTACCCTGCCACGGCGGCGTAGCTGAAAAGCTCGCCGCCGTGCGCATTTACAGAAAGCAGCTAATCTAAATTCTCAACTCTTTTTACCTTCGGTCATGGCCGAGGGCTTCCCGACAGGACGTTTACATCATGGCGATGTTGGCGCGCTTCGCATTCCTCTCCCTCGTGGCCCTGCTCGCGGCCTGCTCCAGCCGTGCGCCCGCTCCGGCACCGATGGCCAAGGCCCCAATGGTATTCAACCCGTCGCCGTCGTCGCCCGCGGCGGACGATGTGCTGTTCCGCGCCATTGGCCTGGTGGGCACGCCCTATCGCTGGGGCGGCAACACGCCGGACGCCGGTTTCGATTGCAGCGGCCTGATTGGCTACGTGTACCGTGACGCCGCCGGCATCAACCTGCCGCGCACTACCCGCGACATGATCGTGATGCGTGCGCCGAACGTGGATATCAACGCCCTGCAGTCGGGCGACCTGGTGTTCTTCGCCACTGGCGGTGGCTCGCAGGTGAGCCATGCCGGGATCTACGTGGGCGAGGGGCGTTTCGTGCATGCACCGTCCGCTGGCGGTACCGTGCGCCTGGACTACCTGTCCAACAGCTATTGGGCCAAGGCCTACCTGCAGGCCAAGCGGGTGATCCCGGAGGGGCACCTGGCGCAGAACCCCTGATCACGCTTCGGAGCAATTCAGCCCTGGCGCGTTGAGTATCCCGGGCATAGGTATCTACCCCAACGTATCGCGCGCCTTTTTGGATCATGTTCGATTCCAGCCCAGCTTCAGGAATCGAACATGACATCTCTCGAACACACCCTCTGCCATAACCTTCAGGTGCTTGGCGCAGGGCATGCCCTCGTCCAGCTCGTCGACGACGTACTGCAGGACTATCCCGACCCTTATCAGCTGGCCTTGAGCAATGCGCGGGCAATCTTGCTCAGGCGCACGGGCAAGCGGCTGGACCCCGAGAGGGTGTGGTGGCATCAGTTCAATCACGCCAGTTCCAGTAGCCGCAGTTTCACCGGTTGGGCCCACAGCGGGCCGCCGGCCCGCTCCATGGATTTTCTCCAGTTGATGATCCAGCGCTTCGACCTGCCGTTTCAGGAGGCGAGCGATGAGCTGGACGTATACGGCGGTTTCTATCGGCAACCCTCAGGGGCAACGTGCTTTGACGAGCGCAACGAAGTCAGGCTGCTGGCGGGGGATGTCCGGGATGACTTCTGGGCACTCGATTTCGCTGCGAAGCATCGTGAGCACGTTGCCCTGTTCTGGTCTCGCCATGCTGAAGATTTCCGTGTCCTGTCCAAGGTCAACCTGCTGGCGCACATCGCTGCCGCGCGCAAGGCGGATTGCCTGACCGAGGCTGATGCCCAGTATCTGCGGCAGAGGGTGGACGAACAGCTGACGACACTCGAGGCGACGCCGACGCTCGAGGGATTGCGCCGGCATGCCGCGTCACCGCTCACGGTGAACTGGTATGCCGTGGGTGGCAGCCAACGGGCAGCTATGAGTTGCTTCCACTTGCCCGGAGGTCGGGCAGTGTTGTATCTGCCTTGGGCGCAGGAGGCCTTGCACGCCTTCGAGTCGCCTATGGCAATGGCAGCATGGCTTCGCCGACAACTCCAGAACGACACGGTGATGGCCGGTTACCTGGCCGCCCTGGTAGCTGACCCACATGCCTTGGCAGCCACTGCGATCCGCAATGCGCTCCAGGCCTTGGCCGACGCACCCGACGCCACGCAGACGCTGACGTTGCTCATGGCCACTGCACAGCCGGTGGCGGGCAATTACTTTGCCTTGCTGGCCGATCAAGCGCAGGCGGAAATGCGCCGCAGCGCCGAGAGCATCATCAGCAATAGTGAGTTGCGCAAGGGCATGTGGCGTGGCTACCTGGGCGCTTTCCTGCAGATCTTCGGTGGCTTCGCCCCTTTGGGCTGGCCGGCAACCTTGGTCCTGGTCGGGGCGACAGTGGCCAAGGTCGGCCTGGATGTCGATGCCGCGCTCCATGCCAGGGATGTGCAAGGGCGCAAGGCGGCGCTGCGCATGGCGATTGTCGAGAGCGTTTTCGCAGCCCTGGGCATGGTCGAGGTCGGATTTGGCAGCAGCTTGGCATCGCTCTCTCATGTGGCACCTTTTCACGAGCGCGGCCTATCGTTGAGTGGTTGGGCGGTGTCGGAAACCCCAGGTACGCAGTTGGCAGGGCGCGTGGCCAACAAGGTGCTCAACGCGCCGATCCGGGCCCAGGGATGGCTCGTGGGAATCGAGCTGGGGGCTTCGGGGGAGACGTGGATCACTTTGCAGGGGCTGCCTTACCGGGTGCGCTACAGTCCCGAATTCGAGCACTGGCTCATCGTGCCGCCGGACAATCCGTTTGCCTATGTGCCCATCCAGCCAGTCCGGCTGTCCGAGACAGGGGAGTGGGAGTTGCTGGAGCGGCCACGGCTGGCAGGCGGGAATCCGCCCTCGGGCGAAGCGGGCCTGGTCAGGGCAGGGTCGGCGTTCTGGGACGAATACATGCGCACCGACCCGTTGCGTACCAGCGCCCTGTCGAACATCGCCAAGGCTCGGCATCGTGCGTTGCTGGCTGAAAGGGTGTTTCCATCGGTGGCCGGGGCGGGCAGCCTTCTGGATACGGATGGCTTCTTTTACATCACGGTCGATGACGCGCCGGTATACACCTTCCGTGAAGGGGGTCACTATCGTAACGATCTAATCTACACCTACACCGAGGAAGACTCGGAGATAAACAAGTTTCTGCGCGAAGGGCGGCGGGAGTTCGCCTATGGCGATGAGGTGAGCTATGTGAACAAGCTTGCCGACACATTGAGCGATCTGCCGGTGGATAACGGGGTTCCATTGTATCGGGGCGGTTTTGGCGGACGCGGCACCAGTGGTCATCATTTCCGCAGTGGTCAGCTCAAGGTCGGCGATCTGCTGGTCAACACCGACTTGGCTTCTTTTACGGAAAACCCATACATCGTGCGTCGCTTCGCCGCCGACCTCGATCAGCGCACTGCCCTGGGACTCGAAGGCGTGTTCGATGACACCTCGGTGGTGTTCGAGCTGCCAACCGGACACTACCAGCATGGGGTGCCGATTACCTTGTTTTCAAGCCTCCCGCCGGAAGCCGAGACCCTGTTCCTGCCGGGTACCTGCTTTCGCATAGCCGCCTTGAGTGAGATCGAAGGGGAGGATTACCGCTTCGTCAACGTAGTGCTCAATGAGGTGCAGCGCCCCGCAAACGGGACCTTTTACGACCTGCGCACCGGACAGCCATTCGACCTGGAGGCGTACGCCGCCAGGCTGGACAATCAGGCGCTGGCAAGCCGTTTCTTCGGGGGCTGATCAACCTCAAGCCTGCTTGAGCAGCAGGGCCACGCCAGGATAATACTGACCCGATTCGTTGTGCAGTTTGCGGTAGGCATAGGGGAAGTACCAGGCGATCGCGCAGGCGGTGTGTTTCTGCAGGTCGTCGACCAGGTCCTGCAGCTCCTCGGGGCTGGCGTGCTGGCCGGCCTTCCACGGGGTGACGAACAAAGCCCCGGCCTTGAGCTGGCTGGCGTAGGCGATCGCCTTGGCCTGGTTGGCGGTTTCCTGCAGCGCCGGCGCCAGGTCGAGGCGGGCAATGCGTGGCCAGCGCTGGCTGGTGTGCAGGTGGATCGACTCCTCGGCGCTGCTGATGGCCAGGTCGCCACGGGCTTCGCGCTCGCCTTCGTCGCGCTGCTTCTTGCTGGTGTACTGCTGCAGCGCCACCAGCTCGGCCTGCCAGGCCGCTGCCGCGAGCAGCCCGGCATTGGCGGCGGCGCCGTGCCAGTAAGGGGCTTCGTTGTCGCCCTGGAACTGGTTGAAGCGGTCGATGCAGTCGACCCAGCGTTCCAGGGCCGGGCGCAGGAATTCCAGGCGCGGGTTGTTGATGATCAGGCCTTGCATGCTGCGCTCCTTGTCATTGTGATCGAGGTCAGCCGAAATGGTGGCTATGTGATATCACTGCTTTGAGTGTGGCACAAGCTGGCGAATCGGCCATTGATCCAGGCCAGATCGGTCCTCGTTCGATTGACGCTCCCGGTGCAACCCTCTAACCTTCGCGGCGTGTTTCAGGTGCCCGGCGAACCGAGGTTCGGCAGGGTGAAACTGGGAAGCCGGTGGGCGCCAGCAGGCGCGAATCCGGCGCTGCCCCCGCAACGGTAGGTGAGTAGAAGGCTGCGCAGGGACACTAGTACCCGAGAAGGCGCGTGGCCCGGGCATGTCCCGCTCGCGAGCCCGGAGACCGGCCTGTCACTGCCAACGGCATCACGGAGGGTGATGTGCGGTGCGATGTGGCCTGGGGCCACGGCTCCTGCGCGTTCTCCGTCTGCCCGCCTTTTCCCTGTCGCCAACCGGCGACAGCCTGCGGAGACCCCTGATGAGCGAATCCACCGAACGCGACGAACGTCACCTGGCGCGCATGCTGCGCAAGAAGGCGATCATCGACGAGCGCATCGCCAATTCCCCCAACGAGTGCGGCCTGCTGCTGGTACTGACTGGCAATGGCAAGGGCAAGAGCAGTTCGGCCTTCGGCATGCTCGCCCGCGCCCTGGGCCATGGCATGCAATGCGGCGTGGTGCAGTTCATCAAGGGCCGCAACAGCACCGGCGAAGAGTTGTTCTTCCGGCGCTTCCCCGAGCAGGTGCGCTATCACGTGATGGGCGAGGGCTTCACCTGGGAGACCCAGGACCGCCAGCGTGACATCGCCGCCGCCGAGGCCGCGTGGGCGGTATCGCGCCAGTTACTGCAGGATCCGTCGATCCAGTTCGTGGTGCTCGATGAGCTCAACATCGCCCTCAAGCATGGCTACCTCGACCTCGACCAGGTGCTCTCGGACATCCAGGCCCGCCCACCGATGCAGCATGTGATCGTCACCGGTCGTGCAGCCAAGCCGGAAATGATCGAGCTGGCCGACACCGTCACCGAGATGGGCATGCTCAAGCACGCCTTCCAGGCCGGTATCCGCGCACAGAAGGGCGTCGAGCTGTGAGTGACTCGCGACAATGCCCCGCCGTGCTGATCGCGGCCCCGGCCTCGGGCCAGGGCAAGACCACGGTCACCGCCGCCCTGGCCCGCCTGCACCGCAACCTCGGGCGCAAGGTGCGGGTGTTCAAGTGCGGGCCTGACTTTCTCGACCCGATGATCCTCGAGCGTGCCAGTGGCGCGCCGGTCTACCAGCTGGACCTTTGGATGATCGGTGCCGAGGAGAGTCGTCGCCTGCTGTGGGAAGCGGCGGGCGAGGCCGACCTGATCCTGATCGAAGGCGTGATGGGGCTGTTCGACGGCACGCCGTCGAGCGCCGACCTGGCCCGCCATTTCGGCGTGCCGGTGCTGGCGGTGATCGATGGCACGGCCATGGCCCAGACCTTCGGTGCCTTGGCCCTGGGCCTGGCGCGTTACCAGCCCGACCTGCCGTTCGCCGGGGTGCTGGCCAACCGGGTTGGCAGCCTGCGCCACGCGCAGTTGCTCGAAGGCAGCCTCACCGAAGGCCTGCGCTGGTATGGCGGGTTGTCCCGCGAGCGTGGCATCGAGCTGCCCAGCCGCCACCTCGGCCTGGTCCAGGCCAGTGAACTCAACGACCTGGATGCGCGCCTGGATGCTGCCGCCGAAGCGCTCGGTGCCAGCTGCGATGCCGCATTGCCGCCACCGGTCGGTTTTGCCCGACCTGAGCCGCTGGGCGTGACCACGCCGCTTGCCGGGGTGCGCATCGGGGTGGCCCATGACGAAGCCTTCGCCTTCACCTATGGCGCCAACCTGGATCTGCTGCGCAGCCTCGGCGCGCAGCTCGAATTCTTCTCGCCGTTGCATGATCGGGAACTGCCTGATGTAGACAGCCTGTACCTGCCAGGCGGCTACCCGGAGCTGCACCATCAGGCCCTGGCCGCCAACGCACCGATGCTGGAGGCGATCCGTGGCCACCACGCCGAGGGCAAGCCGCTGCTGGCCGAGTGTGGCGGCATGCTCTACCTGCTCGACGCACTGACCGATGTGGCCGGTGTGCGTGCGCCGCTGGCAGGCCTGCTGCCGGGCGAGGCGACCATGCAGAAGCGCCTGGCGGCCCTGGCCCTGCAGGCCGTCGAGTTGCCCGAAGGCACCCTGCGTGGCCACACCTATCACCATTCGCTGACCAGCACCGAGCTGGAACCGATTGCCCGGGGCCTGAGCCCCAACGGCGGACGCGGCAACGAGGCGGTCTACCGCCTGGGACGGCTGACCGCTTCCTACGTGCATTTCTATTTTCCGTCCAACCCCGACGCGGCGGCGGCGCTGTTGCGACCATGAGCGAACACGCGTACAGCGCCGTTGAGCGCGCTGCGATCTACCGGGCCATCGGTGAGCGCCGCGACATGCGCCATTTCGCCGGCGGCGAGGTGGCGCCCGAGTTGCTCGGGCGTCTGCTGGCCGCTGCTCACCAGGCCCCCAGCGTGGGCCTGATGCAGCCCTGGCGCTTCATTCGTATCAGCCAGCGCGGTTTGCGCGAACGTATCCAGGCATTGGTGGAGGAGGAGCGGTTGCGCACCGCCGAAGCCCTGGGCGAGCGCTCCGATGAGTTCATGAAGCTCAAGGTCGAAGGCATCAACGACTGCGCCGAGGTGCTGGTGGCTGCGCTGATGGACAAGCGCGAGGCGCATGTCTTCGGCCGCCGCACCCTGCCGGAGATGGACCTGGCTTCGCTGGCCTGCGCCATCCAGAACCTGTGGCTGGCGGCGCGGGCCGAAGGGCTGGGCATGGGCTGGGTGTCGCTGTTCGAGCCACAGGCTCTGGCCGAGCTGCTGGGCATGCCCGCAGGCGCCAAGCCCATGGCGGTGCTGTGCCTGGGGCCGGTGACCGAATTCTACCCAGCGCCGATGCTGGTGCTGGAAGACTGGGCCGAGCAACGGCCGTTGAGTGACATGCTGTACGAGAACCAGTGGGGGGAATGTCCATGAGCGTGGCCTTGCTGACCGTGGCTGGCGTGGCCCTGGATGCACTGCTGGGTGAGCCGCGGCGGCGCCATCCCCTGGTCGGTTTCGGCAACCTTGCCGCGCGCCTGGAGCAGCGTTTCAACGCCGGTGGCCGGGGCTGGCGCAGCCACGGTGTCACGGCCTGGTTCCTGGCGGTGGTGCCGCTGACCTTGCTGGCGCTGATCCTTTCCTGGTTGCCTGTTATCGGCTGGCTGGTGGACGTGCTGGCGCTGTATTGCGCCCTGGGCCTGCGCAGCCTGGGCGAGCATGTGCTGCCAGTGGCCCAGGCGCTGCGCCAGGGCGACCTGGAGGAGGCGCGGCGGCGCGTCGGTTACCTGGTCAGCCGCGAGACCCGCGAACTGGATGAGCCTGCCGTGGCCCGGGCGGCCACCGAGTCGGTGCTGGAGAACGGCAGCGATGCGGTATTCGCCGCGCTGTTCTGGTTCGTCGTGGCCGGGGCGCCGGGGGTGGTGCTGTACCGCCTGAGCAATACCCTGGATGCCATGTGGGGCTATCGCAACGAACGTTTCGAGCGCTTCGGCTGGTGCGCGGCACGCATCGACGATGGGCTGAACTATATTCCCGCCAGGCTGGTGGCGCTGACCTATGCGCTGCTGGGCAAGACCCGCCTGGCCCTGGCCTGCTGGCGCAAGCAGGCGCCGCTGTGGGACAGCCCCAACGCTGGCCCGGTGATGGCGGCGGGGGCCGGTGCCCTGGGGGTGGAGCTGGGTGGCCCGGCGGTGTATCACGGCGAGCTGCACGAACGCCCGCGCCTGGGCGAGGGGCCGATGGCCGACGCTGATGCCATCGAGCGTGGCTGGAGCCTGGTGCAGCGCGGCGTGTGGCTGTGGGTGCTATTGATCTGCGTGGGAGCCTACCTGAATGCTTGAGCACGGTGGCCGCCTGCTACGGGCGGTGAAACAGTACGCGATCCCTCGGCACCAGTGGCTCGACCTGTCCAGTGGTATCGCACCCTGGCCCTACCCGATACCGCCGATTCCCGTGGACGCCTGGGCTCGACTGCCCGAGACCGAGGACGGCCTGGAGGCGGCTGCACGGCGCTACTATGGCGCGCAGCCGCTGCTGGCGGTGGCCGGCTCGCAGGCGGCGATCCAGGCCTTGCCGTACCTGCGCCCGACCACTCGGGTCGGGGTGCTGACGCCATGCTATGCCGAACATCCGCATGCCTGGGCGCGGGCGGGGCATGCGCTGGTCGAGCTGGATGAGGCCCAGGTCGAGGACGTACTCGACAGCCTGGATGTCCTGGTGCTGGTCAATCCCAACAACCCCACCGGTCGCTGTGTGCCCCGTGAACGGCTGCTGGCCTGGCATGCGCGTCTGGCTGCGCGGGGTGGCTGGTTGCTGGTGGACGAAGCCTTCATGGACAACACGCCGGCACACAGCGTGGTCGATCAGGCCGGACAACCCGGGCTGATCGTGCTGCGCTCGTTCGGCAAGTTCTTCGGTCTGGCCGGCGTGCGGCTGGGCTTCGTCGTCGCCGAGGCGGATGTGTTGCGGCCACTGGCCGAGGCGCTTGGGCCCTGGACCGTCAGTGGCCCGACCCGAGTGCTGGGGCAGGCGTGCTTCGCCGACGAGGCGACGCACCTGGCGCAGATTGCCCGTTGCGCCCAGGCCAGCCAGCGCCTGGCCATGACGCTCGAAGGCGCTGGCCTGCCACCTAGCGGTGGCTGCGACCTGTTCCAGTACGTGCGTGACGAACGTGCCGCGCACCTGCATGACTATCTCGCTCGCCGGGGCATCCTGGTGCGGCTGTTCGAGCGGCCGTCGGCGCTGCGTTTCGGCCTGCCCGCCACGGCGGCGGACGAACAACGCCTGGCCCAGGCTTTGGCGGACTACCACAAGGAATCGGCATGACCACCCTCATGGTGCAAGGCACCACCTCCGATGCCGGCAAGAGCACGCTGGTCACCGCCCTGTGCCGCTGGCTGCTGCGCCAGGGCATCGCCGTGGTGCCGTTCAAACCACAGAACATGGCGCTCAACAGCGCCGTGACCGCCGACGGCGGCGAGATCGGTCGAGCCCAGGCGGTGCAGGCCCAGGCCTGCCGGCTGGCGCCGCACACCGACATGAACCCGGTGCTGCTCAAGCCCAACAGCGACACCGGCGCGCAGGTGATCGTCCATGGCCGGGCGGTGACCAGCATGAACGCCGTGGCCTATCACGACTACAAGACCATCGCCATGCAGGCGGTGTTGGCCTCCCACAAGCGCTTGAGCGAAGCCTATCCGGTGGTGATGGTCGAAGGTGCTGGCTCCCCGGCGGAGATCAACCTGCGGGCCGGCGATATTGCCAACATGGGCTTCGCCGAGGCCGTCGACTGCCCGGTGATCCTGGTGGCCGATATCAACCGGGGCGGCGTGTTCGCCCATCTGGTCGGCACCCTGGAGCTGCTGTCGGCGAGCGAGCAGGCGCGGGTCAAGGGCTTCGTCATCAACCGTTTCCGTGGCGACATCGCCCTGCTGCAACCTGGCCTTGACTGGCTGGAGCAGCGCACCGGCAAGCCGGTGCTGGGCGTGCTGCCCTACGTCACCGACCTGCACCTGGAGGCCGAGGATGGTATCGATACGCGCCAGGGCGAAAAGAGTGAGCGCCTGCTGAAGGTGATCGTCCCGGTGTTGCCGCGCATCAGCAACCACACCGACTTCGACCCGCTGCGCCTGCACCCTCAGGTGGACCTGCAGTTCATCGGCCCGGGCCAGCCGATTCCGCCAGCCGACCTGATCATCCTGCCTGGCTCCAAGAGCGTGCGCGGCGACCTGGCGCAACTGCGCGAGCGCGGCTGGGACACGGCCATCGCCCGGCACCTGCGTTATGGCGGCAAGCTCATCGGCATCTGCGGTGGCCTGCAGATGCTCGGCGAGCAGGTGCATGATCCCCTGGGCCTGGAGGGGCCGGCCGGCTCCAGTGATGGCCTGGGCCTGCTGGCGTACAGCACCGTGCTGGAATCCGAGAAGCAGTTGCGTAACGTGGCGGGCACGCTCGATCTCGAGCAGGCCCCGGTGGCGGGGTATGAAATCCATGCCGGCGTCACCAGCGGCCCAGCGCTGGAGCGCCCCGCAGTGCAGCTGGCCGACGGCCGTGCCGATGGCGCCATCAGCGCCGACGGGCAGATCCTCGCCACCTACCTGCATGGCCTGTTCGAGGGTAGCCAGTCGTGCGCCGCGCTGCTGCGCTGGGCCGGGCTGGCCGATGCGCAGACCATCGACTACGAGGCCCTGCGCGAGCGCGATATCGAGCGCCTGGCCGATCTGGTCGAGCAGCACCTGGACACCGCGCGCCTGCGCGAACTGTGTGGAGTCGCCTGAAATGCACAGCCTGATCCTCGGCGGCGCCCGTTCGGGCAAGAGCCGCCTGGCCGAGCAACTGGCCGAAGCCAGCGGCCTGCCGGTGACCTATATCGCCACCAGCCAGCCGCTGGACGGCGAGATGAATGAACGCGTGCGCTTGCACCGTGAACGGCGTCCGGCCCATTGGGGGCTGGTGGAAGAGCCCGTGGCGCTGGCCGCCGTGCTGCACGCCGAAGCAGCCGAAGGGCGCTGCCTGCTGGTGGACTGCCTGACCCTGTGGCTGACCAACCTGCTGATGCTCGAGGATGACCAGCGCCTGGCGCAGGAGCGCGACGCGCTGCTCGCCAGCCTGGCGCAACTGCCGGGCACGATCATCCTGGTCAGCAACGAAACCGGCCTGGGCGTGGTGCCCATGGGCGAGCTGACCCGCCGTTATGTCGACCTGGCAGGCACGTTGCACCAGGCCGTGGCCGAACGCTGCCAGCGCGTGGTGCTGACCGTCGCCGGCCTCCCTCTCATGCTCAAAGGACCAGCCTTATGACCCCGATGTGGTGGCGTGACGCCTGCCAACCCCTCGACAGCGCCGCCATGGACCAGGCCCGCGCCCGTCAGCAACAGCTGACCAAACCGGCCGGCTCCCTCGGCCAGCTCGAAGGCCTGGCAGTACGCCTGGCTGGCTTGCAGGGGCGCGAGCGTCCCAGCCTGGAGCGGGTCGCCATCACCATCTTCGCCGGCGACCATGGCGTGGTGGAGGAGGGCATCTCCGCCTATCCGCAAGCGGTGACCGGGCAGATGCTGCGCAACTTCGTCGGCGGTGGCGCGGCGATCAGCGTGCTGGCGCGCCAACTGGATGCTCAACTGGAGGTGGTCGACCTCGGTACCATCGACCCGACGCTGCAACTGCCCGGTGTCCATCACCTGAATCTTGGGTCCGGCACCGCCAACTTCGCCCGCCAGCCGGCGATGACCGACGCGCAGCTGGCGGCGGCGTTGCAGGCCGGCCGCGACAGTGCCTTGCGCGCGCTCGACAACGGCGCCCAGCTGTTCATCGGCGGTGAAATGGGCATTGGCAACACCACTGCCGCAGCCGCGCTGGCCAGTACCTTGCTGGGCTGCCCGGCGCGTGAGCTGAGCGGCCCGGGCACCGGCCTGGACAGCGCCGGCGTGCGCCACAAGGCCGAGGTGATCGAGCGTGCCCTGGTGCTGCACGGCTTGCGCGCCGACCAGCCGCTGCAGGCATTGGCCTGTGTCGGCGGCTTTGAAATCGCCGCGCTGGCAGGTGCCTACCTGGCCTGCGCCCAGCACGGCGTGGCGGTGCTGGTCGACGGCTTCATCTGCAGTGTCGCCGCGCTGGTGGCGGTGCGCCTCAACCCGCAATGCCGCCCGTGGCTGCTGTTCGCCCACCAGGGCGCCGAGCCAGGCCACAAGGCCCTGCTGGCGGCGCTGGAGGCCGAGCCGCTGCTGGCCCTGGGGCTGCGCCTGGGCGAGGGCAGCGGCGCGGCGCTGGCGGTGCCGCTGATTCGCCTGGCCTGCGCCCTGCACGGGCAGATGGCGACCTTTGCCGAGGCCGCGGTGGCGGATCGTCCGGCATGATCCTCGAGCTGTTGCGCCATGGTGAGACCGAGCTCGGCGGCGGCTTGCGCGGCAGCCTCGACGATGCCCTTACCGAAAACGGCTGGGCGCAGATGCGTCAGGCCACCGTCGCTGCCGGCCCCTGGGATGTGCTGGTGAGCTCGCCGTTGCAGCGTTGCGCGGCGTTTGCCGAAGACCTGGGGGCACGGATCAACTTGCCGGTGCAGCGTGAGGCGGGTGTGCGCGAGCTGCATTTTGGTGACTGGGAAGGGCAGAGCGCCGCCCAGATCATGCAGGCCGACGCCGATGCCCTGGGGCTGTTCTGGCGTGATCCTTATGCGTTCACCCCACCTGCGGGCGAGCCGGTGCTGGCCTTTGCCGAACGAGTGCTGGCCGCGGTCGAGCGTCTGCACCGCGAGCATGCCGGCAAGCGGGTGCTGGTGGTGACCCATGGCGGGGTGATGCGCTTGCTGCTGGCGCGTGCGCGCGGGCTGCCACGTGAGCAATTGTTGCAGGTCGAGGTCGGCCATGGCGCGCTGGTACGCCTGGCTGTGGCTGAAGACGGTCAGTTGCGCGAGGTGCGCTGAGATGCTGCCGTTCTGGATTGCCCTGCAGTTTCTCAGCAGCCTGCCGGTGCGCCTGCCGGGTATGCCGGCGCCACAGGAAATGGGGCGTTCGCTGCTGTTCTATCCCGTGGTGGGGCTGCTGTTCGGTCTGTTGCTTTGGCTGGCCAGCCAGCTGCTGCATGGCGTGGCGGCCCCTCTGCACGCGGCCTTGCTGCTGGCGCTGTGGGTGTCGCTCAGTGGCGCGCTGCATCTGGATGGCCTGGCCGACAGCGCCGATGCCTGGCTGGGTGGGTTCGGCGACCGCGAGCGCACTTTGCAGATAATGAAGGACCCGCGCAGCGGGCCGATTGCCGTGGTCACCCTGGTACTGGTGTTGCTGCTCAAGTTCTGTGCCCTGTGGGTACTGGTCGAGCGGGGGGCTGGCGGCCTGCTGGTGCTGGCACCGGTGGTGGGGCGCGCGGCGATGCTGGGGTTGTTCCTCGGTACCCCCTATGTGCGCCCCGGTGGGCTCGGGTCGGCACTGGCCGAGCATCTGCCGCGGCGCGGCGCCGCGTGGGTGTTGCTGGGCAGCGCGGCACTCTGCGTGACGCTGGGCGGCTGGCCGGTACTGTGGGTGTTGTTGCTGGCGGCAGTGGCGTTCACCTGGTTGCGCCGGTTGATGTGCCAGCGCCTGGGAGGGACTACCGGGGATACCGCCGGGGCACTGCTCGAGTTGCTGGAACTGGTGGTGGTGCTTGGCCTGGCATTGCAGTAGGCAACGCCTGAAAAATCCTGCGGGAAAAAGCGGAAATCCTTACCAGGCACTTGTTCTATCCTCGTGCGCTCGCCCACTACCAGGAATGCCTCGCATGCACCACTGGATCCTCACCGGCATGCTTATGCTTGCCGGCATGCCCGCCAGCGCCGCCGAGCTGATCGACTTCTGGGATACACCGCGCCATGGCGGCAACAGCTTCAATCGCCTGCCCCCGGACCAGGCCTACTTCGACGCCTTGAAAGGCTACGGTGCCAGCTGGGTACGCCTGTCGTACGACAAATGGCAGCCGGCCAAGCGCGATTTCCTGTTGGGCAATGCCGACGATTACCAGGGCCTGGCCGCCAGCGACCTGCGGCAACTGGTCGAAGTGCTCGACCGCGCCCACGCCGCGGGGCTCAAGGTAGTCATCACGCCACTGTCGCTTCCCGGCATGCGCTGGGCGCAGAACAATGACAATCGTTTCGATGACCGCCTGTGGCAGGACAAGCGTTTCTGGGCCCAGGCCGCGCGTTTCTGGCGTGACGTTGCCCTGGCGCTCAAGGATCACCCGGCCATCGCCGCCTACAACCTCGTCAACGAGCCTACGCCTGAAAAACAGGGTGGCCTGGCCGAGCATGCCGACCTCGCGCTGATGAAGCAGTGGTACGCCCGCGAGCAGGGCGGGCCGCGTGACCTGCCTGCGCTCTACCGGCAACTGTTGGCGGCAATCCGCGAGGTCGATGGCAAGACGCCGGTGATGGTCGATGCCGGCTGGTACGCCGCTGCCGATGCCTTCGGCTACTGGCCCGCGGCACTGGAGGACGAGCGCGTGCTGTACAGCGTGCATATGTACGAGCCCTATGCCGCCACCAGTGCGCCGAACCTGGCCCGTCGCCAACCATACGCCTACCCGGGGCCGGTACCGTTCGCCGGCAAGACGCAGCAGTGGGACGCCGGGCAGGTCGCGCGCTACCTGGAAAAGCCGGTGGATTGGGCTGCTGCCATCAAGCTGCCGCGTTCGCGCCTGGTGGTTGGCGAGTTCGGTTGCATGCGCCGCCTGCCCGGTTGCCGGCAATACCTGGAGGACGTGCTCACGGTGCTTGATCGCCAGCAGTTGCATTGGGCGTTCTACAGCTTCCGCGAAGACAGCTGGGACGGCATGGACTACGAACTGGGTTCGGCCAAGGTGCCCTGGCGGTACTGGCAGGCGATCGACAAGGGAGCGCCTGACCCACTGGTGCGCAAGGCCACAGCGGAGTTCGAGCCGATCCGTCGGCGTCTGCAGCCCGGAATCATCCCTTGAAATGTCTTGCAACGTCGTTGATGCGGGTATATACACGTATCCATGCTGACCAGTGAATGCATCTGTACCCATCTACGTCGCGCCGCCCGTGGGGTGAGCCGGCATTACGACGAGGCCCTTGTTGGCTTCGGCATCAATGTCGCCCAGTTTTCCCTGCTGCGTCATGTCCAGCGCCTCGACCGCCCCAGCATCACTTGCCTGGCCGAGGCCATGGGCCTGGAGCGCAGCACCTTGGGCCGCAACCTCAAGGTGCTCGAGGCCGAGGGCTTGGTGCGGCTGGCCGACGGAGAAGACCAGCGCAACCGTGTGGTGCTGTTGAGTGAGGCGGGCAGGGCATGCCTGGATGCCGCCTACCCGGCCTGGCAGCAGGCCCAGGCGCAACTGGTGAAGCGGCTGGGTGAGGAGCAGCGTGACGAGTTGGTGCGCTTGCTGGAGCAACTTGCCTGATACACGACGATTAAAAGCGGGTATATACCCGTATCAACCTTGCGATGGGCTGGAGACAACGACAATGACTTCCCTTTGGCGGAGCAGCGGTTGGGTACTTCTGGGGGCGGCGTTGATCCTCGCGTTGTCGCTGGGGGTGCGGCATGGTTTCGGCCTGTTCCTGGCGCCGATGAGCGCCGATTTCGGCTGGGGCCGCGAGGTATTCGCCTTCGCCATTGCCCTGCAGAACCTGATCTGGGGCCTGGCCCAGCCGTTTACCGGGGCGCTGGCCGATCGCCTGGGCGCGGCCAAGGTGGTGATCATCGGCGGCATTCTCTACGCAGTCGGGCTGGCGATGATGGCCTTTGCCGATTCTGCCTGGTCGCTGTCGCTCAGCGCCGGCCTGCTGATCGGCATCGGCCTGTCCGGCACTTCGTTCTCGGTGATCCTCGGCGTGGTCGGCCGCGCCGTGCCGGCGGAGAAGCGCAGCATGGCCATGGGCATCGCCAGCGCAGCCGGCTCTTTCGGTCAGTTCGCCATGCTTCCCGGCACCCTGGGCCTGATCCAGTGGCTGGGCTGGTCGACGGCCTTGCTGGTGCTGGGCCTGCTGGTGGCCTTGATCGTGCCGTTCGTGGGCATGCTGCGCGACCGCCCGCTGCCCAGCCATGGCGCCGAGCAGACCCTCGGCCAGGCATTGCGTGAAGCGTGCGCGCATTCCGGTTTCTGGTTGCTGGCGCTGGGCTTTTTCGTCTGCGGTTTCCAGGTGGTGTTCATCGGCGTGCACCTGCCGGCCTACCTGGTCGACCAACACCTGCCGGCGACTACCGGCACCACGGTGTTGGCGCTGGTTGGCCTGTTCAACATCGTCGGCACCTACACCGCGGGTTGGTTGGGTGGGCGCATGTCCAAGCCGCGCCTGCTAACCGGCCTGTACCTGCTGCGCGCCGTGGTCATCGTGCTCTTCCTCTGGGCGCCGGTGACCCAGTTCAGCGCCTACCTGTTCGGCATCGCCATGGGCCTGCTGTGGCTGTCCACGGTACCGCTGACCAATGGCACCGTGGCCACGCTGTTCGGCGTGCGCAACCTGTCGATGCTCGGCGGCATCGTGTTCCTGTTCCACCAACTGGGCGCCTTCCTCGGCGGCTGGCTGGGCGGCGTGGTGTATGACCAGACCGGCAGCTATGACCTGGTGTGGCAGATCTCGATCCTGCTCAGCCTGCTGGCCGCGGCGCTCAACTGGCCGGTACGCGAACGCCCGGTCGCCCGCCTGCAGGCCCAGGCGGCATGAACCGCCTGCTGGGGCGCGGCCTGCTGCTGGTCGCCGCAGTGCTGCTGTTGGCGCTGGTGTGGTGGGGCTGGCACAAGGGCGGCCTGGCACTGATGCAGTTGGGCATGAGCCTGTGTTAAGCGCTACCCTGCACATTCACGGAATCATGTGCAGGAGACCGATATCATGCATGCGCGCTGGCTGACCCTACCCCTGCTGGCCCTGGCCGCCGCCACTTCGAGCTGGGCGGCGGACTGCCCGGCGCTGCTCCAGGGCAGCCTGCCCGAGCTGCGCGGCAAGGAGCAGATCGACCTGTGCCAGCGCTTTGCCGGCAAGCCGCTGGTGGTGATCAACACCGCCAGCTACTGCGGCTTCGCCCCGCAGTTTGAAGGCCTGGAGGCGACCTACAAGGACTACCACGAACAGGGCCTGGAAATGCTCGGCGTGCCGTCCAACGACTTCAAGCAGGAGGACGCCGACAGCGAGAAGACCGCCAAGGTCTGTTACGCCAACTATGGCGTGACCTTCACCATGACCAAGACCCAGCCGGTGCGCGGCAAGGACGCGATCCCGCTGTTCGTCGAACTGGCCCGGCAGAGCAGCGCGCCGAAGTGGAATTTCTATAAGTACGTGGTGGACCGCAAGGGCAAGGTGATCGGCAATTTCTCCAGCCTTACCAAACCGGATGATCCGGCGTTCACGGCGGCGATAGAGAAGGCGATTGCTTCGCAGCCTTGAATGTCCGCTCGTAATGAAGTGCCGCCAAGGTTGACTTCATGCGTGGACGCGCTCTACCGTCATATTGGTGAAGGGACGCTTTGTGCCAGTTTTTATCAATAGTAGTCTTGAGTTTCACGTTGGTTTTTGGGGCGCGGGAAGGAAGGAACTAGCATTTTTACTAGTTTTCTCACTGTTGGGGAAGTGCTAGTTTCTCGATAGAACCTGAACCATGAAGAACGTGAAATGAAAACCTCACAACTTTTTCAGTTCGATGGACAACAGTCGATTGTTGGAGATGGTCAATTAGTCAGAAGTTATTCCCCTTATGGTGTGTTGCCGGTAGTGATCGGGCCTCGTCTGGCATACTGTGGTATGGCCTGTGAGGCGCTGATGGGAACCTATCATCTGGGTAATGGGTGTCGCACCTACAGCCCTGCTTTAATGCGTTTTCACTCCCCTGATCGACTGAGCCCGTTCGGTGAGGGGGGCACCAATACCTATGCCTATTGCCGTGGTGATCCCATCAACTACCGAGACCCCAGTGGTCAGACGTTAATCAGTGCTGCAAGAGGATTCCTGTTTGCAAAAAATGTTCGTCGTCACCAAAAGATGGCGGAGGGCGGGCAGGCCACTTGGGTCGAGAGAGGCGTGGTTGTTTTGGCAGGTCTATCTGATTTGGCTGGAATAGGCTGGGATAAATTAAAGGACTTTTATGGAGTTGATCCGTATCTGAGTGCCGAAGAGATGATTCCAGGTCTGGAAGACTATTATAAGACTGCTAAAGTTGTTGATCTGACCGTCATGGGGGTTGAGGCTTTTTTGAATGTGGCAGGGTTCATTGCATTTCGAAGAAGTGAGGGCAGGGTAAATAATCAGCGGCAGAATGAGGGTGGCGATACCGCATCAAACTCTAGTGTTGGAGAGTCGTTGAGTGCTACGACAAAACTGATTGCAGACGCTCGAGCAAATACCGTCTAGTCACGACCCCTGTGATTCGAACACTGCTGGTACACAGCCCTTCGCGGGTTTACCCGCGAAGGGCTGCAAAGCAGCCCCGGTAATGCTGAAGAAATCTTAACTGACCAGCATTACCACGAGGGCGGCATTTTTCATGCAGCGGGTGACACTCAGAAGCGGTAGGTCAGCGAAGCACCAATGCCGTGGGCACTGTTTTCGTACTTGGCCTGGTAGCTGCCTTTGAGGCCGGCTTCGGTCAGGCTGTGCGGCTGGTTGTTGACCTTGGTGTCCTCTTCCCACAGGTAGGAGTAGGCCACGTCGATGGTCATGTCGTCGGACGGGCTCCAACCGGCACCGATGCTGAAGATCTTGCGATCGCCAGTGGGGATGCGCGGCGAACGGTTGGTGTTGTTGGTCGGCGACTGGTCAACCGAGAAACCGGTACGCAGGACCCATTCCTTGTTGACCTTGTACGAGGCACCAATGGCGTGAGCCCAGGTGTCGTGCCAGTTCTGCTCTTCGTTGATGGTCGCGAACTGCCCGGCAGGGCCTGCCGGCACTTCGTTGTTGACCGTGATGTTCTCCAGGCGGCTCCAACGGGTCCAGGTGCTGCCTGCGTACAGGGTCCACTGGTCGTCAAGCTCGTGGGTGACCGAGAAGTCCACCGACTCGGGGGTCTTGATCTTCAGGGTGGCATCGAACTTGTTGCCGTCCAGTCCCAGCAGCGGGTAGCTGACCTTGGTCTTGCCTTCGAGCTTGTAGTCGACCATCGAGTGGTAGGTCAGGCCGACGCGGGTGCGGTCGGTGGCCTGGACCAGGATACCGATGTTGTAGCCAACCGCGGTGTCGTCACCCTTGATCTTCACTTCGCCGTCGGCCGGACGCAGCGGCGAGATACTGGCCAGGTTCGAGCCCAGTTCACCCTCGATGCGGTTGATGGTCGGGCCGAAACCGATCGAGACCTTGTCGTTGAACGCATAGCTCACGGTCGGCTGGAAGGTCACGACCTGAACATGGCTTTTCTTGCCCCAGTAGCGCGCGGCATCGTCGCTGCCGTAGTCGGTGACCAGGCCGAATGGCACGTAGACGCCGAAACCGACGCTCCAGTGGTCATCGATGGACTTGACGTAGTAACCCATCGGCACGCCGACCAGAGGCACCATGTCGCCGTCCATTTCCCCCCCTTTGTTGCTGCCGCGTCCGGAAATATCGGACTTGGCGATGACCGCGGCACCACCGACGGTCATCTGATCGCGCTTCAGGCGGGACATGCCCGCCGGGTTGCCATACACGGTGCTGGCATCTTCGGCAGAAGAAGAACGACCCGCAAAACCTGTCCCCATGCCGCTGATGCTCTGTTCGTTCAGGGCAAAGCCGCTGGCGAGCAATTGGCTAGAAGCGAGGGCAACGGCAACGCCGAGAGAGGTTTTGAGCATAACTTTTTTCATTATTAGAAACTCCTTGGGATCTCCGGGGCGAAACGCTACCAACAAATGCCGCGCTGCGCTATAGGCTAGAACGCAGGAGATAGAGCGGTTTTGTAGGACAATCCGACCAAAATTCCGTTTATTCCGGTTGTAGGACGTGGCTGTTCAGGAGGCGTGGGTAAGCATCGGCTCGATGCACTGGTGCCAGGCGTGGGTGAAATCCCGCAGGCGCCCCTGGGGGTGGAAGGTCTGCCGCCAGATCCGCGCCAGGCCCAGTAGATCGTCGGCGGCTGGTAGCGGCGTGGCCTGCTCTTCTATGAGCATCCAGGCGATGGCGGTGGCATAGCGCAGGTTGACGGTGAGTTCGAGGTGGGGGCCGCCGAGAAAGGCGTGCTGGCTGGCCAGGCCGCGAACCAGGCTGGCCAGTTCGGGGTCGCGTGCGAGGTATTCGTCCCACAAGCAACTGTGACGATTCTCACCGATCCGGTAAAGCCCGTGGCCGCGTCGGTCATGCAGGGCAGCGCCCAGCCCCGACTGGCTTGCGGCAACGCCCAGTAACAAAGCTTCTGCGCTGTCGCAGTGGCGGCCCAGGTAGATCAGGGTCGGTCGGATCACGTATCGACTCAACTCGTTCGCAGCGATGCCCATGATGGCCTCTTACGAAAAGGGCCGACGGGCGCTGGAGCTTGGCAGCTGGTGAGTGGTCAGGCCCGCCGGAAGCGGCAGGTGCCGCTCGAGTTGAAGTGTAGTGTGATAACTGTGGTGTAAAGGGCTGTTTTTAAATCGATTGCAGCCAGAAGGCGCGGAGCATATGCCCGCTGGCGATTAAGCCAATTACCTTCAGGCTGGCGCGTGCAGGGTGTATTCATGGGGTGAATCACCTGCCATTCATTCATGCGGTCAACGACTGGCGCGCACGCTCGATCACGGCCTGCAGCGGCTCGGCCCGGTTGTATTGTTCCGGATAGAGGCGCTCGCTGTGGCAAGCCACACCGTATTCGTCGACCAGGGTAAAGCTGAAGCTGCCCTTGCGTGGGGCAACGATAAGGCACTTGAGTGGAGCGAAGGCCTGGGAAAGGGTGCCAAAGGCAGCCTGGATTTGTTGATGGTTACTCATATTGTTGGATGTTCCTGCGTAAGACACGGTGTTTGATCCGTGCACAATAGAAACGTTCCAGTGACGTCTTTATTAAGGAGACGCAGAACCTGACTGGAACAGGGCAGCCAGAAGGGCGCATGCAATAAGTGGCGCTGGGCTGACTGGTAGGTACGACAGAAGGCAGGCAGCACACCGACACCAGGGTTCTGGGCATCGGGGAAGATCCTGATCAATCTGAAAACGTGATTCGTGCTGGGCAAGGGTTTGCCGAGTGAATCATCGAATGGGCCGGTCCCGATGGGGCAGCGCCTGCTCGTCTTGAGCGCCGGGCTGTAGGGACTAAGTGGCCAGAATGACTTCAGCTGGGTACTAACAGGGCGCAACCCTACGCGAACATACAAGGGTTGGCAAGCTTTTATTTTCTTGCGGGAAGCCGACCATTATGTCGCCTATTGCACCTGCTGTGAAGAGGGGCAAATGCCCCGGCAATCGCCTGGATGTGCTGTTTTCGGGCGCGGTCGTGCCGTTTGTTGGTGCACTTGTACACACTCGCCCGGAGACTTGTAACGCACTTGCAACATCCTGTGGAAGGCTCGCCAATGACTTGACTGGGGGCTTAAGTCAATGAAAAAAAACACTAATTTTTGCTGGTGAAAAAATCGACAGTTTGACTGAAAGCCCCATTTCACAGGGGTTTGCGGGCTGCCTTCAGGGGTTGTCCACCGAGTTATCCACAGGTTCTGTGGATTGTCCCGGGCGCTTGCTCTAGTACGGGCGTGCCAGCTGTTTCATCGATTGTCCGACAATTGGTGGCGCGGTCTGGCATGGGCATTTTCACCGCGAAAACGTCAAGAAAAAATCATCGAAAAAAATGTCGATCAGCCGAAAGTCGCCCGGGCCAGTTTGCAAAAAATCGAGTAGAGTGGCGCGCCTCTCGAGTCACCCTTGCTGTTGGTCATGAAGCTTCGCGGTAAACACTTCGCCAGTCCTGATGCCTCTCCATCGCTGCCGTCCCCCAAGCGCTTTTCCCTGAAAGTGGCCCTGTGGCTGCTCGACAGCCCGCGCCTGGGCGACAAACCCAGCGTCAAGCACCTGGCCGGGCGCATGCTCAAGCAACCGGCGCGCCAGGGCGTGGTGGTGGCGCAAAGCCGCCTGGGGCAGATGCTCTGCCGGGACTGCGGCAATGCCCGCGACCGGCGTATCGGTCATGAGCTGTTGCGTCAGGCGGCCCGTGCCGGCGACCGTCGGGCACAGCTGGAGTTTGGCCGGTTGTGCCAGGCCCAGGAGCCTGAACAGGCACGTTACTGGTTGGAGCTGGCGGCGGGGCAGGGTTCGCAGGAGGCGCGGCGGCTGTTGCGTCAGTGGTTCCCAGCCTGAACAGGCGCGGGCTTGCCCGCGACAGGGCTGCACAGGCAACCGCGCCAGCAGCCTGATAAGCTGCGCAGCATCAATCAGTGTTCGATCGGGGTAGGCATGACAGTGGATCTGACCAGCATTCTGCTGGGCTTGGTGGCAGGTGCCGTGCCTTGCCTGGGCTGGGTCATGCAGGTACAGCGCGGCCAGGGTGCGCGCAAGGCCGAGCAAGCGCTGCTTGCAGAGCGCCTTGCCGCCGCGCAACTGGCCCAGGCTGGCCTGCAGGCGCAACTGGAGGCCAGCCGTGACGAGATCAGCGACCTCAGCGAGGCCAACACCGTCAAGCAGACCCAGCTCGCCGCCCAGGGGCGTGAGCTGGAGTTGTTGCAGATCGACCGCGACAACAGCCGCGACGCCGCCCACGCCTGGCACCTCGAGCGCGCCAACCGTGAGGCCGAGCTGCGCCGCCTGGAGGCGCAGGCCGCACGGCTGGAGGCCGAGTTGCGCGAGCAGCAGGAAAGCCACCAGCAACGCCTGGAAGACTTGCAGGAAGCCCGCGACACCCTGCGCGCCCAGTTCGCCGACCTGGCCACCAGGATCTTCGATGAGCGCGAGCAACGCTTCGCCCAGACCAGCCAGCAGCACCTGGGCCAATTGCTCGACCCGCTCAAGGAGCGCATCCAGGCGTTCGAGAAGCGTGTCGAGGAAAGCTACCAGCAGGAAGCCCGTGAGCGGTTCTCCCTAGGCAAGGAGCTCGAGCGCCTGCAACAGCTCAACCTGCGCCTGTCCGACGAAGCCACCAACCTTACCCAGGCACTCAAGGGCCAGAAGACTCAGGGCAACTGGGGCGAGCTGATCCTGGAGCGGGTGCTGGAGCACGCGGGGCTGGAGAAGGGCCGCGAGTATCAGACCCAGGTCAGCCTCAAGAGCGCCGACGGCGAGCGGTTCCAGCCCGACGTGCTGATCATGCTGCCGGGCGACAAGCAGGTGGTGGTCGATGCCAAGGTCAGCCTCACGGCCTACCAGCAGTTTGTCGGCAACAACGACGAGGCTGCGCTCAAGCAGCACGTGCAGTCGCTGCGCAATCACGTCAAGGGTTTGTCGAGCAAGGACTACAACCGCCTGGAGGGCCTGCACAGCCTCGATTTCGTGCTGTTGTTCGTGCCCATCGAGGCGGCCTTCTCGGCGGCGCTGCAGGCCGAGCCCAACCTGTTCCAGGAGGCCTTCGACCGGCAGATCGTGATTGTCAGCCCGACCACCTTGCTGGCCACCCTGCGGGTGATCGACAGCCTGTGGAAACAGGAACGCCAGGGCCAGAACGCCCGCGAGATCGCCGAGCGCGCCGGCTGGCTGTACGACAAGTTCGTGCTGTTCATCCAGGACCTGGACGAGCTCGGCACCCGCCTGGCCCAGGTCGACAAGGCCTACGCCGCGGCACGCAACAAGCTGTGCGAGGGGCGCGGCAACCTGGTCAGCCGCAGCGAGCAGCTCAAGCTGCTCGGCGCACGGGCCAGCAAGAGCCTGCCGGCCGAGCTGGTCGAGCGCGCCCTGAGCGACGAGGTCCTTACTGAACCAGGCTCAGATGCCGATTGAGCAGGGCGCGCAGGGCTGCCGGCTTGACCGGCTTGGCCAGGTAGTCCAGGCCCGCGGCATGGACCAGGGCGATGGTCTCGTTGCGCCCGTCGGCGCTGATCACCACGCCGGGCACCGGCTCGCCCAGACGCGCCCGTAGCCAACCCATCAGCCCGGTGCCGGTCTCGCCGTCATCCAGGTGGTAGTCCACCAACGCCAGGTGCGGGCGCAGGCCCTTGCCCAGCAACGCCTCGCATTCGGCCTGGTTGCGCGCGGTCCACACCTGGCAGCCCCAGCGGCTGAGCAGGCTGTTCATGCCGATGAGGATGCTGTCTTCGTTGTCCACGCACAGCACGTGCAGCCCGGCCAGCGGCTGGCCGGCCTGTTCCACGGGGGCGGGCGTCGCGGGCGCGGGGCTGCGGGCGATGGGCACGCTGACGCGGAACACGCTGCCCTTGCCCGGCCAGGACCGTACCTCCAGTGCGTGCCCGAGCACCCGGCACAAACCATCGGCGATCGCCAGGCCCAGCCCCAGGCCTTTCTCGGCGCGGGTCTGGTGGCTGTCCAGGCGCTTGAACTCCTGGAAGATCACCGCCAGCTTGTCGTCGGCGATGCCGGGGCCGCGGTCCCATACTTCCAGCCACAGGCTTTCACCTTTACGTCGGGCACCGAGCAGGATCGGGCCTTTGCCGTAGCGCAGGGCGTTGGTGAGGAAGTTCTGCAGCACCCGGCGCAGCAGCTTCATGTCGCTGTCGACGCGCAGGCGGCTGCCGCGCAGGCGGAACTCCAGGCCTTTTTCGGCGGCCAGTACCTTGAACTCGGTGCCGAGGGTATCGAACAGCTCGTTGAGGGCGAAGGGCTTGATGTCGGGGGTGACCTTGCCGTTCTCCAGGCGCGAGATGTCGAGCAGGTCGCTGATCAGCTCTTCGGCCGAGCGCAGCGAACTGTCCATGTGCCGCACCAGTTGCCGGGCTTCGTCGTTCATGCCCTCGGCTTGTTGCGACAGGGCGGCGGAGAACAGCCGGGCGGCGTTGAGCGGCTGCATCAGGTCGTGGCTTACGGCGGCAAGGAAGCGGGTCTTGGACTGGCTGACCGCCTCGGCGCGGCTCTTGGCCTCGGTCAACGCCTGGTTCAGCTGCGACAGCTCGTGGGTACGCTCGGCGACCCGCTGCTCCAGCCCCTCGTTGGAGTCGCGCAGGGCCTGCTCGGCTTCGCGGAACGGGGTGATGTCGGTGAAGCTCATGACGAAGCCGCCGCCGGGCATCGGGTTGCCGATCAGTTCGATCACCCGGCCATTGGGGAACAGCCGTTCGGAGGAATGGGCGCGGCCCTGGCGCATCCAGTGCAGGCGCCGCGCCACATGCACCTGGGCCTCGCCCGGGCCGCACAGGCCGCGTTCGGCGTTGTAGCGGATGATGTCGGCGATCGGCCGGCCGACGCTGATCAGCCCGTCGGGGTAGTTGAACAGTTCGAGGTAGCGGCGGTTCCAGGCCACCAGGTGCAGGTTCTGGTCGACCACGCTGATGCCTTGGTTGATGTTCTCGATGGCCCCCTGCAGCAGCGCACGGTTGAACTGCAGCACTTCGCTGGCTTCGTCGGCGATGCGCACCACGTCCTCGAGCTGCATGTCGCGGCCTTCGATGGCGGCCTTGACCACGGCGCGGGTCGAAGAGGTGCCGAGCACACCGGCAAGGAGCCGTTCGGTGTGCTCGATCCAGTCGCCGTCGGCGTTCTGGTTGGGGTTGAAGCCCTTGCCCTGACGGTAGGCGAAGCGGATGAAGCTTTGCCGGGCGCGCTCTTCGCCGACGAAACGCGCGGCGAGCTTGAGCAGGTCGTCGATCTGCACCGCCAGCAAGGGTTTGCTGGAGGGGCGGGCGCTGGTCTGCTGGCCGATGAAGCGCCCGGCCTGCCAGTGCTCGGAAACCCGCGTGCGCGACAGGATCGAGACCCAGGCAAACAGGGTGAAGTTGCCCGCCAGCGACAGCACCACGCCCTGGGTCAGCGGGGTGATCGGCAGGTTGAGCGGGTTGCCGTGCAGCCAGGCCAGGCCCGGGAACAGTTGCAGCGACCAGCCCAGGCTGTGGGCGGCGATAGGCAGGACCAGGGTGTAGAACCACAGGAAGATGCCGGCGGCAAGGCCCGCGAACACGCCGCGGCGGTTGGCCTGTTTCCAGTACAGCGCGCCGAGCATGGCCGGGGTCAGCTGGGTGACCGCGGCGAAGGCGATCTGGCCGATGGTCGCAAGGCTCGCGGTGGAGCCGAGCAGGCGGTAGCTGACATAGGCCAGCAGCAGGATCACCACGATGGTCACCCGGCGCACCGAGAGCATCCAGTGGCGGAACACCTCGAACGGTCGCTCGGCGTTGTTGCGGCGCAGCAGCCAGGGCAGCAGCATGTCGTTGGAGACCATGGTCGACAGCGCCACGGCCTCGACGATGACCATGCCGGTGGCCGCCGAGGCGCCGCCGATGAACGCCAGCAGGGCCAGGCTCGGGTGCGCCTCGGCCAGCGGCAGGCTGATCACGAAGGAGTCGGAGATCACCGTGCCCGGCAGCAGCATCTGCCCGGCCAGGGCGATGGGCACCACGAACAGCGCGGCCAGGGCCAGGTACAGCGGGAACACCCAGCGCGCCAGGCGCATGTCCTGGGGCTCGATGTTCTCTACCACGGTGACGTGGAACTGCCGGGGCAGGCAGATGATTGCCATCATCGCCACGGCGGTCTGCACCACCATCGACGGCCAGTTGATGGTCTCTTCCCAGTAGTCGTTCAGGTGCACGGATTGCCGGGCCTGGGTGAACAGGTCGTCGAAGCCGTCGTACAGGTTGAACACCACGAAGGCGCCCACGGCAAGGAAGGCCAGCAGCTTGACCAGCGATTCGAAGGCGATTGCCAGGACCATGCCGCGGTGGTGCTCGGTGACGTCCAGGCTGCGGGTGCCGAAGACGATGGCGAACAGCGCCAGCACCAGCGATACCACCAGCGCGGTGTCCTGCACGCGGCTGCCGGTGGCGTCGGCGTTGGCGCCGATCAGCAGGTTCACCCCCAGCACGATGCCCTTGAGCTGCAGGGCGATGTACGGCAGCACGCCGACCAGGCAGATCAGCGCCACGACCACCGCGAGGCTCTGCGACTTGCCGTAGCGGGCAGCGATGAAGTCGGCGATGGAGGTGATGTTCTGCTGCTTGCTGATCAGCACCATCTTCTGCAGCACCCAGGGCGCGAAGATGAGCAGCAGCACCGGGCCCAGGTAGATGGGCAGGAACGCCCAGAGCTGCTCGGCGGCCTGGCCGACCGCGCCGAAGAAGGTCCAGCTGGTGCAGTACACCGCCAGCGACAGGCTGTACACCCAGGCGCGCAGGCGCGGCGGCAACGGCGTGCTGCGGCGGTCGCCGTAGAAGGCGATGGCGAACATGATGGCCATATAGGCCAGGGCGACCACGGCGATCAGCCCGCTGGACAACGACATGCAAACTCCGGAGCAAAAAAGAAAACGCGGTCCCGATCAATCAGTCTGGCACGCAGGGCGCGGTTCGTCAGCGCCGACCATGGTCGCAGTGGCAGGACGTCGCAGGCCCCGCGATGGGCCAGTATTGCCAACTAAGCCTGGCGGGCCCTGCGTGTGCCCAACCAGTAGAACACCGCCGCCAGTAGCACCGACCCGATCAATAGGTAGAACACTGTCACCGGCACCACATGCCCCAGCGCCAGGCCTACCAGGATCGGCCCGAGCCCAGCGCCGAGGTTGGAGAGGTTCTGCGCGCCATAATAAACCCCGCGCAGATGCTCCGGCGCGATCAGGTCGATGAACATGAACTCGGCCGGAATCACGATGATCTCGCCCAGGGTGAACACCAGCATGGCCAGGCACCACGCCGGTGCCGAAGCTGCCACGGAGAACCCCAGCAGCCCGGCAGCGAACATGGCCATGCCAGCCATCAGCCAGGGCATCAGGTGCTGACGGGTGATGCGTCGGCCGATCAGGTATTGCAGGCCGATCACTGACAGGGCATTGGTGGTGACCAGGTAGCCGGCCAGACGCGCCACCTCGGCGGGATCGTTCAGGGTCACCACCAGGTACTGCGAAAGGTAGGCGGTGAACTGGCCGAACACCACGGCACTGAGCACTCCGCCCAGGGTGAAGCACACCAGGCGCCGGTCGCGCAGCATGCCCAGGGCGACCTGGGCGAACCCCGCCGCCGGCCTGTCCTCGCGCAGGCTCAGCAGGCTGCGCTCGCCAAGGCGGTAATAGACCAGGCTCAGGCCGAGGCCGATCAGGGCCGAAACCACGAACGGCAGGTGGTCGTCCGCCTCGATCAGCAGCACACCCAGCATCGGCCCCGCGGCCCAGGCGATATTGTTGAAGGTGTACTTGATGGCGAACACTTCGCCGCGTCTGTTCTCTGGCAGCAGGGCGCAGAACCCGGCCTTGGCGGCAATGTCGACCACGGTCTGGGCCAGGTAGGCCATCACCAGGAAGCAGAAGAACAGCGTCGCCGAAGTGCTGGCCACGATGCCGAGGAAGGCCAGGGCGAACACCAGGGTGCAGGTGACGATCAGCGTATGGCTGCGCAGGGTGTCGACCAGGTGTCCGCCATAGAGGCTGAGCATGGATGCCAGGAGCATCGCGCCGCCGACCAACAGGCCGGTCTGGCCAACCGACAGGCCCAGGTGCGTTGACAGGTACACCACCAGATAGGGCAGGGTGATGGCCCGGGCCGTGGTCAAGGTGAAGGTGGTGAACAACAGCAGGCGAACCGCAGCGGGGTAGCCTTTCAGGGCGCGGAGCATCGACTGATCCTTGTCATTGTCAGCGGTCAAGCATATGCCAGGTGCCGGTCCGGCCGCTATATCTTTAAAATCGATAACAGATAGAGAAATTACCCGTTATATAGATATTCCTTGCAGGCATAAGATATCTCTACCTTACACAAGGGCAGGAGACACCTTATGCCATGCACCCAGACCCGCGCGCCTTCCTGGCGCCCGTTCAGCCAGTTGGCCCACCCCCGCGAAGTGATCCGCCAGTTCACCCCCAACTGGTTCGCCGCGACCATGGGTACCGGTGTGCTGGCCCTGGCCTTCCATCAGGTCCAGGTGCCGGGGTTGGACTGCGTGGCCGAGGGCCTGTGGTGGCTGACCATCGGCCTGTTTACCCTGTTCTGTGTCCTGTACGGCGCCCGCTGGGTAATGTTCTTCGATGAGGCGCGGCGGATTTTCGCGCACTCCACCGTGTCGATGTTCTTCGGCACCATCCCCATGGGCCTGGCCACCATCCTCAACGGTGCCCTGGTGTTCGGCTTGGCGCGCTGGGGCGAGGGCGTGGTGCCGTGGGTTGAAATGCTTTGGTGGCTCGACGTGGGCCTGGCGCTGCTATGCGGCGTGGCGATTCCCTACCTGATGTTCACCCGCCAGGAGCACAGCATCGACCAGATGACCGCGGTGTGGCTGCTGCCAGTGGTGGCAGCGGAGGTCGCCGCCGCCAGTGGCGGGTTGCTGGCGCCGCACCTGGTGGATGCGCACCGGCAGTTCCTGGTGGTGATCACCAGCTATGTGATGTGGGCGGTGTCGCTGCCGGTGGCGTTCAGCATCCTCACCATCCTCATGTTGCGCATGGCCCTGCACAAACTGCCGCCGGCCAACATGGCCGCCTCCAGCTGGCTGGCGCTGGGCCCGATCGGCACCGGCGCGCTGGGCATGCTGGTGCTCGGTGGCGATGCGCCAGCGGTGTTCGCCGCCAATGGCCTGGGCGGTCTGGGCGAGGTGGCGCGTGGGCTGGGGCTGGTGGCCGGGATCGTACTGTGGGGCGCCGGGTTGTGGTGGTTGCTGACGGCGGTGCTGATCACCCTGCGCTACATGCGCCAGGGCATGCCGTTCAATCTGGGCTGGTGGGGGTTCACCTTCCCGCTGGGCGTGTACTGCCTGGCCACGCTGAAGTTGGCGGCTTGGCTGGGGCTGGGCTTCTTCACGGTGTTCGGTCAGGTGCTGGTGGTGGCGCTGGCGCTGCTCTGGCTGCTGGTGGCCAGCCGGACCCTGCGCGGCGCCTGGCGCGGGGAGCTGTTCGTGTCGCCGTGTATTGCGCAGTCTTGATGGTGGCCCTGTAGGGGCGGCTTGCCGCTCCCACAAGTTCCTTGTGCCTGTGGACATTCCCGTGCAGATTTGTGGCTTATCACGCTGTACGTGCCTCCAATGACAAAGCCCAACCAGGTACAAGGACGATGAGTCACCCCTCGCAATTCACCCTGCTCGGCAAGCGGCGCTTCCTGCCGTTCTTCATCACCCAGTCGCTGGGTGCCTTCAACGACAACCTGTTCAAGCAGTCGCTGATCCTGGCGATCCTCTACAAGCTGAGCCTGGAGGGTGACCGCTCGATCTGGGTCAACCTGTGCGCGTTGCTGTTCATCCTGCCGTTCTTCCTGTTCTCGGCGCTGGCCGGGCAGTTCGGCGAGAAGTTCGCCAAGGACCGCCTGATCCGTGCCATCAAGCTGGCCGAGATCGTCATCATGGCCATCGGCGCGACCGGTTTCGTCACCCACCATCTGGAACTGATGCTGGTGGCGCTGTTCGCCATGGGCACCCACTCGGCGCTGTTCGGCCCGGTGAAATACTCGATCCTGCCCCAGGCCCTGCGTGAGGAGGAACTGGTGGGCGGCAACGGCCTGGTGGAAATGGGTACCTTCCTGGCGATCCTGGCGGGCACCATCGGTGCCGGGGTACTGATGTCCTCCAGTCAGTACGCGGTACTGGCTGCCGCCGGGGTGGTGGGCACCGCGGTGCTGGGTTACCTGGCCAGCCGCTGGATCCCCCGCGCCGCCGCCGCCGCGCCACAGATGAAACTGGACTGGAACATCTTCAAGCAGTCCTGGCTGACCTTGCGCCTGGGCCTGGGCCAGACCCCGGCGGTGTCGCGCTCGATCGTCGGCAACTCGTGGTTCTGGTTCGTCGGCGCGATCTACCTCACGCAGATCCCGGCCTACGCCAAGGACTGGCTGCACGGCGACGAGACCGTGGTCACCCTGGTGCTGACCCTGTTCTCGGTAGGCATTGCCGTCGGTTCGCTGCTGTGCGAGCGCCTGAGCGGGCGCAAGGTGGAGATCGGCCTGGTGCCGTTCGGCTCGTTCGGCCTGACCCTGTTCGGCCTGCTCTGGTGGTGGCATTCGGGGGATGTCCCGGTCGGTGCCGTGCCCCATGACTGGCTGGCCTTGCTGGGCATGAGCCAGGCCTGGTGGATCATGCTGTCGATCGTCGGCCTGGGTATTTTCGGTGGCTTCTACATCGTGCCGCTGTACGCGCTGATCCAGGCGCGCACCGCGGAAGGCGAGCGGGCCCGGGTGATCGCCGCCAACAACATCCTCAACGCGCTGTTCATGGTGGTGTCGGCGATCATCACCATCGTCCTGCTGAGCCTTGCCAAGCTGAGCATCCCGCAGCTGTTCCTGGTGGTGTCGCTGCTCAACATCGCGGTCAATGCCTACATTTTCCGCATCGTGCCGGAATTCACCATGCGCTTCCTGATCTGGCTGCTCAGCCACTCGATGTACCGGGTCGAGCACCGTGAGTTGCAGCGCATTCCCGATGAAGGCGCGGCGTTGCTGGTGTGCAACCATGTGTCGTTCGTCGATGCGCTGCTGATCGGCGGCGCGATCCGCCGGCCGATCCGGTTTGTCATGTACTACAAGATCTACAACCTGCCGGTGCTCAATTTCGTGTTTCGCACCGCGGGCGCCATCCCCATTGCCGGGCGCGGGGAGGACGAGGCCACCTACGAGCGCGCCTTCGCCCGCATCGCCCGGTACCTGGCCGATGGCGAGCTGGTGTGCATCTTCCCTGAGGGCAAGCTGAGCGCGGATGGTGAGATCGATGTGTTCAAAGGCGGGGTGAACCGCATCCTGCAGGAGACGCCGGTGCCGGTGATCCCGTTGGCGTTGCAGGGGTTGTGGGGCAGCTTCTTCAGCCGTGACCCGAACAAAGGCTTCTTCAAGCGCCTGTGGTCGCGGGTGACCTTGGTGGCCGGCGCCGCCATCCCGGTGGAGGCGGCGCAGCCCGAGGCGCTGCGCGAGCAGGTGAGCCTGCTGCGCGGCGACGTTCGCTAGGGGTAACGGAGGAAGGTCAGCTGGCGCTGACCTTCAGGCCGACCAGGCCGGTGATGATCAGGGCGACACTGGCCAGGCGGATCAGCGCCATGGATTCGCCGAACAGGATGATCCCGGCGATCACCGTGCCGACCGCGCCGACGCCGGTCCAGATGGCATAGGCGGTGCCCAGCGGCAGCTCCTTCATGGCCAGGCCCAGCAGGCCGAGGCTGATGACCATGGCGCCGACCGTCAGCACGGTGGGCAGGGGGCGGGTGAAGCCGTCGGTGTACTTGAGGCCGACAGCCCAGCCGACTTCGAACAGGCCGGCGAAGAACAGGATGATCCAGGACATGGTGAGTCTCCATCGTTATCAAAGATGGGGCCGTCCCCGGTATGTTCACGCACAGCGTCGTGAGGCCGTCCTCACAGTGCGCACTATAGTGCCCATTTGCCGAGGCTGGGGCAAGTTTCAAGGATCGGTGGTTGCCTCATCGCCGGCTTGCCTGCGATGAGGCCGGGGCAGGCAACATCAATTTCTGGCAGAGACGATGTTCTCTACCTCGGGCTCAGGCTCCTCCATCCGCCGGAACCACGTCGACAGCAAAGCCCCGGAGATGTTGTGCCATACGCTGAACAGCGCACTGGGCACCGCCGCCAGGGGTGAGAAGTGCGCCGACGCCAGGGCCGCGCCCAACCCGGAGTTCTGCATGCCCACCTCCAGCGCCAGCGCCTTGCGCTGGGCCAGCGGCAGCTTGCACAGCTTGCCGGTCAGGTAGCCCAGCAGGAAGCCGAAGCTGTTGTGCAGCACCACCACCGCCATGATCAGCAGCCCCGATTCGGCGATCTTCGCCTGGCTGACCGCCACCACCGCGCAGACGATCATCACGATGCTTACCACCGACACCAGCGGCAGCACCTGCACCGCCAGCTGCACCCGGGCGCCGAGCAGGCGCTGGGCGAGCACGCCGAGCACGATCGGCAGCATCACCAACTGCAGGATCGACCAGAACATGTCCATGAACGAAACCGGCAGCCACGCCGAGGCGAGGAACCAGATCAGCGCCGGGGTGAGCAGCGGGGCGAGCAGGGTGGTCACCGCGGCGATCGCCACTGCCAGTGCCAGGTCGCCCCTGGACAGCCACACCATGACGTTCGACGCCGTGCCGCTCGGACAGCAGCCGACCAGGATCACGCCCACGGCGATTTCCGGCGGCAGCTGGAACAGCTGGCACAACAGCCAGGCCACCCCGGGCATGATCACGAAATGCGCCACGACCCCCAGCGCCACCCGCCAGGGCTGGCGGGCGACGGCGGCGAAGTCGTCGAGCTTGAGGGTCAGGCCCATGCCGAACATCACCAGGCCCAGCAGCGGCACGATGGCGACCTTGAGGGCGATGAACCACTGTGGCTGAAGGAAGGCCAGGCAGGCGAACACCAGCACCCACAGGGCGAAGGTGTTGCCGACGAAGCGGCTGAGGGCGGCGAGGGCACGCATGGGGCAATCCTTGTTGTTCTGTTCAGGTGCCCCCGATCATACTCAAGACCAGCTCAGAATGGGCCAGCCGTTGGTTTGCGCGTGCTCGCGCAGCACCGGGTCCGGGTTGACCACGTAGGGGTGATCCACCTTCATCAGCAGCGGCAGGTCGTTGCGCGAGTCGGAATAGAAGCTCGCGCCCTCGAGGTTTTCCTGTTCCTGGTCGAGCCACTCCAGCAGGCGGGTGATCTTGCCTTCGCGGTAGGTGAGCACGCCGTGGGTCTTGCCGGTGAACACGCCATTGACCGCTTCCAGTTCGATGGCCAGGTATTCGTCCACGCCCAGGCGCGCCGCGATCGGGCCGACCAGGTGAGCACCGCTGGCCGAGATGATCAGGACCCGGTCGCCACGCTGGCGGTGCTCGGCGATGCAGCGGCAGGCATCACCGTAGATGAGCGGCTCGATCACATCCTCGACCCAGGGCTCGACCAGGTGCTCCACCTCTTCCAGGGTGCGCCCGGCAATCGGCTCCAGGCTGAAGGCCATGTAGTCCTCCATCTGCAGGTGGCCTTTGCCGTAGGCTTCCATCAGTTCATGGTCGCGCTTGAGGAAACTCTTGCCATCGACCCAGCCCAGTCGGGCCATCTGCTCGCTCCACAACGACGCGCAGTCGCCGTGGATGAGGGTTTCGTCCAGATCGAAAATTGCCAGTGCCATGCGTTGAATCTCCTTAGGCCACTTCCCGTAGCGCCGTGGGGTCGATCGACAAGGATACCCGCTGTCCGTCCGCATGCAGATCGCTGGCGCAACGATTGAGTACGTCCACCACCAGTTCCACGCCGCGTACCTGGACGCGGTAGCGGATCACGTTGCCCAGCAGGCTGTGGCTGCGGATCTCGCCATCCAGCTCGCCGTTCAGGCTCAGGGTGATCGACTCTGGCCGGATCGCCAGGCGCGCGGCCACCGGGCGTTGCAGCAGGCGGCTGGCGCTGTCGGCATCGAGCAGGTTGTAGTTGCCGATGAAGCCGGCGGCGAACAGGTCCACGGGCGCGGTGTAGAGGGTTTCGGCATCGCCGCTCTGGACGATGCGTCCCTGGTTCATCAGGACGATGCGGTCTGACATGGTCAGCGCTTCTTCCTGGTCATGGGTGACGAAGATGGTGGTCAGCCCCAGCTCGCGCTGGATGGCGCGGATCTGTTCGCGCAGGTGCTTGCGGATACGCGCATCCAGCGCCGACAGAGGCTCGTCGAGCAACAGCAGGCGCGGGCGGGTGACCAGCGAGCGGGCCAGGGCCACGCGCTGGCACTGGCCGCCGGACAGCTGGTGCGGGTAGCGCCCGGCGAAGCTGCCAAGCTCGACCAGGTCGAGTACCTCGCGCACCCGTGCCTGGCTTTCGTCGGCATTGACCTTCTGCATGCGCAGGCCGAAGGCGACGTTCTGTTCCACGGTCATGTTGGGGAACAGTGCGTAGCTCTGGAACACCATGCCGATGCCGCGTTTCTGCGGGCTCAGCGGCACGATATCCTGGCCGTCGAGCAGGATGCGCCCGCTGTCCACCGGGGTCAGCCCGGCGATGCAGCGCAGCAGCGTGGACTTGCCACAGCCGGAGGGGCCGAGCAGGGTGACGAACTCGCCGCGTTCGATCTGGCAGTCGATGTTCTCGAACACCGGGCTGCCGGCGTAGCTCTTTTGCAGTTTCTGTACGCTGACGAAGCTCATGTCAGGTCTTGTCCTTGTTCAGGCGGTTGGCAACCCAGGTCAGCACCAGCACGAAGGCGAAGTAGGAGATCACCAGGGCACTGTTGAAGTGGCCGCTGCTGTTGCGCATGTTGTTCAGGTACACCTGCAAGGTCTCGTAGCGGGTGCCCACCAGCAGGTTGGCGAAGACGAACTCGCCGAACAGGAACGAGAACGACAGCAGCAACGCCACCATCAGGCCCTTGCGCAGGTTCGGCAGCACCACCAGGAACGCCGCCTGCCAGGTGCTGGCGCCGAGCAGTTGCGCGGCGTCCATCAGGTCGCGCAGGTTGATCGCCTGCAGGTTGTTGGTAATCGCCCGGTACATGAACGGCAGGGCGATGGTGAAGTAGCAGCCGATCAGGATCCACGGCGTGCCGACCATGGCCATCGGCCCGCTGCCATAGAGTTGCAGCAAGCCCACCGCGGACACCACCGGCGGCACCGCGAACGGCAGCAGGATGAGTACGTTCATCAAGGCGTCGAGCTTGGGGAAGTGGTAGTGCACCACGAACAACAGCGGCAGGATCAGCACCACCGACAGCACCAGCGCGCCCACGCACACCAGCAGCGACTGGCCGAAGGCGGCGAGAAAGCGCGGTTCGCTCCACAGCGCCACATACCACTTGAAGGTCAGCCCGCTGGGCAGCAAGGTCGCCGACCAGCTGGTGGCCAGCGAATAGAGCAGGGTGCCGGCCAGCGGCAGCAGCAGGATGAGGAACAGCAGGTAGACCACCGCGCGGTGGTAGAGCCCGCCGGGTTTGTTTTCAGCGCGCATGGTAGCTCCTCTTGAGCAGCCATTGATGGGCCACCGTGACCACGGTCATCAGGCCCACCAGCACCATCGCCAGCGCGCTGGCCAGGTTCGGGTCGAGGCTGATGTCGCCGGCCACAAGGCCGGCGATGCGAATCGGCAGCACGTTGAAGTTGCCGGTGGTCAGGGCGTAGACGGTGGCATAGGCGCCCAGGGCGTTGGCCAGCAGGATGACGAAGGTGCCAAGCAGCGCCGGGGTAAGCACGGGCAGGCCGATGTGCCGCCAGAACTGCCAATGGCTGGCGCCCAGCAGCGCGGCGGATTCACGCCAGTCTTCGCGCAGGGCGTCGAAGGCGGGGTAGAGCAGCAATACGCCCAGGGGGATCTGGAAGTAGGTGTAGACCAGGATCAGGCCGGTCTTGGAGTAGATACTGAAGTCGCCGAGCAGCCCCATCTGCTTGAGCAGCAGGGTGAGCGCGCCATTGAAACCGAGCAGGATGATGAAGGCGAACGCCAGGGGCACGCCGGAAAAGTTGCTGGTCATGTTGGCGAAGGCGCTGACGAAGTCGCGCAGTTTCGAGTCGACCTGGCGCAGCGAATAGGCGCCCAACGTGGCGATGACGATGCCGAACAGGCTCGACCAGAAGCTGATCTCCAGGCTGCGTTGCAACGCCTGCAGGTAGAACTTCGAGGCGAAGATCTTGCTGAAGTTGGCCAGGCCCCAGCCACTCTCGCTTTGCAGGCTGTTTATCGCAACCCAGGCCAGCGGCGCGATCTGGAAAATGATGAAGAACACGGCGAACGGCAGCAGGCAGAGCAGGGCCAGGTAGCGGCCGCGATGGCTTGCATTCACTTGAGCAGCTCCCGGCAGACCGGTTTGTCGTGGGCGGCGCCGAGCAGTTCGCAGATCGTGCCGCACAGCTCGGTCTGCAGCGGCTTGGCCGCAGGGTCGAGGCTGAAGGCGTCACCGAACACGAACAGCGGCACTTCACGTTCCTCGGCGAGCAGGCCGTTGTGCGAGCGGTCGTTGTTCATGCCGTGGTCGGCGGTGACCAGCACCTGGTAGCCCTCCTCGAGCCAGCGCGGCAGGTAGTCGGCCAGCAGGATGTCGGCGCTGCGCGCGGCGTTGCGGTACTGGCTGCTGTCCAGGCCATGGCGGTGGCCGGCGTCGTCGATGTTCATCGGGTGCACCAGGAGGAAATTCGGCGCATGGCGACGGCGCAGGTACTCGGCGTCGGCCAGCAGGTGCGAATCGGGGTAGTGGTCGGCGTAGTAGAACAGGCCGTGCTGGATCGGCAGCTTCGGCGCGTGGGTGTGGCGGTCGCGCAGCGGGTCGAACGGCGAGCGGTTGTACAGTTCGCTCATCCAGTGGTAGGCCGCCGCCGCGGTGCCCAGGCCGGCCTCGCGGGCGTAGTGGAACACGCTGCGCTGGTTGGACAGGCGGTTGATGTTGTTGTGCACGATGCCGCTGTCGATTGGCGGTACACCGGTGAGGATGCATTCGTAAAGTGGGCGTGACAGCGACGGCAGCTCGCACTCCACGCGGTACAGCGCGGCGCGGTCGGCCTCGACATAGGCGTGCAGGTGGCCCATGGCGTGATGGGCGACCTGGTGGTTGAGACCGTCGAGCAGGACCAGGATGACGTTGTGTGACATGTTGGCTCCAGGGGAAACGGGGCCTCGTGGGAGCGGCGGTGCGCCGATGCTCCCACGAGGTGGATGGCGCTTACTCCATCTCGATGATCACCTGCTCCTGCCACTTCTGTGGCAGGGCCTTGGAGGTCGCTTCCCAGGCCGCAGCATCTTTGATTGGCTGGGCGGCCTTGTACTGCTCGTTGGGCAGCAGTTTGGCCTGTACGTCCGCCGGCAGCTTCAGGTGTTCGGCACGGATCGGCCGGGCGTGGCCGATGGCCAGGTTGGTCTGGCCGGCATCGCTGAAGATGTATTCACGGGTCAGCTTGGCCGCGTTCGGGTGCTTGGCGTATTTGTTGATGATGGTGGTGTAGCCGGAGATGACTGAGCCATCGGAGGGGATCAGCACCTCGAAGCGTTTCGGGTCGATCTGTTCGCGGTAGCTCAGGCCGTTGAAGTCCCACACCACGCCCACTTCCACCTCGCCTTTCTCGAGGGTCTGGATGGTCGGGTTGGCCAGCGACAGGCGCTTCTGCTGGGCCAGCTTGGTGAACAGCTGCAGGCCCGGCTCGATGTTGCTTTCGCTGCCCTTGTAGGCGATGGCGGCGGCAAGCACGCCATTGGCGGCCTGGGCGGCGGTGCCGACGTCACCGATGGCGACCTTGTACTTGCCCTTTTCCAGGTCGTGCCAGGTGCTTGGGCGATCCTCTTCCTTCACCAGGTCCTTGCTGATGATGAAGGCGATGGTGCCGGTGTAGGCCAGCGCCCAGTGGCCGTCCTGGTCCTTGGCCCACGCCGGGACCTGGTCCCAGGTGCTTGGCTTGTAGGGTTGGGTCACGCCCTTGGCGACCGCGATCGGGCCGAAGGCCGCGCCGACGTCGCCGATATCGGCGCTGGCGTTGTCCTTCTCGGCATCGAACTTGGCGACTTCTTGTGCCGAGCTCATGTCGGTGTCGCTGTGCTTGAGGCCGTACTTTTTCGCCAGGTCTTCCCAGGTGCCTTTCCAGTTGGCCCAGGCATCGGGCATGCCCACGCTGTTGACCGTGCCTTCCTTGCGGGCGGCGTCTTCAAGGGCCTTGAGGTCCTGGGCCATGGCCGAGGTGCAAAAAGCGATGGCCGAACCGAGCAGTGACGCCATGAACAACTTTTTCATCCGAAGCTCCTTTGGTGGGTGCCTTGCATTCGTTGTTATGAACGGAAGCGGTGCTTGCGACCCCTTGGTCTAGGTCAGCAAACCTTGCGCCAAGGTAGGCCTGTTGCGTGACAGTTTGATGTAAGGGGCGGGGGCGGGTGACAGGCCCAAGGCCCTGGAACTACAGCGTAGACCAGATCGAAAGCCTTGATTCGCGTGGGCTGGCGCGGATCTGGCAGATCTGGCAAGTGCCCTGCGGCGCCTGTGTCACAGGATGTTCATCAGCCGTGCCTAGGCTTGCACTACGCTCCAACTGCCCCGTTTCGGGGCTGGACTAGTCCAGATAGGTAACCTTTGATGCAAGCGACGCCACCGCGTGCGGTAACAGCCATCTGCCACGCGCTGCAGGAGCAGATCGAACACGGCTTGCTGGCGCCCGGCGGCAAGCTGCCGGCCGAGCGCAGGCTCAGCGAGGTGTTCGACACCACGCGTATCACGCTGCGCGAGGCGCTGGTGCAGCTCGAGGCCATGGGCCTGATCTACCGCGAGGAGCGGCGCGGCTGGTTCGTCGCGCCCGAGCGGTTGACCTACGACCTGATCGAGCGCAGCCACTTCCATGCGATGGTGCGCGACCAGGGGCGCGAGCCGCGTACGCAGCTGCTTTCGGCGCGGCTGCAGCCGGCTCCGGCGGCGATCTGCGCGCGCCTGCGGCTGCCGGCGCTGTCCAGCGTGGTGCGGATCTGCCGGTTGCGGCGTATCGACGGGCGGGCGGTGCTGTATGCCGAGCACTATCTCAACCCGCGCTACTTCCCCGGCATCCTCGAACTGGACCTGGCCCAGTCACTGACCGAGATCTATGCGCGGGAGTACGCGATTCACTATGGGCAGGTGTGCTTCGAGATCCTGCCGACGGCGTTGCCGGCCGAGGCGGCGGCTGCCTTGAAGGTGTCGGCTGGCAGCCCCGGGCTGCATATCACCCGGGTCAACAGCGACCAGCATGGGCACCTGATCGACTGCGACCTGGAATACTGGCGGCACGATGCGATCCGCATTCGCGCCGAGGCTGGGTAACAAAGCATCGCGGGGCAAGTCGGGTCGCCGCGATGCGAACTAGCTGGAAACGTCGCCCTGAGCCATCGCACCTCCGCCAGCCGTCACCACCTGCACCGACAGCCGTGGCGTCGCCAGATCCAACCCCGCTTCATCGAGCTGGCGCTTCAACGCCAGGTTGAACGCCCGCGACACCTCCCACTGCTTGATCGGCGCGGTCTTGAACCGCGCCCGCAGGATCGCCGAGCCCGACTCGAAGCTTTCCACCCCCTGCAACTCCAGCGGCGACCAGATGTTGCGGCGCATCAGCGGGTCGTTGCGCAGTTTCTGCCCGACCTCGCGGATCAGGGTGATGGCCTGGTCGATGTTCATGCTGTGCGGGATGGCCACGCGGAAGATCGCGTAGCCGAATTCGCGCGAGTAGTTCTTGATGCTCTTGATCTCGCTGAACGGGATGGTGTGCACGATGCCGTCGATGTCGCGCAGGCGCACGGTGCGGATGGTCAGGCCCTCGACCGTGCCCAGGTGGCCGCCGACATCCACGTAGTCGTCGATGGCCAGCGAGTCCTCGATGATGATGAACAGGCCGGTGATCAGGTCGGCTACCAGCGACTGGGCGCCGAAACCGATGGCCAGGCCGATGACACCGGCACCCGCCAGCAGCGGGGTGACGTTCATGCCCATGTTGGCCAGGGCGACGATCACCGCGATGATGACGATCACCACGAACATCACGTTGCGGATCAGCGGCATCATGGTCTGCGCACGGGCGTTGGCCAGCCCGCGCCGCGAATGCACCAGGGCATGGTGCACGGCGGTGTCGGCGAGGATCCACACCAGCCAGGCGACGATCAGCGTGCCGGCCAGGCCCAGCAAGCGCAGGCTGACTTCATGGCCGTCACCCTCGGCGAAACTGATCATCGAGTGGCCCCAGACGCGCAGGCCCAGTTCGATGAACAGCAGCCAGATGAACAGGTGCACCAGGACATAGCCGAAGTTGCGCAGGCGTTCGGTATAGACCGCCTGGCGCTTGTTGGCGCGCCTGGGCTTTGCCGCGTGGCGACGGACCAGGCCATTGAGCACCATGCACACCACCACCAGCACGGTGCACATCAGCGACTGGCGCAGGGCGGTACTGGTGTCGCCGGCGGAGACGAAGGTGGCGAACAGCGAGATCGCCACCAGGATCAGCGCCGGGATGTACCAGAAGCTGCCGAGCAGTTCGATGGTGTCGCTCAGGGTGCGCCGGGTCAGGCGCCGGGACAGGGGCTGGTTGCGGATCAGGTGGGCGATCGGGCGACGGAAGCGCAGGATGAACAGCCCGGTGCACAGCGCGGCGATCACATTGGCCAGGGTGGCCAGGGCGTGGGCCAGGTGGCTGCCCAGCGCGGTGGTCAGGCGTGGGTCGCTCATCGCCTCGCCGAACGCGGCGAAGCTGCCGATCAGCCACAGCGGGCGGAACGCCTGGTGCCGCAGGATATGCAGGGCGCGGTGGCGATGCGGGCCGTCGAGCAGCGAGAAGGCAATCACGCAGATCGCCGAGAACAGGGTGCCGACCACCAGCGCGTAGGCCAGCACCATGGCCATCGACTTGCCCAGCGAGGAGGGCAGGGCGAAGCTCAGGTACACGGTGAACACCAGTGCCACCAGCCAGGGCCCCAGCTTGCGCAGGGCAAAGCGCACCAGGTCCCAGGTCCGCGGGTGCTGCGGCAGGTCTTCGGTCAGGCCGAATCGCAGGCGCACACGGTGGCCGATCCAGTTGAAGGCATAGGCCAGCAGGCCCCAGACCAGGATGACCCCGGCGAAGCCGAACAGGATCGCCGGCCATTGATGCACCGGCACCACCAGTGCGGCCAGTTCGTCCTGGGCCTGGTCGATTTCCAGCGACCAGCGCTTGAACGGGCTGGCATCGCCGCTGAACTGTTTCTCGAAGTCATGCAGGGCACCGCCGATCAGGCCGAGCACGCCCTGTTCGACGGTGGGTTGCGATTGCCGGGTGGCGTCGCGCAGCTTTTTCAGGTCGGCCAGCAGCTTGGCGCGTTGCTGGTCGTTTTCCAGGTTCTTGATCACCTCGTCCAGGGACTTGCCCAAGGGCTCGCTGGCTTCGGGCTGGGCGGGCGTGCTGGAGCCGAGCAGGCCTGGCAGGCCGGCGGCGTGCGCTGGCGTGACGAACAGCAGGAACAGCAGCGTGATGCAACGCAGGAGGGCTGGCACCGGGAAATCTACCTCAGGTCAAACGTTTGCCCGAGTGTAGAGGTTTACGACGGCAGTTTCTCGAGGATCTTCCAGCAGGTGAGGCCGAAAATGCCGAGGGTGCCGATCCACATCATCAGCACGCCGACATTGCGCTCGCGCAGGCTGAAACCGATGGTCAGCAGCATCAGGAACAGGAACACCGGCACGAACAGGGACAGGAACGGCGATGACATGGACAGCATCCTTCTGTTTTGGGGGCCATGTATCAAGCATAGCGCTTTGCAAGCGAGGCGGATTGACCGGGGGCAGGCGGTGGGCAAGTCGTACCGCCGCTCCCACGGGGTCGCGTGGGAGCGGGTTGGCCGTCAGGGCAGTTCGCGGCTGCGGTAGAAGGCGCCGAGCACCTTCACCAGGTGGGCCAGGTCATGGCTGCCGCACAGCTCGCGGATCGAGTGCATGGCGAAGGTCGGCAGGCCGATATCCACCGTGCGCACGCCCAGGTGGCTGGCGGTGATCGGGCCGATGGTCGAGCCGCAGCCCATGTCGCTGCGCACCACGAAGCTCTGCACCGGGACTTCCTCGGCCATGCACAGGTGGCGGAAGAACCCGGCGGTTTCGCTGTTGGTGGCGTAGCGCTGGTTGTTGTTGACCTTGATCACCGGGCCTGCGTTGAGCTTGGGGCCGTGGTTGCCGTCGTGCTTGTCGGCGTAGTTGGGGTGCACGCCGTGGGCATTGTCGGCCGAGACCATTAGTGAGCGCTGGATGGTGCGCACATAGTCGTCGCCATCGGGCAGCAGGCGTTGCAGGGTCTGCTCGAGCATCGGGCCATCGGCGCCGCAGGCCGAGCACGAGCCGACTTCCTCGTGGTCGTTGCACACCAGTACGCAGGTCTCGTCGCCTTCGGCGTTCAGCAGCGCCTGCAGGCCGGCGTAGCACGACAGCAGGTTGTCCAGGCGGGCGGCGGCGATGAAGTCGCCGTTCAGGCCGATCAACGCGGCATCCTGGGTGTCGTAGAAGCTCAGCTCGTAATCCAGCACCACGTCGGCGTTGAGGTCGTGTTCGCGGGCCAGCTGCTCGGTGAGCAGGGCGCGGAAGTCGACGCGCTCGTCGCCGGCGACCTGCGCCAGGATCGGTGGCAGTTCGGTCTGCGGGTTGATCTGCCAGCCTTCGTTGGCGGTGCGGTTGAGGTGGATCGCCAGGTTCGGGATCACCGCGATCGGCAGCTTGAAGTCGATCAGCTGGCTTTCCACCTTGCCGTCACGGCGGAAGGTGACCCGGCCGGCCAGCGACAGGTCGCGGTCGAACCAAGGGGCGAGCAGGGCGCCGCCATAGACTTCGACGCCCAGTTGCAGGAAGCCCTGGCGCTGCAGTTCGGGCTGCGGCTTGACCCGCAGGCATGGGCTGTCGGTGTGGGCGCCGACCATGCGGATACCGCCGATCAGCGGCGAATGCTTGCCGAGCTTGATGGCGATGATCGAGGAATCGTTACGGGTCACGTAGTAGCGGCCGCCAGGCACGGTGGCCCAGCTGTCGCGTTCGTCCAGGCGCTGGTAGCCGGCGGCCTCGAGGCGTTGCGCGAGGCTGGCGGTGGCGTGGAAGGGCGTCGGGGAGGCCTTGAGGAATTCGATCAGGCCGGCGTTCAGGGCATCGCGCATAAGTCACTCCAGACAGCAGTGGCGCGAGTTTAGCGTAAATGCTCGAAAAATTGTGTCAGCCCTATCGCGAGGCGTGGGAGCGGGCTTGCCCCGCGATCGGGCCCGAGTCTCAGAACGGCGCCGGACACTCGAATTTCAGGCGTTCGCCAGACACCGGATGGGTAAAGCTCAGCATCGAGGCATGCAGGCACAGCCGCTCATGGGCCGCCAGCGCCTCGGGGTTGGCGTATAGCCGGTCACCGAGCAGCGGGTGGCCGATCGACAGCATGTGCACGCGCAACTGGTGCGAGCGCCCGGTGATCGGCGTCAGTTCGACCCGGCAGTGATCGGCGCAGCGCTCGACGATGCGCCAGAAGGTCAGGGCATGCTTGCCTTGCTCATGGTCGACCACGTGGCGCGGCTTGGTCGGCGGGTCGTAACGCAGGGGCAGGTCGATGCTGCCGCTGTCGAGCGCGGGCTGGCCCCAGCACAGCGCGGTGTAGGCCTTTTCGGTCTCGCGGTCGTGGAACTGGCGTGACAGTTCACGATGGCTGTCGGCGTCGCGGGCGAGCAGGATGATCCCCGAGGTTTCCCAGTCCAGGCGGTGGACGATCAGGGCTTCCGGGTAGCCGTTTTCCTGCAGGCGGGTGATCAGGCAGTCCTTGTTGTCCTCGGCGCGGCCCGGCACCGACAACAGCAGGGTCGGCTTGTTGATCACCAGGACGGCGGCGTCTTCGTGAAGGATCTGGATGTTCGACAGCGGCATTGCTAGGTCTCGGTGAAATGGCGGAAAGCACTGGGGCCGCCTTGCGGCCCAGGGGGGGGGGGG
>NZ_JBMDJQ010000021.1:0-97117 GCF_057809275.1 Pseudomonas sp. FG36
AGCAATGGGAGCGGCGGTTCGCCGATGCGACTTGCCCCGCGATGCGTTTGCGGTTGTTGCAAATTTTGCAAAACACCGTTGCATCTAAGACTAAGGTCGTCTGGTTGGCGTCCAGCGGCAGCATAAAGTGGAGTCGGGTTCTCCCTAATCTGTGCTGCTAGGACAAAAACAATGAACGACAGCATTTACCAATCGATACAGAACAGTCCCCGCTTCAAGGAACTGGTCACCAAGCGCGAGCGTTTCGCCTGGATCCTCTCGGCGATCATGCTCGGCCTCTACTGCGCCTTCATCCTCCTCATCGCCTATGGTCCGCACGTGCTGGGCGCCAAGCTCAGCGCCGGCTCGTCGATCACCTGGGGCATCCCCCTCGGTGTCGGGCTGATTCTCTCGGCATTCGTGCTCACCGCGCTCTATGTGCGCCGCGCCAACGGCGAATTCGACGAGTTGAACAAGGCGATCCTCGAGGAGGCCAAGCAATGATCCGACACGCCAAAACCCTGGCCGTACTGGCCTGCGGTGCCTTCGCACCCGCCGTGTGGGCCGCCGATGCCCTGACCGGCGAGGTGCAGAAACAACCGCTGAACGTCGCTGCCATCGCCATGTTCGTGGCCTTCGTCGCCTTCACCCTGGGTATTACCTACTGGGCCTCCAAGCGCAACAAGTCGGCGGCTGACTACTATGCCGCCGGCGGCAAGATTACCGGTTTCCAGAACGGCCTGGCGATCGCCGGTGACTACATGTCGGCGGCCTCGTTCCTGGGTATTTCCGCGCTGGTGTTCACCTCGGGCTACGACGGCCTGATCTACTCCATCGGTTTCCTGGTCGGCTGGCCGATCATCCTGTTCCTGATTGCCGAACGCCTGCGCAACCTGGGCAAGTACACCTTCGCTGACGTGGCCTCGTATCGCCTTGGGCAGAAGGAAATCCGCACCCTGTCGGCTTCCGGTTCGCTGGTGGTGGTGGCGTTCTACCTGATCGCCCAGATGGTGGGTGCTGGCAAGCTGATCGAGCTGCTGTTCGGCCTGGACTACCATGTGGCGGTGATCCTGGTTGGTATCCTGATGTGCCTGTACGTGCTGTTCGGCGGCATGCTGGCCACCACCTGGGTGCAGATCATCAAGGCGGTGCTGCTGCTGTCCGGCGCCAGCTTCATGGCATTGATGGTGATGAAGCACGTCGGCTTCGACTTCAACACCCTGTTCTCCGAGGCGATCAAGGTGCATGCCAAGGGCGAGGCGATCATGAGTCCGGGTGGCCTGGTCAAGGATCCGATCTCGGCGTTCTCGCTGGGCCTGGCGCTGATGTTCGGTACCGCCGGCCTGCCGCACATCCTGATGCGCTTCTTCACCGTCAGTGACGCCAAGGAAGCCCGCAAGTCGGTGCTCTACGCCACTGGTTTCATCGGTTACTTCTACATCCTGACCTTCATCATCGGCTTCGGCGCGATCCTGCTGGTCAGCACCAACCCCGACTTCAAGGATGCCGCCGGCGCCCTGATCGGCGGCAACAACATGGCGGCGGTGCACCTGGCCGACGCGGTGGGTGGCAGCGTGTTCCTCGGCTTCATCTCGGCAGTGGCCTTCGCCACCATCCTCGCGGTGGTCGCCGGCCTGACCCTGGCCGGCGCCTCGGCGGTGTCCCATGACCTGTACGCCAGCGTCTGGCGCAAGGGCAAGGCCAACGACAAGGACGAGATCCGCGTGTCGAAGATCACCACCGTCGCCCTGGGCGTGCTGGCGATCGGCCTGGGCATCCTGTTCGAGAAGCAGAACATCGCCTTCATGGTCGGCCTGGCCTTCTCCATCGCCGCCAGCTGCAACTTCCCGGTGCTGCTGCTCTCGATGTACTGGAAGAAACTGACCACCCGCGGCGCCATGATCGGTGGCTGGATGGGCCTGGTCAGTGCGGTGGGCCTGATGATCCTCGGCCCGACCATCTGGGTGCAGATCCTCGGTCATGAGAAAGCCATCTACCCGTACGAGTACCCGGCACTGTTCTCGATGATCATCGCCTTCGCCGGCATCTGGTTCTTCTCGGTCACCGACAAGTCCAAGGCCGCCGAGAACGAACGTGCGCTGTTCTTCCCGCAGTTCGTCCGCTCGCAGACCGGCCTTGGGGCCAGTGGCGCGGTATCGCACTGATAGCTTGAGCTGAACACACAATGCCCCGGCCCATGCCGGGGCATTGTGCTTCCAGCGTTGTCGCGTCACCTGCCGCTAGGAAATTTCTTAGGCTCGCTCGGAACGGTCTTAGTCATCGCCGCGACGTGTTCACCAATACTTCTCCTCACCTGCTGGCCATGCGCCGGCAGGCATTGACCACTTCAAGGAGATCAGATTCGTGAAACGTACGTTACTCGCCCTTCCCCTGGCCATGTTCTTCGCCGGCTCCGCTTTTGCGGTGGACCCGATCGAGAAGCAGGTCCAGGTGACCGCCCAGGTGCCGACCGACGCTTTCTTCGTCGAGCCGGTGGGCGGCAACTGGATGAACGACCCGCAGGAAATGGCCTGGAACTCGTATCAGGCCAAGCTCGATCCGATCCGCAAGGAATTGCAGGTCAAGAGCACCGTGGGCCCGATCACCGCCTATCTGGTTTCGCCGGCGGTCATCGCCAGCGGCACCGAAAACATCGGCCTCGACGTCAAGGTCGGCGACACCGTGCTGCAGACCACCCCGGCCGAAGTCGTCAGCGCCACCCAGGCGGCACCTGGCGCGATCATCGGCTTCGAGGTGGCGGCCCAGCCCGCGCCGGCTACCGGTTATGTGCCTGGCAACTACCAGGGCCTGGTGAGCATGATCTTCGAAACCGCCGCACCCTGAGCCCTCCCTCTTCGTTCATCCGTTGTTCCCCCTGACCCTCGGCTCCCGCCGAGGGGCGGGTGGGTATTGCCTGCAAGCGACGCCTCATGACCAATCATTCCACCCTGGCGGCCATGGGCCGCTGGTTGCTGCTGCCGGCCTGGCTGGCCGCCCATTCGCCCGCCAGCCCGGCCGCCGGCAATGCCCTCGGTGCCATCGATGGCCTGCCGCGTGAGTTCGAAGCGCATTTTTTCGATGTGCCGCTGGCGGTCCGGGTCGACCTCGATGGGCGCTATCTCGGTGATGCCATGGTGGTGCTCAGCCGCGATCAGCGCGTACAGCTGCTGGAGTTCACCGACACCCTCGACAGCCGTGAACCGGAAAGCCTGCGCCGCCGCTGGCGTGAGCGCCTGATTGACGGCCGCCCCTTGGGGGACTGCCGCGTCGATTGCCCCGACGGCCTGCGCGCGGTGCACTACAGCCTGGTGAACTCGCAGTTGTCGCTGTTGACCGACCAGGCCGAGATCGCCGATGTCAGTGAACGTTTTCATCGTCAGCCGGAGCAGGGCAGCTATGGGCTGCTGCTGCGCAACCAGCTCAACCTGGTCAATGACGGCCATGCCACCAGTGGTCGTTATGCCTTGCAGGGCCAGGGCAGCGTGGGCAACTGGACGACCTTGGCCGACGGCCAGCTCGACCGGGGCAGCGATAGTCGCCAGGGCACGCGCCATCGGGTCGACCAGCTGTATGCCGAGCGCCTGGTGGAAAACCAGTTCTACCGGCTGGGCTACTTCACCCCCAGCGCCCAGGGGTTGACCCGCCAGCCCCGGCTGATGGGCAGCACGGCCGATACCACCCTCGGCTTGATGCTGGGCAGCAGCGACAGCCTGGCCATCGACACTGGCGCACCGAGTGCCACGCCGATCTACGTTACCCCCAATCGTCCCGCCGTCGCCGAGGTCTACCGCAACGGCGTGCTGATCAACAGCCAGCCGGTGCAGCCTGGATTGCAGACCCTCGACACCAAGGTCCTGCCCGGGGGCATTTACGAAGTCGAGGTACGCCTGGTCGAAGACGGCCAGGAAACCTCGCGCACTCAGGAGTTCATCTACAAACCCAGCAACTGGCGCAGTACCGATGTGCCCTGGCGCTACAACCTTTACCTGGGGCGCCAGAGCACGTTGCTGAGCAACTGGGAGCGTGACACCGACGACAGCCTCGCCGCTGGCGTGCTGGCCAACTACATGCTGCATCCACGGGCGATCCTTGGCTTGTCGGCGCAGCGTGTCGATGACGCCATGCAGTACGGCACCTCGCTGGACTGGGACCTGCGTGAGCGTTTCAAGCTGTACGCCAACCTGTTCCAGACCCAAGGCCAGGGCAACGGCTACGACTTGCAGCTGATCCATGCCTACGACAGGGGCTCGCTGGTTGCCAGCCACAGCCGAACCTGGCTGGCGCGCCCCGACTGGAGCCGCTTTGACGATGAAGCATCGCGGCCATTCCAGGCGCGCCAGACACAGTCGTCATTGTCGTTGAGCCACCGTCTCGACCCACGCAACACCGCCAGCGTGCGGCTTTCGCATGCTGAAGGCGCCAATGCTGGCACTGGCCTCGACCTGGGTTGGTCTTACTACGGTCGTCTGTTGGGCTCGGACGCCAACTGGCGACTGTCGCTGTTCGATCGTCCAGGCACGGCAGCCACAGGCGAGTCTCGCAGCCGCGGGGTCAACTTGAGCCTGAGCATGAGCCTGGGTGGCGGCAGTGGCCGGCGTGTATCGGCCAGTGTCGGCAGCCGCACCTCGCGAGACGGTGGGCGCGACCTCAACGCCTCGCTGGCCTACCAGCAAGATGTCGATATCGGGCCACTGCGCAGCGTCGGCGCCACGCTCAGCGCGGACCGCTACGGCGCGGGGCTTGGCGGCGACACCCAGTTCGAGAACCAGGTCGTGCACGGCGATGCCTATGTCCAGCGCTCGTCCTACAGCGGCGACTTCAACGGTGGCCTCAATCTGGAGAGCATGGTGGCCGTGGGGGCCGGCAAGGCGGCCATGAGTGGTCAGTACCTGCCGCACCAGGCCGGGCTGATCGTCGACGTCGACACCGATATCGACGGGTTGAAGCTGCGCGCCGACGACCGCCATGGTGGTTCCGCCAACCTGCGGCCTGGGCGCAACGTGATCCCGGTCGCAGCCTACAAGGCCGGGCACGTGCAGTTCGATTTCGAGGGCAGCGCCGCCACCGCGGCGGTAATCCAGCCCGCGAGCCTGGACTATCACCTCAACCGCGGCGGTATCGAATACCGCCAAGTGCGGGTGTTGCGCACGGTTACCGTGCTGGGTCGCCTGTTCGACGAGCATGGCAAGCCGATGCGCGGCGCCCAGGTGATCAACCATGCCAGCCGCAGCGTCACCGAGACCGATGGTTTCTTTGCGGTCGAGATGAGCGAGTCGACCCCGACCCTGGAGATCCGTCAACAGGGGCAGGCGGTATGCCTGCTGAGCCTGGACATGAGCACGTTGGCGCGGGAGGACGATGTGCTGCTGGCAGGCGACCAGCGGTGCGCACCCGAGATTGCCAAGGTGGCCACGGTCGCGCGCGGAGGGCAGGGCTAGCGTGTCTGGCCCGGGCAGTGGCTTTGCACCAAAGGTTTACCGGATTACAGGAAATTTCCGAATACCCAGCGGGAAGGATCCCGCTGGTTCTGCCATGGCTACATGGCCATACCCCACCGATACTTTCCCGTCACCCACGTACGGAGCTTTGACCATGAACATCCTCCGCCTGCTGGCCCTGGCGCTGCTGGCCTTGCCCTTGGCCGCCAGCGCCGCCCCCGAACTCAATGTCGGGGCGTTGTACGACTACCTCGATGGTGGTAAGAGCACCTTGCTCAAACGGGTGCGCAACGGCGGCGACACCACCGCCTTCGTCAAGGTCAGCGTCGCCGAGCTGGTGTATGACAGCGCTGGCGTGGCCCACGAGGTGGACACCGATGGCCTGCCACTGGAGCAGCGCGGCCTGGTCGCCAGCCCGGCGCGGCTGATCGTGCCGGCCCAGGGTATGCAGGCGGTGCGCCTGCTTTACCGTGGTTCGCGAGAGCAGGAGCGCTATTTCCGCCTGCGCTTCGTGCCGGTGCTGCCGGAGCTGGGCGACGGCTTCGCCGTGGATGAGCAGGAAGCAGAAAAATACCGTGACAGCCTCAAGGCCGGGGTCAACTTGCTGGCCGGATATGGTTCGTTGCTGTTTGTCAGGCCCGCCGAGACGCGCTTCCAGACGCCGGTACGGCGCGAGGGCGGTCGTTTGACGGTCGTCAACCAGGGCAATGCCACGGTCGTGCTCGACCATTTCCGCCAATGCTAGGCTGCGGGGCAGGATTGTGATCCTGCCACCAAGCATCATCTTCTGCCTGGCCGTACCCGGCAGTTCAGCGGGGAAGTGGGCAAGGTTCACCAGTTCGAGCTACATGAGGGCGATAAGCCCCGTGCGATGGTGGTGGAGGGATGATCGTGCTTTCCTCTTCCACAAGCCGGCGAGGGTGGGGACGCTGGGCCTGGGCTACCTTGCTGTGCGGGGTCATGCCATTGGCCAGCGCACTGGAAGTGACCATCAGCGCCCAGTATAGGGGGGGCGGGTCGGGGCGCTTCGAGAATACGACACCGTCGGGTGGTCTATGTAGGCAGTGGCCCGCAACTTGCCGCGGGATCACTACGGTCGACCTGCCCATTACATTCACGAAAAAAGCGGTACAGGAAGCAGCGGATCCTCGAAACGAATTCTTCCTCCAGCTCCCAGGGCGCCGGGAGGTCGATGTCTATCACGATGAAACAGGCGAACCGCGTCGGATGAGTTTCGAATGGACGTTGTTCAGCGTGACTGCCAAAAGTCCAAGTCTCGATCGCAACCCAGCGTTTAACCGAATACTTGGCGGATGCGTTTCCGGTGGCGGGGCGTCGGGTAGTTGGGGGGATGGTAGGGCGAAAGTGCTGTGGCGTCCGAGCGATTCAGTCACTCCCGCGCCATGCTGGTCACGTAGCACCTATGCCCCTGCAGGTACCGTGATGCAGGCTGACGTGGAAGAGCTCAGCATCGGCTTCAACATGAACATACCTCCCCCTTATCGGCTAAAGGCCGGTACCTACCGAGGGAGCATCACCTACCGCATCGGCCCCGGCGGAGATTTCGATTTCGGCAACGATGTGAGCAACCTGAGCGGAGACAGCCTTACGGTCAATTTCGAACTCGATGTACAGCATGCCTTCATGTTCGAGTTCCCGCCGGGATCCGATCGGGCCGTGCTGGAGCCCAGAAATGGCTGGCAGGCGTGGCTGGCAGGTGGCAAGGCGCCGCAACGTCTCTATCGCGATTTGCCGTTCAGGGTGTGGTCCACGGGCCCGTTCAAGGTCTACAAGCTCTGTCAGTACGACACGGGCGCGAAGTGTGCCATCAAAAACGATGGAGGAGAGCAGGTACCTGTTGATGTTGCCATGAGCCTGCCTGCGGGTGTCCAGCATCGGGGCCAGGCGGTGGAGCGGCTGCCTTTGCCCACCGGGCGACTCGCGGCGTTGCAGTTCGAGGCAGCGATGCCGACCCTCAATCGACCCGGGCAACTGCATTTCGAGGTAGGGCGCAACGATGTACAGGCCATGCTCCAGCATCCCGGCAGCACTTATACCGGCCAGGTCACCGTGGTCTTCGACGCCGAGCTGTAGCCGGCTGATATGGTGCACGAGGTAAACGCCATGCACAGAGTCCTGGTGGTCGACGACCACCCCTTCATCCGCAGTACCGTCTGCATGCTGCTGCGCCAGCAACGCCTGGAAGTAGTCGGCCAGGCCGACAATGGCATCGATGCGGTACGCCTGGCCCGTGAGCAGGCGCCGGACCTGGTGATTCTCGATATCGCCATGCCGGGCCTGGATGGGCTGGAAGTGATCGCTCGGATCAAGGCGCTGGGGACGCTCACGCGTATCGTGGTACTGACCTCGCAACTGGCCGAGTCCTACTCGTTGCGTTGCATGCAGGCCGGGGCCGTGGGGTATGTGTCCAAAACCGATGACCTCGATGAGCTCGGCAAGGCGGTGCGCGCGGTGCTGTCTGGCTACAGCTACTTTCCCGAGGTGGCGCTCAGCTCGGTCAACCGCCAGGACCTGCAGGCAACCGAGGCACAGTGCATCGCCAGTTTGACCGATCGCGAGCTGATGGTCCTGCAGCACCTGGCGCGAGGCTATAGCAACAAGGCCATCGGCGAGGCCATGTTGCTGAGCAACAAGACCATCAGCACCTACAAGATTCGCCTTCTGGAAAAGCTGCGACTCAGCTCGTTGATCGACCTGGCGGATTTCGCCCGTCGCAACGCGCTCATCTGAGCGCTGTCGTCCCGTGTTCCTGCGTGCCTTGCTGATAGGGATACTGGGGTGTCTGAGCTACCTGCCAACCTGCGCCGCCGTGCAACTGCATGCGCGCCCCGCGCCGCAGACGTCGCCGCCGGTCCTGGACAACGCGCAGCTGCGCTGGCTGTGGGAGCACCGCGAGTTGCGCCTGGGCGTGATCGCCCGTGACAACCCACCGTTCGACATGCTCACCACGGGGCAGGCGTATGAGGGCATCACCGCCGATTACGTCGGGCTGCTGGCGAGCCAACTGCGCCTCGAAGTACAGCTGCAGGTGTTCGCCTCGTTCGCCGAGGCGGCGACAGCCTTGCGCCAGGGCAATCTCGACCTGATTGGTTCGGTCAGCCCCCCGCAGGCTCTCGAGGCCGGGCTGCGACTGTCTTTGCCCTATGCGATGGATCGTCCGCTGCTGATTGCCCCGCAGCACAACGCCCAGGAGCAGATCCGCAGCGGTGCCAGCTTCAGACTGGCGCTGGTCGATGGCTATCGCCCGAGTCGACAAGTCCAGGCGCTGTATCCCATGGCCGAGATCCAGCTCCATCCCTCGCCCTTCAGTGCCCTCGCGGCCCTGGCGCTGGGAGACGCCGACCTTTATCTGGGCAGCATGCTGGGTAGCCGCTATCTGCTGGGCCGCAACCAATGGAGCGCAGCCGAGGAAATCGGCCAACCGGCCCTGGCGCGTCAGGCCGTCGGTTTCGCCATGGCACCTGACAACGTACCCTTGATTGGCATGGTTGATCGCATCCTGGGGGGGCTGGGTGAGCACCATGACGACATCCTTGGGCGTTGGAATACGTTGCCTGCCGCTTTACGCCGATCGTCAGGCGTTGCCCTGAGCGAAGCCGAGCGGCGTTGGGTGGCCGAGAATCCTCGGGTCAGTGTCCTTGTGGATGAGCAAGCGATGCCATTGAGCTTTCGCGATGGCAAAGGGCAACTGCAGGGCCTGAGCCTTGATCTGCTGCAATTGATTGGTCGGCGAACCGGCCTGGAGTTTCAGGTCGAGGCGGGCGGCAATGCGGCGCAGATGGTCGGGCAGGTACGCCTGGGAAAGGCACAGCTGATTGCCGGCCTGCCCTACAGCCCGGCGCGTGGAGAGCTCCTGCGATTCAGTCGTGGCTACCTGAGTTCTGCGCATGTGCTGGTAGCGCTGGAGCACGCCAGACGGCCGGATGATCTGGGACAACTGAGCGGCCAGCTGCTGGCCTTGGTCGAGGGCAGTGCAGCGCAGGATCTGCTGGCCCAGGCGCACCCGGGGATCCTGCAAGCGCCGGTCGGCGGTGCTCTGGAGGCGGTGCACGCGGTGGCTGCCGGAAGGGTTGCGGCAGCCGTGCTGCCCCTCGACCAGGCCCGGTTGCTGGTTGCTCGTTGGTACCCCGGGCGCCTGCGGATCAACAGCCTGGCCTTGCCGGTGGCGCATTTTGCATTCGCCAGCAACCAAGCAGAGGCGCATCTGCAGAGTATCCTGGACAAGGCGCTGCTCGAACTGGCCCCGCAGGAAACCGATGCGCTGGCCCGGCGCTGGCGCAGTCCGATGATCATTGCCGCCAGCGGCTGGCAGCGCTACCGGACCCAATTGCTGGTAGGGTTTTTCGGCGCCTTTGCCGCACTGGCTGTGGCCGCGTTGTGGATTCGCTACCTGCGCCGCCTGCAGGTGCAACTGCGCCGTGCCAAACGAGAGGCAGAATCGGCCAACCAGGCCAAGACCCACTTTCTGGCAGCCATGAGCCATGAAATCCGCACACCGTTGCACGCTCTGCTGGGCATGCTGGAACTGGCGCAGCGCAAGGCGGGTCAGGGCGTACTCGATCACCTGGCCATCGAGGTGGCAGCCGACGCCGCCCGAGGATTGCAGGAACTGATCGGCGATATCCTCGACGTGACCCGCATCGAAGCGGGCCAGTTGCAGTTGACGCCGATGGTGGTATGCCTGCGTGAGCAGGTGACGCAGGTTATCCAGTTGTTCGAGCAACAGGCCCGTGGCAAGGGATTGCGGCTTGATCTCACGGTTCAAGGCGATGTTGACCGCCCGGTGCTGCTCGACCCGGTGCGCTTGCGGCAGGTGCTGGCCAATCTGTTGAGCAATGCAATCAAGTTCACGACGCAGGGACGGGTCCAGGTGAGCATTTGCGCTCAGTCCCGTGGCGATTGCCTGGTGGTAGGCTTGAGCGTCGAGGACACCGGTATCGGCATTGCCAAGGCGGAACTGGCCGAGCTGGGCCAGCCATTTCGCCAGGCCAGCAATCAGCGCCAGTCGCCACGCAACAGCGCGGGGCTTGGCTTGGGCATCTGCCGCAGTTTGTGCCAGTTGATGGGCGGTCACTTGCAGTTGAGCAGCGAGCTGGGCAAGGGCACCCGGGCGCAGATCCACCTGGAACTGGCAATCCAGTCGCTGGATCTGGCAGTACCTGCAGTACCACCGCGCAGCGATGTCCCGGTGGGCGACTTACGGTTGCGCGTGCTGGTGGTGGACGACTACCCGGCCAATCGCTTGCTGTTGGCTCAACAACTCGATTACCTCGGGCATCAGGCCCGGGTTGCGGAAGACGGGACGCAGGCACTACGGCTGTGGTTGAACGAGCACTTCGATGTTGTCATCAGCGATTGCAGCATGCCGCGACTCGACGGTTATGGCCTGGCCAGGGCGATTCGTCTGCATGAGCGGCGCAGGGGCAGGGCGGCGTGTCGGATAGTCGGGCTTACCGCCAGCGCGTTGGCGGACGAACGGCGTCGTTGCCGTGCGGCCGGCATGGATGATTGCCTGTTCAAGCCGCTCGACTTGCAGGCGCTGGTGGGCGTGCTGGCCGGCAGTGCGGCCAGGCAGGGCAAGCGTTTGCCGGATGGGGAGGCACGTGGGGCGAAATTCGATTTCGAGCATCTGCGCCAGTTGGCGGGCGGTGACCTGGACGCGCTGGAGGCGGTGCTGGCCGATCTGCGGCGCAGCAATCGTGATGACCTCGCCTGCCTGGCTCTCCTGGAAAGTTCAGCCGAGGATCCTCAGGCATTGGCGGCACTGGCGCATCGGGTCAAGGGCGGCGCACGCATCTTGCGCGCGGTCGACCTGATCACCGCCTGCGAGCGGCTGGAGGCCAGTTGTGCCAGCGAACCCTTGCATCTTGAGCGGCTGCACCGTGATGCCCAGGTCTTGCGTGTGGTGATGCAAGACCTGGAGCACTATCTGGGCAGCCGCGCTCAGGCCTGAGCGTGATGCCAGGCCAGGTTCATATCCTGCCCAGCAACAAGAGAATCAGCAGGACCACCAGCACCACGCCGATGATGCCGGACGGGCCGTAACCCCAGGAGCGGGAGTGAGGGAAGACCGGTAAGCCACCGATCAGCAGCAGGATCAGGATGATGATGAGGATCGTGGTCATGGCGGAGTCCTTGCGTGATGGAAGGGCTGGAGCGCAGCGGTAGCCGCTTAATGGTTCCGACCGGTGCCCTTGGCTAAAAATTCAATCCGCCTGCCTGGCGATTGAAATACCTGCCGCCCGATACTGGCGTATTCAGCAATTTGATGCCGTACCGGCAGCCAGGGTGTTGTGGCTAGACTCCAGCCATTCCCACTGTTCAAGGCGCTCCACCATGCACAACCGAATGATGATCACTGGCGCCGGCTCCGGCCTTGGCCGCGAGATTGCCCTGCGCTGGGCCCGCGAGGGCTGGCAGTTGGCCCTGGCAGACGTCAATGAGGCGGGCTTGCGCGAAACCCTGGCTTTGGTGCGTCAGGCCGGAGGCGACGGCTTCACCCAGCGCTGCGACGTGCGCGACTACAGCCAGCTCACCGCCCTGGCCCAGGCCTGCGAGGAGAAGCTCGGTGGGGTCGATGTGATCGTCAACAATGCCGGGGTGGCCTCGGGCGGCTTCTTCGCCGAGTTGTCCCTGGAAGACTGGGACTGGCAGATCGCGGTCAACCTGATGGGTGTGGTCAAGGGCTGCAAGGCGTTCCTGCCACAGCTCGAACGCAGCCGTGGGCGGATCATCAACATCGCCTCGATGGCGGCGCTGATGCAGGGGCCGGGCATGAGCAACTACAACGTGGCCAAGGCCGGTGTGCTGGCGCTGTCCGAAAGCCTGCTGGTAGAGCTGCGCCAGGTGGAGGTGGCGGTGCATGTGGTGTGCCCGTCGTTCTTCCAGACCAACCTGCTCGACTCGTTCCGTGGGCCGGACCCGGCGATGAAGGCGCAAGTGGGCAAGTTGCTGGAAGGCTCGCCGATCAATGCGGCCGACATCGCCGAGTATATTCATGAACGGGTGGCTGCCGACGAGTTCCTGATCCTTCCCCATGAAGCCGGGCGCCAGGCCTGGAAGCTCAAGTGCCAGGCACCTGAGCGGCTATACGACGAAATGGCGGACATGGCGGTCAAGATGCGGGCAAAGTCACGTAAAGCTAATTAATCAGCGAATTGCTGTAGGCTTTCTTTACCTTCACAAGTAGGAAATGTCTATTTCTGCGGCGAAGGATTGAGTAGGCGAAAGCTGGCGAGGCAGTCTCCGATTTTCCCTTGAGCGAGAGGCAACGGAGATGCTGGTTATCGGACGCGAAGTGGGCGAGGTCATCGTCATTGAGGGGGGCATCAGGATTCAGGTGATGTCGGTGGAGAACGGCCAGGTGCGCTTCGGCATCTCTGCACCTCGAGAGGTGGAGGTGCACCGGGTAGAAGTCTACAAACGTATCAAGGCCCTGGAACTGGAGAAACAGCGGGCCTGACAAGCCGTTACTCCAGCAGTTCCCGCGGTACTTCATGCCGGGCCAGCAACTGGCATTGCTGGCTTTCCAGGTCGAACAGGATGAACGCCTGCCCCTTGGTCAGCGCCTGGCGTACCCGCAGCACCCGTGTTTCCAGCGGCGTGTCGTCGCCATTGTCGGTGCCGTCGCGGGTGACGAAGTCCTCGATCAGGCGGGTGAGGGTTTCGCTTTCGAGTTGGTCGTGAGGAATCAGCATGGGTTTGGGCAGTGGTTGATGGGGATGTGCGCATGCTACGTGAAAACATCTGTCATGCGCAGTCGATTGGCGCAGGAGGCCTGTGCAGGAGCGGCGCAGCGCCGCTCCTGCAGATTGCTCTCAGCCCTTGTTGCCCACCAGGCTGTCCACCGCCGGCACCCGGGTGTCGCTTTCCATCTGCGCGTCGTGCTCCAGCTGGTGGCTGAAGCGCTCCAGTGAAGCACTGGCCGGTTGCGAGTCGCTGGCGAACACCGGCGGGCTGAGCAGGTAGGCGCTGAGCAGCCGGCTGAGCGCCGCCAGGCTGTCGATATGGGTGCGCTCATAGCCGTGGGTGGCATCGCAGCCGAAGGCTACCAGGGCGGTGCGGATATCGTGCCCGGCGGTCACCGCCGAGTGAGCGTCGCTGAAGTAGTAGCGGAACAGGTCTCGGCGCACTGGCAGGTCGCGGTCGCCGGCCAGTTTCAGCAGGTGGCGCGACAGGTGATAGTCGTAGGGCCCGGACGAGTCCTGCATGGCCACGCTCACCGCGTGCTCGCTGGACGCCTGCCCCGGTGCCACCGGTGCGATGTCGATGCCGACGAACTCGCTGACGTCCCAGGGCAGGGCGGCCGCGGCACCCGAGCCGGTCTCCTCGGTGATGGTGAACAGCGGGTGGCAGTCGATCAGCGGTTGCCGGCCACTTTCGACCACGGCCTTGAGCGCCGCCAGCAACGCAGCGACACCGGCCTTGTCGTCCAGGTGGCGTGCGCTGATATGGCCGCTTTCGGTGAACTCCGGCAAGGGGTCGAAGGCGACGAAGTCGCCGATGGCGATGCCCAGTGCTTCGGCATCGGCGCGGGTGGTGCAGTAGGCGTCCAGGCGCACCTCCACATGCTCCCAGCTGATCGGCATCTGGTCGATGGCGGTGTTGAAGGCGTGCCCGCTGGCCATCAGCGGCAGTACGCTGCCGCGGTACACGCCGGTGTCGGTGAACACGCTGACCCGGCTGCCTTCGGCGAAGCGGCTCGACCAGCAGCCCACCGGTGCCAGGGCCAGGCGGCCATTGTCCTGTAACTGGCGAACGCTGGCGCCGATGGTGTCCAGGTGCGCCGAGACGGCACGGTCGGGCGAGCTCTGACGGCCCTTGAGGGTGGCGCGAATGGTGCCGCGGCGGGTCAGCTCGAAGGGGATGCCCAGCTCATCCAGGCGTTCGGCGACGTAGCGCACGATGGTGTCGGTGAAACCGGTGGGGCTGGGGATGGCGAGCATTTCCAGCAGGACGCGTTTGAGGTAGTCGAGATCGGGTTCGGGGTGTCGTTCGGGCATGAGGATTTCTCCTTGACGCAGTAATGGGCCCTATCGCGGGACCACGCCCATCCCCACGCGACCAGGCGTGGGGATGGGCTTGCCCCGCGATGAATTCAGGCTGGTAGCCGGCTGTGGGGAAACAGCAGGTCGACGAAGCGCTCGGCCGTCGGTTGCGGTTCATGATTGGCCAGCCCGGCGCGCTCATTGGCTTCGATGATCACGTAGTCCGGGTGCTCGGCATCGCGGACCATGAAGTCCAGGCCGACCACCGGGATCTCCAGGGCGCGGGCGGCGCGCACGGCGGCGTCGGCCAGTACCGGGTGCAGGCGCTCGGTGACATCCTCCAGGGTGCCGCCGGTATGCAGGTTGGCGGTGCGGCGCACGGCCAGGCGTTGCCCGGCGGGGAGGATGTCGTCGTAAACCAGGCCTGAGCCTTTGAGCGTACGTTCGGTCTCGTCGTCCAGCGCAATGCGGCTCTCGCCGCCCGTGGCGGCCTGGCGCCGACGGCTCTGCGCTTCGATCAGCGCGCGGATGCTGTGCTTGCCGTCGCCGACCACCTGCGCCGGGTGACGGATCGCCGCCGCTACCACTTCGAAGCCGATCACCAGGATGCGCAGGTCGGAGCCGGCATGGAAGCTCTCCAGCAGCACACGGCTGTCGAAACGCCTGGCCTGTTCCACGGCATGGCTGACTTCATCGATCGTCGTGAGGTTGACCGCCACCCCTTGGCCCTGCTCGCCATCGACCGGCTTGACCACCACCGCGCCATGCTCGTCGAGAAACGCCAGGTTGTCGTCGGCATTGCCCGCCAGCTTTTGCGCCGGCACTTGCAACCCGGCGTTGTGCAGGGCTCGTCGGGTCAGGCGCTTGTCCTGGCACAGGGTCATGGTCACGGCGCTGGTCAGGTCGCTCAATGACTCGCGGCAGCGGATCCGCCGCCCGCCCAGGCTGAGGGTGAACAGGCCGCTGGCGGCATCGTCGACCTGCACCTCGATGCCGCGCCGCAGCGCTTCATCGACGATGATTCGCGCATAGGGGTTGAGCGTCGCTTCAGGGCCAGGGCCGAGAAACAGTTGCTGGTTGATACCGTTCTTGCGCTTGATGGCGAAGGTCGGCAGGTTGCGAAAGCCGAGCTTCTTGTACAGCCGCTTGGCCTGGCGGTTGTCGTGCAGCACCGACAGGTCGAGGCAGGCCAGGCCGCGGCTCATGAAGTGCTCGATGAGGTGGCGTACCAGCACTTCGCCGACGCCGGGCCGCGTGCAATGCGGGTCCACCGCCAGGCACCACAGGCTACAGCCGTGCTCGGGGTCGTCGAAGGCCTTGCTGTGGTCCAGGCCCATGACACTGCCGATCACCGCCTGGCTGTCCTCGTCCTCGGCCAGCCAGTACACCGGCCCGCCGAGTTCGCGGGGGGTGAGCAGCTCGGGGTCGACCGGCAGCATACCGCGGGCCTGGTACAACGTGTTGATCGCCTGCCAGTCCGCCGGACCCTGCGCCCGGCGGATGCGGAAGCCGCGGAACACCCGTTGCGCGGGGCGGTAGTCGGTGAACCACAGGCGCAAGGTGTCGGAGGGGTCGAGGAACAGTTGTTGCGGGGCCTGGGCCAGCACCTGCTGGGGCGCCGCGACATACAGCGCGATGTCGCGCTCGCCCGCCTGCTCCTGCAGCAGGTCTTCGGCCAGGCTGAGCGGATCGGGGTAGGTATGCCCGATCAGCAGCCGCCCCCAGCCACAGTGCAGTGCCCGTGGCCGGTCGTGAGGCTCGCTGCCATCTCCGGCCAGGCGCGCCTGCAGGCGCTCGTAGGACGGCGCCTGGCCGCGCAGCAAGCGCTGGCCGTAGGCGATCTCGTGGGCTTTCATCGGTCAGATTCCTTGTTCGCTGAGCCACAGGTTCAGGGCCGCCAGTTGCCACAGCTTGGAGCCGCGCAGTGGCGTGAGCTGGCCGTGGGGATTGCTCAGCAGGCGGTCGAGCATGGCCGGGTCGAACAGGCCGCGATCCTGGCTTGGGTCGGTCAGCAGCTCGCGCACCCAGCCCAGGGTGGCGCCTTCCAGGTGCTTGAGGCCGGGTACCGGGAAGTAGCCCTTCTTGCGGTCGATCACCTCGTGGGGGATGACCCGCCGCGCCGCCTGCTTGAGCACCTGCTTGCCGCCGTCAGGCAGCTTGAAGCGCGCCGGGATGCGCGCCGACAGCTCCACAAGGCGGTAGTCGAGGAACGGCGTGCGCGCCTCCAGACCCCAGGCCATGGTCATGTTGTCGACCCGCTTGACCGGGTCGTCCACCAGCATCACCGTGCTGTCCAGGCGCAGGGCCTTGTCCACCGCGTCCGGCGCGCCGGGGCGGGCGAAGTGTTCGCGTACGAAGTCGCCGGCCGCGTCGCTGTCGAGGCGCCAGGGCGCCTGCACGGTGTCGCGGTACTCGGCGTGGCTGCGGTCGAAGAAGGCCTGGCGATAGGCCGCGAAGGCATCCTCGGCGCCATCGACCTGCGGGTACCAGTGGTAGCCGGCGAACAGTTCGTCGGCGCCCTGGCCGCTCTGCACGCCCTTGCAATGCTTGGCCACTTCCCGTGACAGCAGGTAGAAAGCGATGCAGTCGTGGCTGACCATCGGTTCGCTCATGGCGCGGAATGCCGCCGGCAGTTGCTCGATGATCTCGTGCTCGGCGATGCGCAACTGGTGGTGACGGGTGCCGTAGTGCCGGGCGATCAGGTCGGAGTACTGGAACTCGTCGCCGCGTTCGCCGCCGGCGTCCTCGAAGCCGATGGAAAAGGTCGACAGGTCGTCCACCCCGGCCTCGCGCAACAGGCCGACCAGCAGGCTGGAATCGACACCGCCGGACAGCAGCACGCCGACATCCACCGCCGCGCGCTGGCGGATGGCCACGGCGTCGCGGGTGGCGTCGAGCACGCGGCTGGTCCAGCCCTCCAGGTCGAGTTCGCGCTCGTCCGGGTTCGGGCCGTAGTGCAGCTGCCACCAGGTCTGGCGCTCGACCTCGCCATGGCGGTCGACGCGCATCCAGGTGCCGGGCTCGAGCTTCTGCACATTGGCCAGCAAGGTGCGCGGCGCGGGCACCACGGCGTGGAAGTTCAGGTAGTGGTTGAGCGCGACCGGGTCGATCACCGGATCGATATCGCCGCCCTTGAGCAGCGCCGGCAAGGTCGAGGCGAAGCGCAGGCGCTCGCCGTTGCGCGACAGGTACAAGGGTTTGACGCCCAGGCGGTCGCGGGCCAGGAACAGGCGCTGGTTGTCGCGCTCCCAGATGGCCAGGGCGAACATGCCGTTGAGCTTGGGCAGCAGTGCCGCGCCCCAGGCGTGATAGCCCTTGAGCAGCACCTCGGTGTCGCCGTCCGACCAGAAGCGGTAGCCCAGGTCTTGCAGTTCCTGGCGCAGCTCGGGGAAGTTGTAGATGGCGCCATTGAAGGCCAAGGCCAGGCCCAGGTCATTGTCGACCATGGGCTGCGCCGAGCCGTCGGACAGGTCCATGATCTTCAGGCGCCGATGGCCGAGGGCGATCGGGCCCTGGCTATGGAAGCCCCAGGCGTCGGGGCCGCGGGGCGCCAGGTGGTGGGTGATGCGCTCCACCGCGGCGAGGTCCGCCGGGCGAGGTGCTTGGTCGATGGGGGTGAAACGTAACTCTCCTGCTAATCCGCACATAAGTCCTTACCGGTTTTGCCGTTGGGGAGGGTGTGCCGCGAAAGTGGGCACTTAGGTAGTGACCGGGGCAGGAAGTGAGAGTTTTAGATCAATCCGTTATATAGGGCGAATGGTCGTCTGAGTCGGCTATGGGCCTTTCGCTGGCAAGGCGGCACCTGTGGAAGGGGCCGCCTTACCGGTGATGACGCTTGGCGTGTCAGGCCAGGTTCACCGTTGCCACTGGCTTGCGTGACGCCAGGCTGACCAGCACGAAGCTCGCCAGGCCGATCGCCAGGCTGTAGTAGATCGGCGAGTTGGCGTCCAGGCCGTCCTTGAACATGAAGAACAACGCGGTGGCGAAGCCCAGCGTCATGCTGGCGATGGCCCCGGCGGTGGTTGCGCGCTTCCAGAAGATCGCGCCCATCAGCGGGATCAGCATGCCGCCCACCAGCAGGTTGTAGGCCAGGGTCAGGGCGCTGATCACATCGTTGACCGCCAGGGCGATGCCCAGCACCACCAGGCCGGTGAGCAAGGTGAACAGACGGTTGATGCCCAGGCTCGACTGCTTGCCGCCACGCAGTTTCGGCAGCAGGTCTTCGGTCAGGGTGGTGGAGGCGGCCAGCAGGCCGGCGCTGGCGGTGGACATCATCGCGGCCAGGGCGGCGGCCATCAGCAGGCCACGGATGCCCTCGGGCAGCTGGCCCTTGATCATCTCGGCGAAGGCGTTGTTCGGGTTGGCAAGGTCGGGCATCAGTACATGGGCGGCCATGCCGATCAGCGCGCAGGCCAGGCCGTACAGCACGCAGTAGACACCGGCGGTGGTGCCGGCGCGCTGGCAGACCTTCTCGTCACGGGCGGTGAACACCCGCTGCCAGATGTCCTGGCCGATCAGGATGCCGAAGAAGTAGATCAGGAAGTAGGTGATGATGGTGTCCCAGCCGATGGTGGTCCAGCTGAAGCTGGCCGCCGGCAGCTTGGCCACCAGGGCGTCCCAGCCGCCGGCCTTGTACAGGCACACCGGCAGCAGGATGAACATCAGGCCCACGGTCTTGATCACGAACTGGACGATGTCGGTCAGGGTCAGCGACCACATGCCGCCGATGGTCGAGTACACCACCACCACGCCGCCGCCGAACAGCAGCGCCATCCAGAAAGGCACGTCGAGCAATACCTGCAGCACGGTGCCCATGGCCAGCGTCGAGGTCACCGCGATCATCAGCGCGTAGGCGAGCATGATCGCCGCGCTGGCCTGGCGGGCCATCGGGTTGTAGCGGCGCTCCAGCACCTGGGTCACGGTGAAGATCTTCAGGCGCAGCAGCGGCTTGGCCAGGAACAGGTTGAGGGCGATGATCCCCAGGCCCAGTGCGGCGCACAGCCAGAAGCCGGAGATGCCGTGCACATAGCCCAGGCGCACGGTGCCGACGGTGGAGGCGCCGCCGAGCACGGTGGTGGCCATGGTGCCCATGTACAGGGTCGGGCCGAGGTTGCGCCCGGCCACCAGGTAGTCTTCGTGGGTCTTCGCGCGCCGCATGCCGTACCAGCCAAGCGCGAGCATGCCGGCGGCATAGATCAGTACAACGATGATGTCCAAGGCCATTGGGGGTCTCCCGATTATCTTTATTATGGCGAGATCGGCCGTCCGGACGGTGCAAGGCGCCCGGCGGTTCTGTCTTGTGTTGGCGGGCCTCTATGGCCCTCCCGAATGGCTCCTGCCGGGGTGTTTCTATGCTGGCGTCGTGACGTCTTCATCGCTTGCAAGCCAGCTCCCGCAGGAAGCCGGCTTGCCAGCGATGAGGTATCAGCGGCGTACCACCCCTGGCAGCACGCAGAGCATTTCGAACAGCAGGTTGGCACCCAGCAACGAGGTGTTGCCGGTGGTGTCGTAGGGTGGGGAAACCTCGACCAGGTCGCAGCCGATCAGGTCCAGGCCCTGGCAGCCGCGGATGATCTCCATCGCCTGGATGGTGGTCAAGCCGCCGATCTCCGGGGTGCCGGTGCCGGGCGCCCAGGCCGGGTCGATGCCGTCGATGTCGAACGACAGGTACACCGGGCCGCCACCGACTTTCTCGCGCACTTCGGCCATCAGCGGCGCCAGCGACTTGTGCCAGCACTCCTCGGCCTGCACCACGCGAAAGCCCTGGCGGCGGCTCCAGTTGAAGTCGTCGGCGGTGTAGCCCTGGGCGCGCAGGCCGATCTGCACCACGCGGTCGCAATCGAGCAGGCCTTCTTCCACGGCGCGGCGGAAGGTGGTGCCGTGGGCGATCTTCTCTCCGAACATGTGGTCGTTGACGTCGGCGTGGGCATCGATGTGGACCAGGCCGATCTTGCCGTGCTTCTTGTGCAGGGCACGCAGGATCGGCAGGGTGATGGTGTGGTCGCCGCCCAGGGTCAGCGGGATGACATTGTGCTCGACGATCTCGTCGTAGGCCTCTTCGATGATGCGAACGGCGTCGAGCAGGTTGAAGGTGTTGATCGCCACGTCACCGATGTCGGCCACCGACAGCGAGTCGAACGGGGCGGCGCCGGTGGCCATGTTGTAGGGGCGGATCATCACCGACTCGGCGCGGATCTGCCGCGGGCCGAAGCGGGTGCCGGAACGCAGCGAGGTGCCGATGTCCAGCGGCACGCCGATGAACGCGGCGTCCAGGCCTTCGGCGCTTTGCAGGTGGGGCAGGCGAAGCATGGTGGCGATGCCGCCGAAACGCGGCATTTCGTTGCCGCCCAGTGGTTGGTGGAGAATCTTGTCCACGGTGGGCCTCATCAGTCGGTCGATTGTTCTGTTTGTTCGAACCTGTGCCGCCGCGCGCCTGGATCATCTGGTCATGCTGGCGGGCAGGGACATTTCGCCGCAGTCTGCGCAAGGTAGTGGTCGGGAAGAATCGCTACCGACAAATACTTACTTCAGGATTCTCTGAACTATCGGCCGGCAACCGGGTTAGACTCTGGCGATTTCCACCCTGCGGACCCTGCGCCATGGCCTCATCGCTGCCCGACCTGAAACTGCTGCGCATCTTCGCCAGCGTGGTGCGCCACCAGGGGTTCGCCAATGCCCAGCGTGACCTCAACCTGTCGACCTCGGCGATCAGCACCTACATGAGCCAGCTGGAAAGCGCCCTGGGCATCGTGCTCTGCCACCGTGGCCGGGGCGGCTTCAGCCTGACCAGCAAGGGTGAACTGTTCCACCAGGAGACCTTGCGCCTGCTCGGTGAGCTGGACGGTTTCGAACAGTACGCCGCGGCGCTCAAGGGCGAGCTGCGCGGCACCCTCAACCTGGGGGTGATCGACTCCACCGTTGGCGACAGTGCCCTGCCGCTGGCCGAGGCCATCGGCGCCTACAGCCAGGAACACCCGGCGGTGCACCTGCATTTGTCGGTATCGAGCCCCTACGAACTGCAACTGGGCGTGCAGGACAACCGCCTGGACCTGGCCATCGGCGCGTTCTCGTCGCGCATGAGCGGGCTGGTCTACCAGCCGCTGTACCGTGAGCAGCACTGGCTGTATTGCAGCAGTCGTCACGCGCTGTTCGGCGAGCGGCGCATTCCTGAGCCGGTGATCACCCAGCAGCGCATGGTCGGACGGGGCTACTGGAGCCAGGCCGAGCTGGCCAGGCATGGTTTCAAGCACAGCGCGGCCACCGTGGAGAGCATGGAGGCGCAGTTGATCCTGATTCTCTCCGGCGCCTACATCGGCTACCTGCCCGAGCACTACGCCCAGGCCTGGGTCGACAAGGGCGACCTGCGCGTGCTGTCGCCAGCCACGTTCGGCTACCAGGCACCGTTTTCCCTGATCATCCGCCGTGGCCGCAGCCGGGAACCGTTGATCCAGACCTTCCGCGACCTGCTCAAGAGCCAGCTCAACGTAGGGTGAGGCCTGTCGCGTTGTGAACATTCCGTCAGGGCGGGCGAATTTCCTACAAAACTTGACCGCTGGCATGCTGGCCTTCTGCTAAATATCTACTTGCTTTGATGATTTTCCCACTCATCTGGATAAGCAAGGGATCGCCAACGATGCGCATGAATTTGCCCGTCACCGAGCACGAAAGAACCTTTTCCCAAGACCAGCGGCTGATCTCCACCACCGACCTGAACAGTCGCATTACCTATTGCAACGACGCATTCGTGGCCATCAGCGGCTTCACCTACGACGAACTGGTCGGCCAGCCACACAACCTGGTGCGTCATCCCGACATGCCGCCGGCGGTCTTCGGGCATATGTGGGACACCATCAAGCAAGGCAAGCCGTGGATGGGCGTGGTCAAGAACCGCGCCAAGAATGGCGATTTCTACTGGGTCAGCGCCTATGTCACGGCGGTGTACGAGAACGGCCGCATCAGTGGCTACGAATCGGTGCGCTCGGTGCCAAGCCGGGAGCAGATCCGTCGGGCGGAGAAGCTGTATGCCCGTCTGCGGGCGGGGCGCTCACCGGTAGCGCTGGCGGCGCGCTTGGGGCATGGCATCGGCCATGGCTGGCCGCTGATCGGTGCGGGCCTGCTATCGGCCGCCGCTTACCTGTGGTTGCCCCCCTATGCGGCGCTGGGGGTGCTGATGGCCAGCCTGCTGGCGGCCTGGTACGTGGTCGAGCACCGGCAGAACCAGTCGATCCGCCGTACTCTCGAAGAGCACCCCAAGGCCTTCACCAGCCCGCTGGTGGCCCTGACCTACAGTGACAACCCCGGCCTGCAGGGCCAGCTCGACCTGGCCATCATCAGCGAAGAGGCGCGCCTGCAGACCGCGCTGACCCGCCTGGTGGATGCCGGTGTCGGGGTCAAGTCACGGGCCGCGCAGTCCGCCGGGCTGTCCGATGCCCAGGCGCAGATGCTCGACCGCCAGCGCAGCGAGACCGACCAGTCGGCCACCGCCATCGCGCAGATGGCGGCGACCATCCAGCAGGTGACCCATAACGTGCAGACCACCGCCCACGCCGCCAGCGACGCCGACCAGCTGGCCCAGCAGGGCAGCGACCTGGCGCAGCAGAGCCTGCGCGCCATGGGCAGCATGAACGAGGCAGTCAGCGACATCGGCCAGGCAGTCAATGCCCTGGCCGAGCAGACCCAGTCCATCGGCAGCGTGGTGGATGTGATCACCTCGATTGCCGAGCAGACCAACCTGCTGGCGCTCAATGCCGCCATCGAGGCGGCGCGGGCCGGCGAGCAGGGCAGGGGCTTCGCCGTGGTGGCGGACGAGGTGCGGTCGCTGGCGCAGCGCACCCGCGCCTCGACCGAGGAGATCCACCACATCATCTCCACCCTGCGTTCCGGTGCCGACCGTGCTGTGGCCAGCGCCAGCCGTGGGCAGCAGATCTCCAGCGACAGCGTGCACAGCGTCGAGGCGGTGCAGGAGGCGTTGGCGGGGATCGCCCAGGCGATCAGCCGCATCACCGGCATGAGCCAGCAGATGGCCACGGCGTCGGAGCAGCAGAGCCATGTGGCCGAGGATATCAACCAGCAGATCGTGCGCATCGCCCATTTGTGCGACGAGAGCGCGGGGCAGGCCAAGCAGGGCGCCGAGATCAGCCAGGACCTCGAGCGCATGGCGGAGTACCTGCACAGCCTGGCGGAGCGGTTCAACCGGTGATGTGCGTTGCCTTCATCACTGGCAAGCGGGCTTCTACAGGGACAGCGCAAGGCTTGAGGTTCGCGCGGTCGGTGTGGGAGCCGGCTTGCCGGCGAAAGGCCCGCAAAGCGGGCCCAAATTTCCAGCCTGTGGCAAAATCCCTCCGCCAACGGAGACCCCCATGCCCAGACCCCGCTGCGAGCGCTGCCAGCGCCCGCTCGCCCATTGCCTCTGCCCACTGATCCCGCACCTGGACAGCCGTACCCGCGTGGTCGTGTTGCAACACCCCAGTGAAACCGGCCACGCCTTGAACACGGCACGCCTGGCGGCCCTTGGGCTGGTCAATGCCGAGCTGCGAATCGGCGAGGTGTTCGATGACCTGGCGACCTTGCTGGCGACACCGGGTTATCGCCCGGTCCTGTTGTTCCCGGGTGATGAGGCAGAAGTCCTGCAGGCATACGGGCAGGGTGATGATCTGCCATTGCTGCTGATCGTACCCGACGGTACCTGGCGCAAGGCACGCAAGATGCTCTACCTGAACCCGCAGCTGGAAGCGTTGCCACGGGTGACGCTGGGCGAAGTCCTGCCTTCGCGCTACCGGTTGCGCAAGGCACCTGAGCCAGGCGCCGTATCCACCATCGAGGCGATCGTGCAGGCGCTGAACGTGCTGGAAGCGCCTGCTGGCTTCGATGCGTTGTTGCGCCCGTTCGAGGCGTTGATCGACGGGCAGATCGCAGCCATGGGCGCGGAAACCTTCGAGCGTAATCACGGCCAGGGTTGATCAAACGGTTGGCTGTGCCGGCCTTATCGCGGGGCAAGCCCGCTCCCACTGATATCCAGATAGCGGTCAGCGCTCGCGCAACGCCTCGGTCCGGGCCTTCATCACCGGCTTCAACAGATAGTCCAGCACGCTCTTCTGCCCGGTAATGATGTCCACCGTGGCGACCATCCCCGGGATGATCAGCAGCGGCTTTTTGTCGCCACCCAGGTGGTTCTTGTCGGTGCGCACCTGGATCAGGTAGAACGCATTGCCCTTGTCGTCGGTGACGGTGTCCGCGCCGATCAGTTCCAGCTTGGCCTTGAGCCCGCCATAGATGGTGTAGTCGTAGGCGCTGAACTTGACCATTGCGGTCTGCCCCGGGTGCAGGAACGCCACGTCCTGCGGCCTTACCTTGGCCTCGATCAGCAGGTTGTCCTCGATCGGCACGATCTCCACCAGGTCGCTGCCCGGCTGCACCACACCGCCGATGGTGTTGACCTTGAGCAGCTTGACGATACCGCGCACCGGCGACACCACGGTGGTGCGGTTGACCCGGTCGTCGATGGCGATGCTGGTGGCGGTGATCTTCGACAGTTCGGTGCGTTTGTCGTTGAGCTCCTTGGCGGCGTCGGAGCGAAAGCTTGCGTCCGATTCCTGGATCTTGCTGCGGATCTCGGCGATCGCCGCTTCGGCGCGAGGGATGGCCAGGTTGGTCGCGTTCAGCTGGCCGCGCGCCTCGACGCTGCGCTGCTTGAGGCGCAGGATCTCCACCGGGGAGATGGCGCCCTTGCTCACCAGCGGCGAGGACATGTCCAGCTCCTGCTGCAACAGGCCCACTGCCGAGCGGTACTGGTCGACCTTGGAACGGAACTCGGCCAGCTCCTGAGTCTTCTGCCGCAGCTGTTCATTGAGGGTCTGCTTCTCGCTGGTCAGGCGGCGCTGGCGTGATTCGTACAGCGCGGCCTCGTCCTCGGCCACCTGCGGCGCCTTGGCGCGGACTTCGCTCGACAGCACGAAGGGGCGGCCTTCGGATTCGGCCGACAGGCGCTCCACCTGCGCGCTGAGGGCGTAACGGTCGGCCTCGCTTTCACCTTTGTTCGACTTGAAGCGCGTGTCATCCAGGCGCAGGAGGGTGGCGCCCTTGTCGACCATCTGCCCCTCGCGCACGAAGATCTCGGTGACGATGCCGCCTTCGAGGTTCTGCACCACCTGCACCTTGCTCGACGGGATGGCCTTGCCTTCGCCGACGGTGACTTCATCGAGCACCGCGAAGTTGGCCCAGACCAGCGCCACCAGCAGCAGGATCGCTGCCAGCCACACGGTCAGGCGCGACAGGCTGGGGGACTCCTGCAGGGTGGCGCCGGCCAACTCTGGCATATAGTCGCGTTCGGCGCGGCTGTCGCCGCCCTGGAGGTAGCTGCGCACGCTGTGGCTGATGGGCATGTTCTACCTCCGATGCAGGCCGGGGCCCGCTCCCACAGGGATTCAACAGTGTTGGTTCACAGCGCCGCGCCGATACGGCCCTTGCGCAGCGCGTCGATGACCGCATCCTTCGGCCCGTCGGCAACGATCTTGCCGTTGTCCAGCACCAGCAGCCGGTCCACCAGGCTGAGCATCGAGGTGCGGTGGGTGACCAGCAGCAGGGTCTTGCCGGGCACCCAGTTCAGCAGGCGCTGGCGCAGCTGTTCCTCGCTGCTGTTGTCCATGTGGCTGGTGGGCTCGTCGAGTATCAGGATCGGCGGCTCCAGCAGCAGGGCCCGGGCCAGCAGCACGGCCTGGCGCTGGCCGCCGGAGAGCAGCTGGCCGCGCTCGCCCACCGGGCGGTCGAAGCCTTGCGGATGCTGGCGGGCCAGCTCGCTGACGCCGGTCAGTTCGGCCACCTCGAGCATGCGCGCATCGCTGACGTGCCGTGCGCCGAGGGTGAGGTTGTCGCGCAGGCTGCCGGCCAGCAGCGGCAGGTCGTGCGCCACGTAGCCGAGCTGGCTGCGCAGGTCGCTGATATCCAGTTGGCGCAGGTCGAGGTTGTCCAGCAGCACCTGGCCTTCGTCGGGGTGATGGAAGCCCATCAACAGCCGGGCAAGGGTGCTCTTGCCCGAGCCGCTGCGGCCGATGATGCCGATGCGCTCGCCCGGCTTGAGGGTGGCGCTCACATCGTTGAGGGCTGGCGCCGTTTGCCCGGCATAGCGGAAGGTGGCGTGGTTGATGGTGATGCCACCTTGCAGCGCGGTGTGCTCCAGCGCCTGGTGCTCGGCCTCGCGCTCCTGGGGCAGGCTCATCAGGGCATCAGTGCTGCGCATGGTCAGCTGGGCCTGCTGGTAGCGGGTGATCAGCCCGGCGATCTGGCCGAGCGGGGCGAGCACCCGGCTGCCGAGCATGTAGCTGGCCACCAGCGCGCCGACGCTGAGGTTGCCGGCGATGATGCTATACACCCCGGCGACGATCGTCGCCATGCCGCAGAACTGCTGGATGAACAGCGTGCCGTTGCTGGCCAGCGACGACAGGTTGCGGGCATGGGCGTCGAGGCGGGCGATGGCGCCGTTGGTGTGTTCCCACTGGTACTGGCGTTCGCTTTCGGCGCCGCAGGCCTTCAGGGTTTCCAGGCCGCCGAGGGTCTCGATCAGCAGCGCCTGGCGCACCGCGCCGAGGCTCAGGCTTTTTTGCACGGTGTCGCGCAGGCGCACCTGGATGAACAGCGCCAGGCCTACCGCCAGCGGGAAGGCGATCAGCGGGATCACCACCAGCCAGCCTCCGAGCAGGCCGATCACCAGCAGCATCAGGGCCACGAACGGCAGGTCGATGATGCTGGTCAGGGTGACGGCGGTGAGGAATTCGCGCAGACCCTGGAAGTCATGGATGCTCTGGGCGAAGCCACCGATGGTAGCCGGGCGCGCCTTCATGCTCATGCCGGTGATGCGTTCGAACAAGGTGGCGGAGAGAATCAGGTCGGTCTTCTTGCCGGCCTGGTCCAGCAAGTGGGCACGGACCATGCGCAGCACCAGTTCGAAGGCGGTGCCGATGAACAGGCCGGCGACCAGCACCCACAGGGTGGACAGCGCCTGGTTGGGGACCACGCGGTCGTAGGTCTGCATGACGAACAGCGGCACCATCAGGCCCAGCAGGTTGATCAGCAGGCTGGCCAGCAGGGCATCACTGTACAGCCAGCGGGAGTGGCGCAGGGTGTCGCGGAACCAGGCGTTGACCCGCGGGATCAGCGGCGTGCGCACGTCCTCCAGGGTATGCCGGGGGCGGGCGAACAGGGCTTGGCCGCTATAGGCCTGCGCCAGGGCTTCGCGCTCGACCCACTGCTCACCGCCCTCGGCCTCGCAGGGCAGCAGCAATGCCCGGCCGTTTTCGCCCCAGCGTTGCAGCACGGCGCTGCGGCCGTCATCGAGGATCAGCAGCACCGGCAGGTTGAGTGGGGAAATGGCGTCCAGGTCACGCCGCAGCACGCGAGCCTGCAACCCGGCGCGCGCGGCGGCGCGGGGCAGCAGGCCCAGGCCCAGGCGTTGCTCGGCCAGTGGCAGGCCACTGCACAGGCTGGCACGGCTGGCCGTGCAGCCATGCAGCTTGCACAGGATCAGCAGGCCATCGAGCAACGGATCATCAACATCCAGGCGCGGTTGCGCGCTTTGCATACTGGTCACGATGGCCTACTCCTGCCGCGGTGGACGGGAAATGGGCGCTGGCGAAAAGTCCCTTGTCTCGTCAGAACCTAACGCATGTCAGGCAACTTCGCCTCGTTGCGCACTTCGGTCTTGGCGATGGCTTCCGGCGGCAGCGAGATACGCTGCTTGCTCAGCAGCTCGCCCATGGTCGCCAGCACCCGGTACATGGAGAACTCTTCGGTATAGCGCACCTCGGTGTAGCGACGGTTGGCGTTGTACAGCTCGTTCTCGCTGTCGAGCACGTCGAGCAGGGTGCGCTGGCCCAGGCCGAACTGGTCCTGGTAGGCGGCACGCACGCGCTGGGTGGTCTCGGCGTACTCGCGGGCGCTCGGGGTCTGCTTGCGGGCATTGTTCATCGCGTTCCAGGCCAGGCTGAGGTTTTCGTTCAGCTCGCGCAGGGCGTTGTTGCGGATGTCCATCGCCTGGTTGATCTTGTGCGCGTCCGACTGCAGGCGGGCCTTGTCGCTGCCGCCGCGGAACAGGTTGTAGCTGAGCTCGACGCCGGCCTGCCAGTCATTGTTGTCATGCCCTTTCTGGCCGCCGATGTTGTTGTTGGCACCCGTGGCCAGCACTGCATCCAGGCGCGGGTAGAAGGGCGACTTGGCCACTTCGTACTGCTGCTCGGCGGAGCGCACGTCAGCCTGCGCCGACTTGAGGTAGGGGTTGTTCTCCAGCATGCCCTGGCGGGCATTGAGCAGGTCGCCCGGCACTTCGCCCTTGATCGTGACGGGAGTTTCCAGCTCATCGGGCAGGCGCCCGACTACGCTGTAGAAGTTGGCCTCGGCGTCGGCCAGGTCGACCTCGGCGGTGTCCAGGTTGTTTTCGGCCAGGGCGCGACGGGCGCGGGACTGGTCGAGGTCGGCGGTGCTGCCCACGCCGCGTTCGCTGCGCAGGCCGATCTGGTCGTTGACCCGCAGGTGGGCCTGCAGGTTGTTCTTGGCCAGGGTTACCAGTTCACGGCGCTTGAGCACCTCGAGGTAGACCTCGATGGCGCGCAGGGCGATGCTCTCGGCGGTGGCCTGGGTGTAGTAGGCGCGCGAGGTGGCCACCGCTTCGGTGCGGGCGACTTCGTTGGAGGTATTGAAGCCGTCGAACAGCATCTGGCGCAGACGCAGCTCGGATTGGGTGTAGTTGAGCGTTTCCTTGTTGTGGTTACGCGTGCCGTCCGGGTTGAAGCCGCGGGTGTTGGTGTTGTCCGAACGTTGCCGGCCGTAGCCTGCGACCAGATCGACGGTTGGGTAGTACCCCCCGCGGGCGAACTTCACATCCTCGTCGGCCGACAGCCTGCTGTTGCGGCTGGCGCTGATCTCGGGATGCTGGTCCACGGCGTTCTGGACAGCCTCGGTAATCGACATCGCCTGACTGTTGGCACACGCCATGGCCAACAAAATCGCACTGGTGATGGGGGTTAAAGCGCGCATGGGGTACATCTCCCTGGTCTTGAATAATGTCCTGCGATTCGCCAAAAAAATGACGAAAAATTAGAATCAAACCGTTTCAGGTTTGTAACAACAGAGCTAAGAACATTTACCGGGCGAGCTAAGAAGATTTTTTCATAAGATATATGCGAAAAAAAACTTATGCGGTCTAAGGAATCCGGGACATTGTTTCATTCAGGTGGTTACGGGAATTGGCTGGGACAGGCGATTTTCGGGCCTTGGTGAAAGTTCCAGATTTTTTGCAGCTAAGGAGACAGGGGAGGAAGGCGAAAGCGGAATTTGGCGACAAAAAAATGGCACTCAATAATGGCCATTCGCCTCGTCCACTATCGCGGCAGTCGTCACAGGGAGCGTGGTTTCTCACGAACGTGACAGCAACGGTTCCAACAACCATGGCACTCGGAACCTTGCGCACATTACCCGGCACGCCTTGATCTGCGAAAAGCCCATCGGCAGGGGAGGCGTACGCTCATGGCTAAATTAGTCGGTGTGGTCGGCAAGGTAGTCGGCCAGGTATTCGCGGTGGGCGATGACGGTCATCGCCGTCTGTTGGTGGAAGGGGATCGCCTGTTCGCCGGCGAGCAACTGGAGACCGGGAGCGAGGGCGCGGTGGCGGTGCGCTTGCAAAACGGTGCCGAACTGACCCTGGGTCGTGGCAGCAGCCTGGAGATGACCCCCGACCTGCTGGCCGATCGTGCTCCTCATGTACAAGCGCCGGACGCGCAGCCCAGCAACGCTCAGCTCAGTGACGTCGAGCAACTGCAAAAAGCCATTGCCGCAGGCGCCGACCCCACGCAGGAAGCTGAAGCGACCGCGGCGGGCGGCAACCCTGGTGGCGTGTCAGGTGCGCTCGGTGGCGGCCACAGTTTCGTGATACTGACCGAGGTGGCCGGTCGGGTGGATCCCACCATCGGTTTCCCTACGGCGGGCTTCAACGGCTTCCCATTGCTGGCCAATCTCGAGCTCGGTGGGCTCGATGGCAATGACGCGGCGCCCCTGCCGGCCGGCGCGCCACCCGCCGACAATCCGGTCAGCCTCACCGGTCTTGATGTCAGCCCTGCCGAGTTGATCCTGGACGAGGCGAACCTGCCCCAGGGCTCGGCCAGCAACCCTGCGGCCTTGACCCAGTCGGGCAGCTTCACGGTGGTTGCCGCCGATGGCGTGTTCAACCTCAGTGTCGGTGGCATCAATGTGGTCACCGCAGGCGTGGTGACCGGCGTCGGCCAGTCCATCGTCACCGGGCTCGGCAATGTGCTGACCATTACGGGTTACAACCCGGCCACGGGCGTGGTGAGCTACAGCTACACCCTGACCGGCGCGGAACATCATCCGGACGGTGCCGGGACCAATACATTGGGCGAGCAGTTCCCGGTGCTGGTCAGCGACACCGATGGCGATGTGGCCAGCGGCACGCTGGACGTTATCGTTCGTGACGATGTGCCCAGGGCTGTGAATGACAGCAATGCCAGCACCGCCACCGAACAGCATCTGGAACTCAGCGGCAATGTGCTGACCAACGATATCCAGGGCGCGGACCGCATCCCCAGCGGCCCGGTGGTGGCCGGTACCTTCGTCGGCACCTACGGCACCCTGGTGCTGGCGGCGGATGGTTCCTACACCTACACCCTCAATACCAACGATCCGGACTTCAAGAACCTGCACGGTGGCGGCAGTGGGGTGGAGAACTTTACCTACACCCTGAAAGACGCCGACGGTGACACCAGCACCGCGACCCTGACCCTCAACGTCAGCAACCTCAATGACCCGGTGACCCTCGGCGGCCTGGACGTCAATGGCGGCGAGCTGACCGTCTACGAGAAGAACCTGGCTGACGGCAGTGCACCTAATCCCGGTGCGCTGACGCAGAGCGGCACCTTCACGGTGGCGGCGCCCGATGGCCTGCAGACCTTGAGCGTCGGCGGCATCAACGTGGTCAGTGGCGGCGTGGCGGCAAGTTTCCCGCAGTCAATCACCACGGCGCTGGGCAACACCCTGACCATCACCGGTTACAACCCGGCCACGGGTGTGATCAGCTACAGCTACACCTTGCTGGACAACGAGAGCCACGCCAACGGCGGCGGCGCCAACAGCCTGTCCGAGCACTTCACTGTTACCGCCACGGACACCGATGGCAGCACGGCCACTGGCTCGCTGGACGTGAACATCGTCGACGACCTGCCCAAGGCTGTGAACGACAGCAATGCCACCACCGCCACCGAACAGCATCTGGAACTCAGCGGCAATGTGCTGACCAACGATATCCAGGGCGCGGACCGCATCCCCAGCGGCCCGGTGGTGGCCGGTACCTTCGTCGGCACCTACGGCACCCTGGTGCTGGCGGCGGATGGTTCCTACACCTACACCCTCAATACCAACGATCCGGACTTCAAGAACCTGCACGGTGGCGGCAGTGGGGTGGAGAACTTTACCTACACCCTGAAAGACGCCGACGGTGACACCAGCACCGCGACCCTGACCCTCAACGTCAGCAACCTCAATGACCCGGTGACCCTCGACGGCCTGGACGTCAATGGCGGCGAGCTGACCGTCTACGAGAAGAACCTGGCTGACGGCAGTGCACCTAATCCCGGTGCGCTGACGCAGAGCGGCACCTTCACGGTGGCGGCGCCCGATGGCCTGCAGACCTTGAGCGTCGGCGGCATCAACGTGGTCAGTGGCGGCGTGGCGGCAAGTTTCCCGCAGTCAATCACCACGGCGCTGGGCAACACCCTGACCATCACCGGTTACAACCCGGCCACGGGTGTGATCAGCTACAGCTACACCTTGCTGGACAACGAGAGCCACGCCAACGGCGACGGCGCCAACAGCCTGTCCGAGCATTTCACCGTCACCGCCACGGACACCGATGGCAGCACGGCGACTGGCTCGCTGGACGTGAACATCATCGACGACCTGCCCAAGGCCAATCCCGATACGGCCAGTGTCGTCGAAGGCGGCACGGTCAGCGGCAACGTGTTGGACAACGATACGTCCGGCGCGGACGTACGGGCCGATGGTCGTTACGTGGTGGGTGTGCGAGCCGGCTCCGATACCTCGACATCGGCCAGTGGCCAATTGGGCGATCCGGTCCAGGGCCAGTACGGTTACCTGACCCTCGATGCCCAAGGCAACGCCACCTACCACGCCAACCCCAACGCCGTCGCTCCGGCGGGCGCCACGGATGTCTTCGTCTATACCGTGCGTGACAGTGACGGTGACGAAAGCACTACCACCATTACCATCGACGTGCGCGATTGCTCGCTGATCGCCGGCCCTGACAGCGAGGTCACGGTCTACGAGAAAGCACTTGACCTGAACAAGGATGGCAACGACCTGGCGGGCGGCAATGTTACCGGCAGTGAACCGGGCTCCACCGGCGAGACGGCCAGCGGTTCGTTGGCCAGTTCCGTCAGCGGTGGTGTGGGGGGGCTGACCTTCACCCTGGTCGGCAACGCTACCGGCCAGTATGGCCAGATCCAGCTCAATACGGATGGTACCTACACCTACACCTTGACCTCTGCGCCGAACTCGCCGAATCACGTCAACGACGGCCCGAATGTGCTTACGGAATCCTTCACCTACCAGGTCAAGGATTCGCTCGGCAACACCACCACCAGCACCATCGTGATCAGCATCGTCGACGACGTGCCCAAGGCTCACAGCGACTTTGCCAATGTCTACGAAGGCGGCACTGTCAGCGGCAATGTGCTGGTCAACGACGTGACCGGCGCCGATGTGCGGGCCGACGGGCAGTATGTGGTCGGCGTGCGCGCCGGCAGCGACACTTCGACCTCGGCCATAGGCCAGCTGGGCAGCAACGTGGCGGGGCAATATGGCTACCTGACGCTCGATGCCCAGGGCAATGCCACCTATCACGCCAATCCCGATTCGGTGGCACCGGTCGGTGCCACGGACGTGTTCGTCTACACCATCCGCGATGCCGATGGCGACGAAAGCACCACCACGATCACCATCAACGTGCACGACAACTCCCTGGTTGCCTGCCCGGATGACACGGCCAAGGTCTACGAGAAGGCGCTGGACCTGACCAAGGACGGCAACGACCTGGCAGCGGGCAATGTCACCGGCAGCGATCCGCAATCCAGTACGGAAACCACCAGTGGGTCGCTGGCAGGTTCTGTCAGCGGCGGTATCGGTGCCTTGACCTTCACCCTGGTCGGCAATGCCACCGGCCAGTATGGCCAGATCCAGCTGAACGCGGATGGTTCCTACACCTACACCCTGACCTCGGCGCCGAACTCGCCCAACCACATCAACGATGGCCCGAACGTGGTCACCGAGAGCTTCACCTACCAGGTCAAGGATTCGCTCGGCAACACCACCACCAGCACCATTGTGGTCAGCATCGTCGACGACGTGCCCAAGGCCCATAGCGATTTCGCCAATGTCTACGAAGGCGGCACGGTCAGCGGCAATCTGCTGGTCAACGACGTGGTTGGTGCCGATGTGCGTGCCGATGGGCAGTATGTGGTCGGCGTGCGCGCCGGCAGCGATACCTCGACCTCGGCCATCGGCCAGCTGGGCAGCAACGTGGCGGGGCAATATGGCTACCTGACGCTCGACGCCCAGGGCAATGCCACCTACCACGCCAACCCCAATGCGGTGGCGCCAGCCGGTGCCACGGACGTGTTCGTCTACACCATCCGCGATGCCGATGGCGATGAAAGCACCACCACCCTCACCATCGATGTGCACGACATTTCGCTGGTGGCCTGCCCGGACGAGACGGCCAAGGTCTACGAGAAAGCCCTGGACCTGACCAAGGACGGCAACGACCTGGCAGCGGGCAATGTCACCGGCAGCGACCCGCACGCCACCACGGAAACCACCAGCGGTTCGCTGGCAGGCTCGGTCAGCGGCGGTATCGGTGCCTTGACCTTCACCCTGGTCGGCAATGCCACCGGCCAGTATGGCCAGATCCAGCTGAACGCGGATGGTTCCTACACCTACACCCTGACCTCGGCGCCGAACTCGCCCAACCACATCAACGATGGCCCGAACGTGGTCACCGAGAGCTTCACCTACCAGGTCAAGGATTCGCTCGGCAACACCACCACCAGCACCATCGTGGTCAGCATCGTCGACGACGTGCCCAAGGCCCATTGCGACGTGGCTTCGGTCAAGGAGGGGGCCAGTGTCAGCGGCAACGTGCTGGACAACGACGTGGTCGGAGCCGATGTGCGTGCCGACGGGCAGTACGTGGTCGGTGTGCGCGCCGGTTCCGACACCTCTACCTCGGCCATCGGCCATGTCGGCGACACCATCGTCGGCCAGTACGGCTACCTGACCCTGGACAGCCAGGGCAACGCCACCTACCACGCCAACCCCGACAGCGTGCCGGCCGCCGGCGCGACCGACAGCTTCGTCTACACCATCCGTGACGCCGACGGCGACGAGAGCACCACGACCATTCGCATCAATGTGCAGGACAGCAAGCTGGTGGCGTGCGAGGACAACGACGTCACCGTGTACGAAAAAGCCCTGGACCTGCACAAGGACGGCAATGACCTGGCCGCCGGCACCGTCACCGGCAGCGATCCGGGCTCCACTGGCGAGACGGCCTCCGGCAGCCTGGTCGGTTCGGTCCAGGGCGGCGTCGGCGCGCTGACCTACAGCCTGGTCGGCAATGCCGTGGGCCAGTACGGGCAGATCCAGCTCAATGCCGACGGTTCCTACACCTATACCCTGACCTCGGCGCCGAAGACCCCGGGGGGGGCCAACGACGGCGCCAACACGGTCAACGAGTACTTCACCTACAAGGCCACGGATGCCTTGGGCAACAGCGTCACCAGCACCCTCGCCATCAACATCGTCGACGATGTGCCGACGGTGCAGTGCGCGGTACGCAGCATCACGCCCGGCCAGGTGGACTCCAACATCCTGCTGGTGGTGGATGTGTCCAGCAGCATGGCGGCAAGCTCCGGCGTGCCGGGGCTGACCCGCCTGGAACTGGCCAAGCAGGCGATCAATGCCTTGCTCGACAAGTACGACGAGATGGGCGACATCAAGGTGCAGATCGTCACCTTCGGCACCGGTGCGCAGGTGCAGACCCCGGTGTGGGTCACGATTGGCGAGGCCAAGAACCTGATCGCCGGGCTCAGCCCAGGTGGCTCGACCTACTACGATTCGGCGGCGACCAAGGCCCAGGAAGCCTTCGCCACCACCGGCAAGCTGGTAGGCGCGCAGAATATCAGCTACTTCTTCTCCGACGGTGAGCCCACCAATGGCCATGCCATGACCGCGCCACGGGAAGCCGCCTGGGAATCCTTCCTCGACAGCAACGGCATCAAGTCCTACGCCATCGGCATGGGCAGCGGGGTCAACGAGGGCAACCTCAATCCGCTGGCCTACGACGGCAGCAGCCATACCGATACCAATTCGGTGGTGGTCACCGACCTCAGCCAGCTGAGTGCGGTGCTCTCCGGCACGGTGCAGGGCGCGCCGATTACCGGCAGCCTCATGAGCGGCGGCGATTTCGGGGCTGATGGCGGCTTCATCAAGGCGCTGCTGGTCGATGGCACCACCTACACCTACGATCCGAAGGCCAATGCTGGGCAGGGCGGTTACGCGGCCAGTGGCGGCGCGGACAAGGCCTCGTTCGACACCGTGAGCAACAGCCTGAACATCAAGACCAACGTGGGCGGCACCCTGGTGGTGAACATGGACAACGGCGAGTTCACCTACACGCCACCGAAGGACAACGGCAGCGGTCAGGTGGAGAAGTTCGGCTTCACCGCCAGCGACAACGACGGCGATACCCGCAGTGCCAGCCTGACGATCAACATCAACAGCAATGGCGCGCCGGTCGCGGGTGCCGACCACATCATCACCAATATCAAGGGCGCCACCCTGACGGTGCCGGCAGAGGCGCTGCTGGCCAATGACCGCGACCCGGACCACGACACCCTGAGTGCCGCGCCGACCACCTTCAATACCAACTTCGCCGACAAGGGCGCAGGCTTCACGGCGGGCACCCAGGCGCAGACCATCAAGTTCGACGCCACCGCCAACAAGGCCGAGAACCAGTTGCGCGACCTGGCCCGCAGCGAGTTCACCAGCCTCAACGGCAGCATGACCGCTGCCCTGGTGGTGGCTGGTTACCTGGGCTCGATCAGCACCGCCAATGCCAACGACGAGGACACCCTGACAGTGACCCTGCGCAAGGGCGAAACCCTGACCCTCGACCATGACCGGCCTGCGGGCAACCTGCTGATGGAATGGAAGGATGCCAGCGGCAGCTACCAGACCATCGCCGATGGCGGCAGCTTCACGGCCACCCATGACGGGGTGTACAGCATCCATGTGATCAATACCGAGAACGCCGCCGGCAACAGCAAGGCTGCCGAGAACTACAAGCTGAGCCTGGTGGTGGACTACAGCAATGCCAGCAACGAGGACTATCACGGCAGCTACACCGTCAGCGACAACCATGGCGGCTACGGCACCGGAGCGGTGGATATCACTTACCAGGCCGGCAACACCCTCACCGGCACCGGCGGTGACGATGTACTGCTGGCCGGGGCCGGCGATACCACCCTCAACGGTGGTGCCGGCAACGATGTGCTGGTGGCGGGGGCGGGCAACAACAGCTTGCACGGTGGTGATGGCGACGACCTGCTGATCGGTGGTCCTGGCAACGACCTGCTCGACGGCGGAGCCGGCAATGACACTGCCAGCTACGCCAAGGCCACCGCCGGCGTGATCGTGGACCTTGGCCATGTCGGGCAGCAGAACACCGTCGGCGCCGGGCTGGACACCCTCAGCGGTATCGAGAACCTGATCGGCTCGGACTACAACGACACCTTGACCGGCAATGACGGTGACAACCTGCTCAGCGGCGGCGCGGGCAACGATGTGCTCAAGGGCGGCGCCGGCAACGATATCCTGATTGGCGGGCCGGGCAACGACACCCTGACCGGTGGCAGTGGCAACGACAGCTTTGTCTGGCAGAAGGGCGATACCGGGCATGACACCGTGACCGACTTCACCCCGGGCAGCGATCGCCTGGATCTGTCGCAACTGCTACAGGGCGAGAACGCCACCAGCGCCTCGCTGGACGACTACCTGCATTTCAAGGTCAGCGGCAGCGGCGTCAATGTGGTGTCGACCATCGAGGTCAGCAGCGTCGCTGGCGCGGCTCCGACCCAGACCATCGACCTGGCCGGAGTGGACCTGGCGCAGCATTACGGGGTGTCGGCCGGGGCGGGAGGGCTGATCGCGGCCGGGCATGACACCGCGACCATCATCAACGGCATGCTCAATGACCATTCGCTGAAGGTGGATACGGTGTAAGCCAGCAGCCCATCGCGGGGCACTGCCCCGCGATGGCGTCACTGTGGCCGGTGCAAGGTCTTCTGCCTGAGGATCCAGGCGCTGACCAGCACCGCGCTGGTCAGCATGAACGCCCGCGCCCAGAACAATGGCACCAGGTAGCAGGACAGCCCGATGCTGGCCCACATCAACCCGATTGCATAGACCTTGCCCTTGAGCGGAATCCCCTCACCGCTGAGGTAGTCGCGGATCCACGGCCCGAGTTTCGGGTGGTTCACCAACCAGTGGTGAAAACGTGGCGAGCTGCGGGCGAAGCAGGCCGCCGCCAGCAGCAGGAACGGGGTGGTGGGCAATACCGGCAGGAAGATCCCCGCCACCCCCAGCGCGACGCTGAGCCAGCCGGCGGCCAGCAGCAGGTAGCGCACCACCTCGATCAGTGGTGGCGTGGCTTGAGCAGGGCGGGCTTCTCTTCGGGGGCGTGCAGCAGCAGGAACAGTGCGCTCAGTGCCTCGGGGATCTGCACGATCATGTCGTCCTGCAGGTTGGCGTTGCCGGCAATGTCGGCGAACTCGGGTTGTTCGTCGAACAGGCCCGAACCGACCATGATCGGCAGGAGCATTTCGCTGACTTCTTCCTCGGCGTTCTCGAACCAGGCCTCTTCACGCAGGAACACGCCCTCCATGAAGCCGATGCACCAGCCGCGCAGGTCGGAATCGTCCGGCTCTTCGGTCAGGTCTAGTTCACAAGGCAGGTCGAATTCCTCGTCGCTGGCCAACTGGCGGGCGATGTGGCCCTTGAGCGCGACCAGGGTGGCCTCGATCTCGGTGCGCTGGGCATCGCTGGCGTAATGGGGCTCTTCGGCGAACAGCGCGTCGATCCATTCGCGTTCTGGAACTTCCTCGGAGCAGATCGACAGCGCGGTCAGGTAGCCGTGGGCGGCGACGTAGTCCAGCGCTTCTTCGTGCAGCTCATCGGCGTCGAGGAAGGCTTGCAGGCGGGTCAGTTGCTCGGCGAAGGACATTACAGGGCTACCTTGGGGAATAAACGATGCTGAATTCTAGCACCTTGCGGCGCTCGCGGGGCAAAGCGAACGTCTGTCACCGGGGCATGCCGGGGTACGCGGCAGTCGGGTATACTCCGCTGTTTTTCGTGCCAGGTGGCGTTTTGCGGCCATCCGGCAAAAACCGCTTACGCATTCGGTGTGTGCGCGGCGGATTTATCGTCCAGCCTGAGTCCAGGATGGTACGGCGATTTTGGAGTGGCAAATGCTCGAACAGGCTCAGCGCGTCCTCAAGGATGTCTTCGGTTACGATAGTTTCCGCGGGCGCCAGGCAGCGATCATCGAATGTGTGGCGGGCGGTGGCGACGCGCTGGTACTGATGCCCACCGGTGGCGGCAAGTCCCTGTGCTTCCAGGTGCCCGGCTTGCTGCGCCCTGGCTTGACGGTGGTGGTGTCGCCGCTGATCGCGCTGATGGACGACCAGGTCGCCACCCTCGACGAGCTGGGCGTGGCCGCCGCTGCGCTGAACTCCACGCTCAGCGCCGAGCAGCAGCGCGACCTGGCCGGGCGCCTGCGCCGCGGCGAGGTGAAGATGCTGTACCTGGCCCCAGAGCGCCTGGTGCAGCCGCGCATGCTGGACTTCCTGCGCGGCCTGGACATTTCCCTGTTCGCCATCGACGAGGCCCACTGCGTCTCGCAATGGGGCCACGACTTCCGCCCCGAGTACCTGCAGCTGGGCCAGCTTGCCGAGCTGTTCCCCCATGTACCGCGCATCGCCCTGACCGCCACCGCCGACATGCGCACCCGCGAGGAGATCGTCCAGCGCCTGCACCTGCAGGGCGCCGAGCGTTTCCTGTCGAGCTTCGACCGGCCGAACATCTTCTACCGCATCGTGCCCAAGGAGGCGCCGCGCAAGCAGTTGATGGCGTTCCTCGGCGAGCGGCGCGGCAACGCCGGCATCGTCTATTGCCTGTCGCGCAAGAAGGTCGACGAGACCGCGGCCTTCCTTTGCGACCAGGGCTTCCCGGCGCTGCCGTACCACGCCGGCCTGGCTGCGGAGACCCGCGCCGCCAACCAGCACCGCTTCCTCAACGAGGAAGGGCTGATCATGGTCGCCACAATTGCCTTCGGCATGGGCATCGACAAGCCCAACGTGCGCTTCGTTGCCCACCTCGACCTGCCCAAGTCGCTCGAGGCCTATTACCAGGAGACCGGCCGTGCCGGTCGTGACGGCCTGCCGTCGGACGCCTGGATGGCCTACGGCCTGCAGGACATGGTGATGCTCAAGCAGATGCTGCAGAACTCCGAGGGCGACGAGCGCCACAAGCGCATCGAGCAGCACAAGCTCGACGCCATGCTGGCCCTCTGCGAGGAAACCCGTTGCCGCCGCCAGTCGTTGCTGGCCTATTTCGACGAGGTGCTGGAGCAGCCCTGCGGACACTGCGACAACTGTGTCGACAACGTGCAGACCTGGGACGCCACCGAGCCCGCGCGCCAGGCCTTGTCAGCGGTGTTCCGCACCGGCCAGCGCTATGGTGTCGGCCATCTAGTCGATGTGCTGTTGGGCAAGGACACCGAGAAGGTGCGCAATTTCGGCCACGAGAAACTGTCGGTGTTCGGCGTCGGCAAGACGCTGGCCGAGGCCGAATGGCGCTCGCTGTTCCGCCAGTTGGTGGCGCGCGGGCTGGTGGACATCGACCTGGAAGGCTACGGCGGCCTGCGCTTGTCCGACACCTGTCGGCCGCTGCTGCGCGGTGAGGTGAACCTGCAACTGCGCCGCGACCTCAAGCCGCAGACCGTGGCCAAGGCGTCCGGCGGCAGTGGCGGCAGCCCGGCCAGCCAGCTGGTGCGCGCCGAGGAGCGGGAACTGTGGGAGGCGTTGCGCACCTTGCGGCGCAAGCTGGCCGAAGAGCACAGCGTGCCGCCTTATGTCATCTTCCCCGACTCCACGTTGCTGGAGATGTTGCGCAGCATGCCCACCAGCCTCAGCGACATGGCCCAGGTCAGTGGCGTCGGCGCGCGCAAGCTGGAGCGCTACGGCCAGGCCTTCCTCGAGGTGCTCAATGGCGCCGGTGGCACCGAGGAAGCGCCGAAGGTGGTGCTCGACCTGCGCCACGAACTGGTCAGCCTGGCCCGCGCCGGCATGACGCCGGCGCAGATCGCCGGGCAACTCAACTGCACCGAGAAGAACGTCTACAGCTTGCTGGCCGAGGCCATCGGCCGCCAGGAACTGAGCCTGGAGCAGGCGCTGGACCTGCCCGAAGAGCTGATGATGGAAGTACAGGATGCCTTCCTCGACGGCGAGGGCGAGCTGCCGCCGGTGTCCGCTGTGGCGCCGCTGTTCGGCCAGCGGGTGCCGGAAGGTGTGCTGCACTGCGTGCGGGCGGCGCTGGCGGTGGAGTTCGGCGTGTGATTGCCGGCATTTGTGCCATTTGCTGACCTTTGTCATACCCTTACATGATTATCAGCCATTTCCATGGCGTCGAACCTTGCCTGATCGGTCGGGCCATGGTTAGCTGGCTAATAATTAGTTCTATTCATTGAGTTACTTATGCCCCTGACCGACAACCAACACCGCTTCGGCATGCAGCTGGCCCAGATGTCCCGAGGCTGGCGCGCCGAGCTGGACCGCCGCCTGGCCGGGCTCAATCTGTCGCAAGCCCGCTGGCTGGTGCTGCTGCACCTGGCCCGGTTCGACGAGGCGCCGACCCAGCGTGAGCTGGCCCAGAGCGTGGGCGTCGAGGGCCCGACCCTGGCGCGCCTGCTCGACAGCCTGGAAAGCCAGGGGCTGGTGCGCCGCCAGGCCGTGATGGAAGACCGTCGGGCCAAGAAAATCCTGCTGTGCCCGCCGGCCAAGCCGCTGATCGACCAGATCGAGACCATCGCCAATGCGTTGCGGCTCGAGTTGTTCACCGGGGTCGATGAGGCCGACCTGGAAGTGTGCATGCGCGTGCATGCGAAGATTCTCGATAATCTCGAGAAGTCCTGACAGCAGCTGCAAGCTTCAAGAAAAAGCGGATCTGTGTACCTACGCGATCCGCTTTTTCTTGGGGCTTGAAGCTTGCCGCTTGCCGCTTAGAAGGTATGCCCCAGGTTCAGGTACACCGCCTTCTCATGCGCATCGTTGGCGCCATAGCTCAGGTTCAACGGCCCCAGCGGCGTTTCCAGCCCCAGGAAGATGCTCGCCGCATTGATGTAGCCGCTGTCGAACTCGTTGTCGTTGTTCCACGCACGGCCACGCTCCAGCGAGCCGCCCAGGTACAGCGGGAAGTCCAGCGGCAGGTAGGCGCGTGGTGTCAGACGGCGGTAGTAGACCATGCGCAGCAGGCTCATGTTCTGCCCGGAGATCGAGTCCTGGCGGAACCCCGATAGCTGCCGTGCGCCGCCGAAGACGAAGCTGGAGGTCACCACTTCGGCATCGTCCAGAGTGCGCCCGTAGCGCCCGCCCAGCACCAGGGTGTTCGGCCCGCTGCTGATGGCCTTGTCCAGGTTGAACAGCCACTGCCGGTAGTTCTGGTCCGAATCCAGCGACTTGTCGTACTTGCGCACGGTCAGGCCGATGTCTTCGCCGCTGTGCGGGAAGTAGACGTTGTCGAAGGTGTCGAAGGAGTACTTGAGCTCGTAGAAGCCCTCATTGAAGCTGACCTTGGGCAGGTCCTGGTCGCCGATGCGCACCTCGGCGTTGCCCCAGGCCTTGCCCACGCCCAGGCGCACCTCGCCGTAGGTGCCGATCTGCCGCCCGACATTGAGCCCGAAGCCGTAGCGCTCGAGGCGGTATTCGGCCACCGGGTCGTTGTCCAGGGTGGCCTCGACATTCTGCGAACCCAGGGCCAGGTAGGGGGCGATGAAGTAGCGCGAACCCACGTCCAGCGGCTGGTAGAACTCGCTGTACAGCTCCTGTTCGTCGCCGATCTGGGCCCGGGTCAGCCATTCGCCGCCGAGCCGGTTGATGCCGTTGACCCGGTAGCTTGCGCCAAGGTTGAAGGCACTGTCGCCGCGCAGGTCGTCCGACAGGTTCAGGCCCAGGCGCAGGTAATCGGTACCACCTCGCCGGCCGCGGGCGTTGATCACCAGGGTGTGTTCATCGCCCTTGTGCGCGACGCGGTATTGCACCTGGTCGAAGTAGTCCAGCCCGTAGAGGGTGCCCATGTCGGTCTGCAGGCGGCCGAGGTCCAGCGGCTCGCCGATGGGTTGCCGGATGTAGTAGCGGATCACGTCGTCGCTGACCTTGGAGTCGTTCTCCACCTTGATGGCAGTGATGATCGGCGTGCGCTGCTTCGGCGAACGCGCCACCGCCAGGTTGCTGTCACCCTCGGGCCGGCGCAGCGCCGCCAGGCGCGGATCGAGGGCGCGGGTGGCGCGGTAACCGGCATCGATCATGTCCTGGGCGCGGCCGAAGTCGGTGACGCCGAACGCGGACAGCGGCGGCTGGACGAGGATGTCCTCGCGGCGCAGGCTGGCCAGCTGCTCCTCGGAGTTGCGCCGGGTCATCAGGGTGATCGACTGGTTGAGCACGTCGACCACCGTGGCCAGCTGCTTGCGGTTGCGCAGCGGGGTGCCGATGTCGACGACGATGGCCAGGTCCACACCCATCTCGCGCACCACGTCCACCGGGATGTTGTCGGTCATGCCGCCGTCCACCAGCAGCCGACCGTCCAGTTCCACCGGGGCGAACACTGCCGGGATCGACATGCTGGCGCGGATCACCTGGGGCAGGTGGCCACGACGGAAGATCACCTTCTCGCCACTGGTGATGTCGGTGGCCACGGCGCGGAACGGGATCGGCAGCTTGTCGAAGTCGCGCACGTCGGCGGCATGGGCCAGCTTGCTTTCCAGCAGCAGGGCGAGGTTCTGGCCCTGGATCACGCCCAGCGGCAGGCCCAGGCTGCCGTCGTCGCGAAAGCTCAGCTTCTGCTTGACCAGGAAGTCGCGGTCGTCCTGCTTGCGTCGGAACGGCACGTCCTTGCGCGGCGGGGCGTCGGACAATGCCTGTTGCCAGTCCAGGGTAGTGGCCAGTTTCTCCAGCTCGGCGATGCTGTAGCCCGAGGCGTACAGCCCGCCAACCACCGCACCCATGCTGGTGCCGGCGATGGCATCGATACGCACGCCCTGTTCTTCCAGGGCCTTGAGTACGCCGATATGGGCCAGGCCGCGGGCGGCACCGCCCGACAGCACCAGGCCGATTTTCGGCCGTGCCGTTTCGGCGGCATGCAAGGTGATGGAAGTGAGCATCAGCAGGAGGCAGAACAGCAGGCGGCGCATCGTGAGTCTCAAACCAGAGGGTAAAGACCGCTAGTATAAGCGGCCCTTCCTACGGAGTTCCCCGACATGGCAGACAGCAAGCCACAAATTGTCATCACTTATTGCACCCAGTGCCAATGGCTGCTGCGCGCCGCCTGGCTGGCGCAGGAGTTGCTCAGCACCTTCGCTGACGACCTCGGCCAGGTCGCCCTGGAACCTGGTACCGGCGGGGTGTTCCGCATCACCTGTGACGGCGTGCAGATCTGGGAGCGCAAGGCCGACGGCGGCTTCCCCGAGGCCAAGGCGCTCAAGCAGCGGGTGCGTGACCAGATCGATCCGCAGCGCGACCTGGGTCACAACGATCGCTGATCAGGCGCTTTCGGCCACGGTCTGCCGGGTGGGTTGCTCGGCGGCCAGACGGCTGGACAGGATGATGGCGAAGATGATCAAGGCACCACCGGCGAGCATGCGCAGGGTCGGCTGTTCGGCGAACACCACCCAGGCCACGGCGATGCCGTAGACCGGCTCCATGCCGAACACCACCGCGGCGGTACGTGCCTTGATCACCGCGAGGCTGGCGACGAACAGGCTGTGGGCGACGCCGGTGCAGAAGATGCCGAGCAGGGCGATCCATAGCCAGTCCATGGGCGCCACCGCAGCCAGGCCCGGCGCGGCGAACGGCAGCAGGCACAGGCTTACCACCAGGTTCTGCCACAGCGCCGCCTGCACGGCGGGCAGGCGCCCGGAGCCGGCGCGGTTGGTCAGCGACAGCAGCGAGAACAGCAGGCCCGAGAGCAGCGCCCAGAGCAGCCCGCCGGTGGCCTCGCTGGCCAGGTCGAAGGCGGGGGTGACCAGTACCAGGCCGATGCTTACCAGCAGCACCAGCACAGCCTCGTTGCGGCGGATGCGTTCACGGAGCAATAAGCCTTCAAGAATCACCGTGAATGCCGGAAAGCTGGCGAAGCCGAGGGTGGCGATGGCCACGCCGCCGACCTTGACCGCGATGAAGAAGCTCACCCAGTGCCCGGCCAGCAGCACACCGCCCAGCAACAGGCGGCGCAGGTCCTGGCCGCGCAGCGGTTGCCAGGCCTGGCGCGCCAGGCCGGCGAACAGGCCCAGGGCCAGCACGGCGAACGCGGCACGGCCAAAGACGATGATCGAGGGGCTGGCACTGGCGGCCAGTTTGCCGAAGACGCCAGTCAGGCCGAAGAACAGCGCGCCGATATGCAGGGCGCCGAGGGCGGTGCGGTGGTTCATGGTGGTCCCTAGAGTGTGAGGTTTCCTTTACCGGCCCTTCGCCGGCAAGCCGGCTCCCACAGAGGTGCGCGCGATCCTGTGGGAGCCGGCTTGCCGGCGAAGGGCCGGTACAAGCGCCAGAAATAGTGGCTGCAGTGTAAAAAAAACTGCAGGCGCTTTCTGTCGCCCAGCTAGCGTTCCTTGTCGCCAGACTCGCGCCGCAACGCCAGCGGCGTGCAGCCGAACGCCCGCAGCACCGCCGCGCTGAATGCGCTCTGCGAGCCATATCCCACGCGCGCGGCGATCTCGCCCACCGGCAACACCGTCTCACGCAACAGTCGGCGTGCCATCGTCAGTCGCCGTTGGCGGATGTAGTCCATCGGCGTCAGGCCACACTCGCTGGCAAACCGTGCATGCAGCCGCGCACTGGACAGCCCGGCCAGCCTCGCCAGGTCGGCGACCTGCAGCGGGTAGGCGGCGTGCTGCTCGATATGGCGGTCGAAGGCGGCATAGGGCAGGCGCCTGCTGGCCAGTACCGGTGCGCAGGCCTGTGGATTGAGGCTGGCCAACAGCAACACCGCGCCCTGGCGGGCAATCAGCGGGTCGTCCACGGGGCTGGTTGCCAGCCAGTCCACCAGCTGCTGTTGTCGGCTGTCCAGGCTCAATGGGCCGGGGCGGTCGAGCAGGCGGCGGCTGTCGTCGGCGTGCTCGCCCAGATGATCGCCGAGCCAGTGTCCGCCCGGTACGTCCAGCACCAGGCAATCGCTGCCCTCGCGGCTCCCGCACGTGTGGTGGGCACCGGCGGGAACCACCATCAGATCCTGGCGAGCGACCCGGCCGCCGCGGCCATCCACCTCGAAATCCAGGCGCCCGCCGAGGCCGAACACCAACTGTGGATGGTCGTGGCTGTGGGCAATCAGGTCGTGGCGGTAATGGCGCAACGAGAGCAAGGGGCCGGCGGTCATGGTGAGTCCTCACGGGGCAGGCGAAGATTGTACACCTGCAGGCGAAGGCAGGATGGTCATGTACCTGCCACCAATCTGTCACCTGCGCCTGCCAGTCTCCAGCAAACAGCGCCGGAGCCTGCCCATGAGCCACGCCGAACCCCTTCGCCCGTCACGCAAGCAGCGTGTCCGCACCCTGTGGATTTCCGATGTGCACCTGGGCACCCGCGACTGCCAGGCCGAACACCTGGCGCACTTCCTCAAGGGCTACCAGGCCGAGCGCATCTACCTGGTCGGCGATATCATCGATGGCTGGAAACTGCGCAGCGGCATCTACTGGCCCCAGGCCCACACCAATGTCATCCGCCGCCTGCTGACCCTGAGCAAGCGTGGCACCGAGGTGATCTACGTTACTGGCAACCATGACGAATTCCTGCGGCGCTACTCGAAACTGATCCTGGGCAACATCCAGCTGGTGGACGAGGCCGAACACCTCACCGTCGACGGCCGGCGCCTGCTGGTGATCCACGGCGACCAGTTCGACGTGATTACCCGCTACCACCGCTGGCTGGCTTTTCTTGGCGACCGTGCCTACGAGTTCACCCTGGTGCTCAACCGTTGGCTCAACCACTGGCGCGCCCGCTATGGCTACGGCTACTGGTCGTTGTCGGCGTACCTCAAGCACAAGGTCAAGGGCGCGGTGAACTTCATCAGCGACTTCGAGGACGCCATCGCCCACGAGTGCACCCGGCGTGGTTTCCATGGTGTGGTGTGCGGGCATATCCACCATGCCGAGATCCGCCAGGTGGGCGAGGTGGAATACCTCAACTGCGGCGACTGGGTGGAGTCGTGCACGGCGCTGATCGAACACTGGGACGGGCGGATCGAGCTGTATCGGTTTGCCGAGGCGCAGGCGCGGGAGGCGGCGCTGCGTTTGGCGGAGCTGGGCGAGCCGGCCTAGTGTCTTGTCGGCTGTGCCAGTGATCGCGGGGCAAGCCCGCTATCGGTAGTGGCAGATCAGGCGGTGGCTTGCAGGGCCGCCTTGTAGATCGACTGCCTGGGCTGGGCGAACAAGCGCTCCAGCATCGGCTCGAAGAACGCAAGCGGCAGGCTTTCATAGTTCGGATCGAACGCCGCCGCGTCGTAGCGGGCGCAGAACTCGAGGGTCCGCTGGTAATGCGGGTGATCGCGGAATTGCTCGCGCAGGTGGCGATCCATGCCCAGGTGGTGGAAGAAGTAGTAGCCCTGGAAAATCCCGTGTTTCTCGATCATCCACAGGTTCTCGTCGCTGACGAACGGCTTGAGGATCGCCGCGGCGATATCCGGGTGGTTGTAGCTGCCCAGGGTGTCGCCGATGTCATGCAGCAGGGCGCAGACGACGTACTCTTCATCGCGACCGTCGCGGTGGGCGCGGCTGGCGGTCTGCAAGGAATGGCTCAGGCGGTCGATGGGGAAGCCACCGAAGTCGCCGTCGAGCAGGCGCAGGTGGGCGAGGATGCGTTGGGGCAGCTGCTGGGCGTAGGCGCGAAAGTCGTCGGCGATGATCGCCCAGTCCTGGGCGGTGCCATCGCGCATGTGGCTGAAACTGGCTTGCTTGCTCATCACCGCGTGCCGCTCGTGTCGGGGAACATACCGCAGTGTTGGCCAGGATCCGGGCTTTGGCAGTGGCCGGCCGGGACGCGAACCTGGCCTTGCGGGCCGATTCAGAGGCTCAGGCGGCCCAGCAGGATGTCGCGGAACATGGCGAAGTCGCCGACCAGGCTGTACCAGGGGTGGCTGAAGGTGGCCGGGCGGTTCTTCTCGAAGAAGAAATGCCCGGCCCAGGCGAAGCCATAGCCGGCCAGCGGCACGGCCAGCAGCAACAGCCACTTGCCGCTGCCGATGCTGTAGGCGAGCAGGGCGATCACCAGGCTGGTGCCGACGAAATGCAGGCGGCGACAAGTGGGGTTGCTGTGCTCGCCCAGGTAATAGGGATAGAACTCGGCAAAACTGCGGAACTGCGCGGTGCGGGTCATGGCGGGCTTCCGGATCTGCGGGTCTTGCTGACAGGATACACGGCGTGGAGCCTGAATCGAGTCTAGAGTCACTGGGTGCCGTGGCCAGTGACAATAGGCGCCAATTGAGTATCCTTTCAGTTCACCGCAGGAGCGGTCAGCACAAGAGCCTGTCATGAGTGAGAGAACCACGTCAGCCAGCTGGGCATCAGGGATCGTCAAGGCACTCGAGCTGGAAGGGCTCGATTGTCCGGCCATGTTCAAGCAGCTCGGGCTCGACTTCGCCGCCCTCGACGACCCCGACGCGCGATTCACCCAGGATTCGATGACCCGCCTGTGGCAGCTGGCGGTCGAATTGTCGGGCAACGAGGCCATCGGCCTTAACATGGCCCGGGTGGTGCGGCCGGCCTCGTTCCATGTGGTGGGCTATGCGCTGATGTCCAGCCGCACCCTGGCCGAGGGCTTCGAGCGCCTGGTGCGCTACCAGCGCATCATCGCGGAGAGTTCGGACCTGAGCTTTCGCCACGAACCCGACGGCTACGCCCTGGTGCTGACCGTGCATGGCGACCACCTGCCGCCGACCCGGCACAGCGCCGAAGCCTCGCTGGCCTGCGCCCTGGCGTTGTGCACCTGGCTCAGCGGGCGGCCAATCCAGCCACGACGGGTGCTGATCCAGGGCGCCCTGCCAAAAAATGTCGAGCCGTACAAGGTGGCTTTCCACGCGCCACTGCAGTTTGGCGCGCCCCATGACGCGCTGGTGTTCGCACGCGCCGACATGGAGGCGCCGTTGCCTACCGCCAACGAGGCGATGGCGGTGCTGCACGACCGTTTCGCCGGTGAGTACCTGGCGCGTTTCTCGGAAAGCCGGGTAACCCACCGCGTGCGCCAGGTGCTGTGCCGCATCCTGCCCCAGGGCGAGCCCAAGCGCGAAACCGTGGCCCAGGCCCTACACCTTTCGCAGCGCACCTTGCAGCGGCGCCTGCAGGACGAGGGCACCAGCTTCCAGACCCTGCTCGACGACACCCGCCGCGAACTGGCCGAGCAGTACCTGGCGCAGCCTGGCACCACGTTGCTGGAAACCGCCTACCTGCTGGGTTTCGCCGACCCGAGCAACTTCTACCGGGCGTTCCGCCGCTGGTTCGACAGCACGCCGAGCGAGTACCGCACGCGCCTGTCGGTCAGTGACGCCAGAACGCCGGCATGCACAACACCAGCACCGTGATGATCTCCAGGCGGCCCAGCAGCATGCCGCCGGCAAGGATCCATTTGGCGGCATCCGGCAGCGTCGCGTAGTTGCCGGCCGGGCCGATCACTTCGCCCAGCCCCGGGCCGACGCCCGAGACGGTCCCGGCGGCACCGGTGAGCGCGGTCATCCAGTCCACGCCCAGCAGCGACAGCAGCAGGGCGATGATGCAGATGGTGATGGCGAAGAAGAACGAGAAGGTCAGGATCGAGCGCACGATCTCTTCGTCGAGGCGGTGGCCGTTGTATTTCTGCTTGATCACCGCGCGCGGATGGATCAGCTGGTTGAGGTTGGCCTTGAGCAGGATGTAGGCGACCTGGAAGCGGAAGATCTTGATACCGCCGGCCGTCGAGCCGGAGCAGCCGCCGACGAAGCCCAGGTAGAAGAACAACATCAGCGAGAAGTTGCCCCACAGGCTGTAGTCGCCCAGGGCAAAGCCGGTGGTGGTGACCACCGAGGTGACGTTCAGCGCCACGTGGCGCAGGGCATCGAGCCAGTGCAACTCGGTGGTGGCCCAGTACCAGGTGCCGAGCACCAGCCAGGTGGCCACCAGCATGGCCAGCAGACCCTGCACCTGCTGGTCCTTGATCAGCGCCCGGCGGTGGCCGCGCAGGGTGGCGACGTACAGGGTGAATGGCACGCTGCCCATGATCATCACCACCACCGCGACCCAGTGCACCGCAGGGATGTCCCATTTGGCCAGGGACTGGTCGGAGGTGGAGAACCCGCCGGTGGAGATTGCCGACATGGCGTGGTTGATCGCATCGAACAGGCCCATCCCCGCCCACCAGAAGGCCAGGCTGCCGAGCACGGTGATGCCGACGTACACCGCCACGATCGACTTGGCGACCATGTGCGAGCGCGGCATGACCTTCTCCGAGCGGTCGGAGGACTCGGTCTGGAACAGGCGCATGCCACCGATGCGCAGCAACGGCAGGATCGCCACCGCCATGCCGATGAAGCCGATGCCGCCCAGCCAGTGCAGCATCGAGCGCCACATCAGGATGCCCGGCGACATGCTGTCCAGGCCGCTGAGCACGGTGGCGCCGGTGGCGGTGATGCCGGACATGCTCTCGAAGAAGGCGTCGGTGTAGCTGATGTGCTGGGTCAGCAGGAAGGGCAGGGCGGCGAACACGCAGACCACCAGCCAGCTGCTGACGGTCAGCAGGTACATGTCGCGGGGGCGCAGGTGCACGTGCTCGGGGCGGCCGGGGATGACCAGGCCCAGGCCCGCGAGGAAGGTGATCAGGCTCGACCAGAGGAACGACGGCATGTCGCCGGTGCGCTCGAAGACCACCAGGGTCGCCATGGGCACCACCATGCTCACCGCCAGGGTGATCAGGAAGATGCCGATGATGAAACCAATGATCCTTAAGGTCGGCAACGCCATGTGATCTGCTCTGACTCGCTACGGAAAGGGCGCCATTCTACCTGTGGGCCGGGTCTTGTAAACGCCGATTGCTGGCCTCAACGGAGCGGGCTTGCACCGCGATGGCTGGATCGCAGGGCAAGCCCGCTCCCACGATCCCCCTCGATGGTGCAGAATGGCCGCACTTTCAATCTGCCAGGAGGGTAGCCCATGGAGGCTCTCGACGCATTGCTCAACCGTGTTTCCGTGCCACGCCTGACTGACCCGGCGCCCAATGCCGCCCAGCGCGAGGCGCTGTTCCAGGCCGCATTGCGTGCGCCTGACCATGGCCAGCTGCGCCCCTGGCGTTTCCTGACCATCGAAGGGCAGGGCCGGGAAAAGCTCGGCGAGCTGTTCGCCGAGGCCGTGCAGGCCAAGGGCGAAGCCACCCAGGCGGCGCTGGACAAGGCCCGGGCGATGCCGCTGCGCGCGCCGTTGCTGATCGTGGTGATCGCCCGGCTGCAGGATCACTTCAAGGTGCCGAAGATCGAGCAGCGCCTGGCCGCGGGCTGCGCCGCCCATGGCATCCTGATCGCCGCCCATGCCCAGGGTATCGGCGCGGTATGGCGCACCGGCGACATGGCCTTCGATGCCCATGTGCACAAGGGGCTGGGGCTTGCCGAGAACGAAGAGCTGATCGGTTACCTGTATGTCGGCACGCCAATGGCCGAGCCACGCACCGCGCCGATCCTGGAAACTGCCGAGTACGTCAGCGCCTGGGGCGAGTGATTGAGTGGGGCCGCTGCGCGGCGGCCCCTGTATCAGTCAGCCAGCGCTAACTTCGTTGGGCAGCTCCAGCGTAGCCACGAACCCACCCTGCGGATGGTTCGCAAGCTTCAGGCTGCCACCATGGCGCTCCGCCGCCTTGCGTGCAATCGCCAGCCCCAGCCCATGTCCCGGCGCCTCTTGCCCCGGTGCCCGGAAGAATGGCTCCCCCAACTGCTCCAGATATTCCGTCGCCACCCCCGGCCCATGGTCGCGCACGCTCAGCACGATACGGTCCTGTTCGCGGCTGGCGCGCAGCTCGATCGGCTGCCCGGCCGGATTGAAGCGCAGCGCATTGCGCAGCAGGTTGTCCACCGCCCGCTCGATCAGCGTCGGCCAGCCTTGCAGGGTCAGGCCAGGCTGCATCTCCAGACGCACCTCCTGATCCGGCGCTGACAGCTGGGCATCCTTGCGCACGCCACCCAGCAAGGCGTTGAGGTCCACCGGCTCCGCATGTGCCTGCTCGGCATCGACCCGGGCGAGCACGAGGATTTCGCTGATCAGGTCTTCCAGACGATCGCATTCGCGGGTCAGGCGTGGCCACAGGGCCTGACGCTGTTCCGGCTCGGCGCGCTCGGCCAGGGCCAGGGCGATGCGCAGCCGGGCCAGTGGCGAACGCAGTTCGTGGGACACATCGCGCAGCAGCTGACGCTGGCTGCCGATCAGGCTCTGCAGGCGTGCGCCCATCTTGTTGAAGTCGTTGGCCAGCACGCCGAACTCGTCGCGGCGCACGGCCAGCCGCGCCAGGCTGTTCTGCTGGTAGCTGGTCTGCCCCAGGTCGTGCACGGCGCCGCGCAGGCGGCTGAGCGGGCGGGTAATCGACAGGGTTACCAGCAGGCTGAACAGGGTCAGCACCACCAAGGCTATGCCCAGGGCGCTGAGCGGCCAGATCAGGCTTTCGCGGTGCCAGGCAGCCAGCTCCGGGTGGGGGATACGGTAGATCAGCAGGTAGGTCTCACCACTGCCGGGGCTGGTGTATTCCTCGGTCAGGCGGCGCCACGGCAGGCGACGTTCGTCGTTGTGCTGGCGTGCCTCGAAGGCGGCGGCGCGGCGCGGGAAGGTGCCGGGTACCACGGCATCGCCGCTGTCGTCGAGCACCTGCACGTCGATCTTGTAGCGCTGCTTGCGCCGTTCCAGGAAGCGTTGCGACGACTCCAGGCCTTCCTGTTCGTAGTGCTGGGCCCAGTGGCTGGCCAGGTTGTTCAGGCCCGGGTGGCGACTGAGGATCCAGGTGTCCTGGTTGAGCATGTGCCCGAGCAGGATCGACAGCCCGGCGACCAGGGCGATGGCCAGCCAGAAGCTGGCCAGGATGCGCCAGAACAGTGAACGCAAGACAAGCACCTCCAGGAAATGGCGAAAGCCCGGCGCGCAGGGAAGCGGGCCGGGCATCGGGCTGACAGCTTACTGGGCCTTGCCGGTTTTTTCAGCTTTCCAGGCCTGGAACTCCTGCCACTCGGCCTTGCGCGCGGCGCGCTCCTTCTGCAGGTCGTCGAATTTCTTCTGCTGGTCGGGCTTGAGCAAGGCGCGGATCTGGCCTTCGGTCTTATCGTGGCTGGCCTTGAGCTCGTCCTTCAGGGCTTTCTGCTCGGCGGCCGGCAGCTTGGCGATGTAGCGTTCGTTGATGTCGCGGCGCTGCTTCATCTGCTCGCCCATCAGTTTGCCGATCTGCTGGCGTTGGTCGCGGCTCAGGTCCAGCTGGGCGAAAGGCGCGTCACCGCGATGATGCGGGCCGTCGTGGCGCGGGCCGCCTTCGGGCATGGCCATGGCCACGGTCGGCAGGGCGGCGGCGAACATCAGGGCGATAAGGGTCTTGCGCATGGTGTCTCTCCTTTCAGGGGCCGGTGGTTACCGGATGAGCCCAGTCTAGGGAGATCAAGGTCAAGGGCGGTCAGGCGAGGGTAAAGGCTGGGTAAAGATGACAGGGCCGCGCAGCGGCCCCGGATTTCCTACAGACTGTAGTAATAGCCGCGGCTGCGCAGTGCGACGATGCGCGGACGGCCATCCGGGTGCGGCCCGATCTTCTTGCGCAGGTTGCTGACATGCATGTCCAGGCTGCGGTCATAAAGCGTGAGCTTGCGGCCCAGGCCGATCTGCGCCAGTTCCTGCTTGTCCAGCGGCTCGCCCGGTTGGCGCAGCAAGGCTTCGAGAATGCGGCTTTCCGACAGCGTGAGGGTCATCTCGCGCTGGTCGATGCTGACCACGCCGCGTACCGGGCTGAAGATCAGGTCGCCGATCTCTACCTGGCTGCTGGGCGCGCTGGGGTGGCTCCGGCGCAACACCGCGCGCAGGCGGGCGGTGAGCTCGCGGGGGTCGCACGGCTTGGCCAGATAATCGTCGGCGCCCAGTTCCAGGCCAAGGATGCGATCCAGCGGCTCGCCACGGGCCGAAAGCATCAGCACCGGCAGGTCGGTGTGTTCGCTGCGCAGCTGTTTGAGCAGTTCCAGGCCGCTGCCGTCGGGCAGCATGACATCCAGCACCACCGCCGCCGGGGCGTGGGTGGCCAAGGCCTGGCGCGCACTCTGGCCATCGTGGCAGGCGCGCACCGCAAACCCTTCCTGGGTCAGCCAGCTGCCGAGCAGCTCGCACAGTTCCTGGTCATCATCAATCAGTAACAGCTCGCTCATTTCTCACTCAATTCAACCATTGCCGGCGTCTTCTGTGTCCGCCGCTGGCTAAGATACCGCAGACTGCGGACAACAGTGCAACGACCGAGCCGATCAGGAACCATTGCTGCTGGTCGGTCAGCGGGCTTCGCGGGGCGCTGGCGCCTGCCTGCAGTTCCTTGATCGTCAGCTTCAGGCGCTGGTTGTCCTGGCGCAGGCGGGCGAGCTGGGCGCTTTCACGCTCGCTGTCCTGGTTCTGCAGTTGCTGGGTCAGCGCCGCGCGCTGTTTCTCGCTCTCTTCCAGGCGCTGCTGCAAGTCGGTGATCCGCGCCCCGGCTTCCAGCGACAGCGGCTGTTCGGCCGCGGCGAAAGGGGACAGCAGCAACAGGCAAAGCAGCAGGGACATCGGACCTTGACGCATTGGAACTCCTGATTCGTATCGATTCAGGAGGTTGTCGGCCAGTCGTCGGATTTTATGAATAGTGCCGCGCGGGGTGTAGCAGGGAGCGGCTTCGTGGGGGCGGGCTTGCCGCTGCGAAGCCCGTCCCGGTAAAGCCTGTTACGGCAGGACTTGCTTGAACGGCTTGACCACGACCTTGGCGTACACGCCCGCGGCGATGTACGGATCGGCGTCGGCCCAGGCCTGGGCGGCGGCCAGGGAGTCGAACTCGGCGACGATCAGGCTGCCGCTGAAGCCGGCGGCGCCCGGGTCGTTGCTGTCGATGGCCGGGTGCGGGCCGGCGAGCACCACACGGCCCTCGGCCTTGAGCTGCTGCAGGCGTTCGATATGCGCGGGGCGGGCGGCCAGGCGGTTTTCCAGGGAGTTTTCGACGTCGCTGGCGATGATGGCGTAGAGCATGTCAGTCCTTGGGTTTGGAGGTGGAGGGGTCGGCATCGTGCAGGTGGCGCGACAGGTAGACACCCTGGGCCACCAGGAACAGCACGGTCATGCCCAGGCTGCCGAATACCTTGAAGTCGACCCAGATGTCCTGGAAGGTGAAGGCGACGAACAGGTTGGCGGCGCCGCATACGAGGAAGAAGGCGATCCACGCCACGTTCAGGCGGTTCCACACTGTTTCTGGAAGTGTCAGGGCATGGCCCATGATGCGTTTGATCAGCACCCGGTCACCGATGAAGTGGCTGCCGGCGAACGCCAGGGCGAACAGCCAGTTGACCACGGGCGCCTTCCACTTGAGGAAGGTCTCGCTGTGGAAGGCCAGGGTCAGGCCACCGAACACCAGGCAGGCGACCAGGGTCAGCAACTGGCCCTTCTCCAGCTTGCCGTGGCGCAGGAACAGCGCGCCGTAGACCACCACGGAGCTGACGATCAGCATGGCGGTGGCGCTGTAGATCCCGCCGAACTCGAAGCCGTGGCCGGCGAATTCAACCGGGCGCGGGTCAAGCTTGTAGACGATGAAGAACAGCAGCAGCGGGATGAAATCGATGAATTGTTTCACAGTGGCAGCCAGAAGCGGGATGTGACGGCATAATAACAAACATCGATTCCTGCGAAAGCGCTCCTCCATGAATGTTGATCTGCACTGTCACAGCACGGCCTCCGACGGCGCCCTGTCGCCCACGGCACTGGTCGCCCGGGCCCATGAGCACGGGGTGCGCACGCTCTCGCTCACCGACCATGACACCCTCGAAGGCCTGCCGGAGGCGCGCCAGGCCTGCCTGGACAACGGCATGCAGTGGGTCAGCGGCGTGGAGCTGTCGTGCACCTGGGGCGGCGCCACCATTCATGTGTTGGGCTACGACTTCCCCCTCGATGCGCCGCCGTTGCTCGATGCCATCGCCAACCTGCACCGTGGTCGTTGGCTGCGCGCCGAGGAAATCGACCGCAAGCTGGCGGCCAAGGGCATGCCCGGCGCGCTGGACGGCGCGCGGGCCGTCCAGCAGGAACTGGGCGACAGCGGCAACGCCCCGGCGCGTCCGCATTTCGCCGAGTTCATGGTCCGCGCCGGCTTCGTCAAGGACCGCGGCGAGGCGTTCCGCAAGTGGCTGGGCGCCGGCAAGCTGGGTGACGTCAAGCTGCACTGGCCGACGCTTGAGGAAACTGTCGCGACGCTGCGTGAGTCCAATGCGTGGGTGAGTCTGGCCCATCCCATGCACTACGAACTGACCCGCAGCAAGCGCAGACGGCTGATTGCCGACTATATTCAGGCTGGAGGGCAGGCACTGGAAGTGGTCAACGGGATGATGCCGCCCGAGCAGGTGGGGACGATGTCGATCCTCACCCGTGAGTTCGGCCTGCTGGCAAGCGCCGGCAGCGACTTCCACGGCCCTGGCACCTGGGGCGAGATCGGTGCCTACCGGCCATTGCCTGAGGACCTGCCACCCCTGTGGCGCCGATTCCGACATGAACAGCCTATGGCGGTATGAACAGGACGACTTCGTGAGCCAATTTTTCCAGATTCATGCGGAGAACCCGCAGGCGCGCCTGATAAAACAGGCAGTCGAGATCATCCGCAAGGGTGGGGTGGTGGTCTATCCGACCGACTCGGCCTATGCCATGGGCTGCCAGATCGGTGACAAGGCTGCCATCGAGCGCGTGCGCCGCCTGCGCCAGCTGGACAAGCACCACAACTTCACCCTGCTGTGCTGCGACCTGTCCGAGATGGGCACCTTCGCCAAGATCGACACGGCGACGTTCCGCCTGCTCAAGGCCCACATTCCGGGCCCGTACACCTTCATCCTCAACGCCACCCGCGAGGTGCCGCGCCTGCTGATGCACGACAAGCGCCGCACCATTGGCCTGCGCGTGCCGTCCAACCCCATCGTCCTGGCCCTGCTCGAGGAGCTGGGCGAACCGCTGATGAGTGTCAGCCTCATTCTGCCAGGCGACGAGGAGCCGATGACCGACCCCTACGAGATCCGCCAGCGCCTGGAGCACCACGTCGATCTGATCATCGACGGCGGCTTCGGCGACCTGAAGGCCTCGACCGTCATCGACCTGTCCGGTGACGAGCCCGAGCTTATCCGTGAAGGCTGCGGGGATCCGACGCCGTTCCTGGTCAACGCGTGAGCCAGGTACAAGCCCCCGAGGCACCGGCCACAGAGGCGCAGACGCCGTTCCAGCTGCAACTGGCCCTGGTCTACGGCGAAGCCCTGACCGAGATGCCGGTCGACCTGTACATCCCGCCGGATGCCCTGGAAGTCTTCCTCGAAGCCTTCGAAGGCCCGCTGGACCTGTTGCTGTACCTGATCCGCAAGCAGAACGTGGACATTCTCGACATCCCCGTGGCCGAGATCACTCGCCAGTACATGAGCTATGTCGAGCTGATGAAGAGCGTGCGCCTGGAGCTGGCGGCCGAGTACCTGGTGATGGCCGCCATGCTTGCCGAGATCAAGTCGCGCATGCTGCTGCCGCGTTCCGGCGAGGTCGAGGAGGAGGAGGGCGACCCGCGCGCGGAACTGATTCGCCGGCTGCAGGAGTACGAGCGGTTCAAGGCCGCCGCCGAAGGTATCGACGAGTTGCCCAGGGTCGGACGCGAAATCGTCGTGCCGCGCCTGGAGGCTCCGCAGGCCAAGGTGCGCAAGTTGTTGCCGGAGGTGGCGCTGGAAGAGATCCTGTTGTCCATGGCCGAGGTCATGCGCCGCAACGACCTGTTCGAGAACCACCAGATCACCCGCGAGGTGCTGTCGACCCGCGAACGCATGAGCGAAGTGCTCGACCGCCTCAAGGGCGGTGCCTTCGTGCCCTTCGTCGAGCTGTTCACCCGCGAGGAGGGCAAGCTCGGCGTGGTGGTGACCTTCATGGCGATTCTCGAGCTGGTGAAGGAATCCTTGATCGAACTGGTGCAGAATGAGCCCTTCGCCCCGATTCACGTCCGTGCCCGGGCAGAATGACCTGACAACTATCGATGAACCTGAACGAACCCCGTGAACTGGCGTCGCTGATCGAGGCCTTCCTGCTTGCCTCGGGCAAGCCGCAATCCCTCGAGCGCCTGTACGAGCTGTTCGAGGAGGCCGAGCGCCCGGCCCCCGCCGTTTTCAAGAAGGCCCTGGAGGTGCTGGGCAAGTCCTGCAACGGCCGCGCCTTCGAACTCAAGGAAGTGGCCAGCGGCTATCGCCTGCAGATCCGCGAGGACTACGCACCCTGGGTCGGCCGCCTCTGGGAGGAGCGTCCGCAGCGCTATTCCCGCGCGCTGCTGGAAACCATGGCGCTGATCGCCTACCGCCAGCCCATCACCCGTGGCGAGATCGAGGACGTGCGTGGCGTGGCGGTCAACAGCAACATCATCAAGACGCTCATGGAGCGCGAGTGGATCCGCATCGTCGGCTACCGCGAGGTGCCCGGGCGACCGGCGATGTTCGCCACCACCAAGGCATTCCTCGATCATTTCAACCTCAAGAGCCTCGATGAGCTGCCGGCGTTGGCCGAGCTGCGCGAGCTGGAGGTGGAACCCGAGGTCGATCCGGACGAGGCGCCGGTGCCCGCTCACCTGCAAGCCCTGGCCGATGCCAGCCTGGGCGAGGAGGGCGAGGAAATCGAGCCGAAGGAGGAGACCAGCTTCCGCTCGCTGCTGGTGGAGCTGGATGCGATGGAGGAAGGGCTCAAGATCGATTTCGATGATTTGCGCGATGAGGTTTCCATCGAGCCCGAGGACGAACCAAAGGCCTGACAGCCCAGCTCTGTGGACGCCGGCTTGCGCCTTTGGGCGGAATCTGCTGGGCGATCGGCAAAAACCTTCTACCCTCCAGTGCGTTCCCTTGCTGAACCGCGTATGATGCGCGCCCGCTTTCACTACTACACCGGGAGGTGCCCAGATGAGTGACAAAGACCTGCAAGACCAACAACCTACCCCGCCGTCCGGCGAAAAGCTGCAGAAGGTACTGGCGCGTATCGGCGTCGGCTCGCGCCGTGACGTCGAGGCCTGGATCGGCCAGGGCCGCATCAAGGTCAACGGCGTCGAGGCCACCCTCGGCCTGCGCGTCGACCTACACGACGCCATTACCGTCGACGGCAAGCTGATCAAGCGCGTCGAGGCCGCCGAGGCGACCCGCCGCGTGATCATGTACAACAAGCCCGACGGCGAGATCTGCACCCGTGACGACCCGGAAGGCCGCCCGACCGTGTTCGACCGCCTGCCGCGCCCGAAAGAGGGCCGCTGGATCAACATCGGCCGCCTGGACATCAACACCACCGGCCTGCTGCTGTTCACCACCGACGGTGAGCTGGCCAACCGCCTGATGCATCCGTCCTATGAAATGGACCGCGAGTACGCAGTGCGTGTGCGCGGTGAAGTCGACGACGACATGGTCGACCGGCTCAAGGCTGGCGTGGTGCTCGAAGATGGCCCGGCCAAGTTCACCGATATCCAGAAGGCGCCAGGTGGCGAAGGCTTCAACCACTGGTACCACTGCGTGGTGATGGAAGGTCGCAACCGTGAGGTGCGTCGCCTGTGGGAATCCCAGGGCGTGGTGGTCAGCCGCCTGAAGCGCGTGCGTTTCGGCCCGGTGTTCCTCAACTCCGACCTGCCGATGGGCCGCTGGCGCGAAATGAGCCAGGGCGAGATCGACATTCTCGCCGCGGAAGTCGGCCTGCAGCCGGTGGCACTGCCGGAAATGAAGCTCAAGGCCAAGGACAAGCTCGAGCGCCTGCAGCGCAAGTCGACCCGTCCGCTGGGGCGTGGCGAGCGCGTGCGCACCCTGCGTCCTGCCGCCGAAGGCCAAGCCGAGCGTCCGGCACGTGCGCCGCGTGAAGACGCAGCGCCGCGCAAGGGCAACCGCGGCAGCACGGTGGCCGAGCGTCCGAGCGAGATGCGCAAGCGTCCGTCCCGTCCTGAAGGCGACAAGCCGGCAGGCCGTGGTCGCGGCAAGCCGCGCGGCTGATTCGGTCCGGTAGCGAGAGAGCCAGCCTTCGGGCTGGCTTTTTTGTGCCTGGGGTAAATGGCCCATCGCGATCCAAGTACCTGAACGGACAGAAAATTTCCCGACCGGTGGCAAATTTTCAAACCACCTTGTAAAGAAAATTATACGATTCTGGGCGTTTTCCCCGGCTTACCTGTGCCTTTCCGTTCGTCGTCACAAAATCTTTCCAAAGCCTGCGCGCCAGAGCCTCCCCGGCCCCCTCCACCCCCTTCCCAAACCCCCGCTCAAGCGCTGAGATAGCGCCATTGCCGTGTGCAGAGCCAGGCAGGATCGCCAGGCACTTAAAACAACAAAATGGAGGCGCCATGCACGCCGATCACTCCGCCTTTTCAGGCCTTCACCCCAGGAACGCTGCGTTTTTTCCACAGGAAACGATGCAACGCGTTGACGCCTGCGCGTTTGCAGGGGTATACAATGCGCCGCGTTTTACCTGTGACTCCCTTGCGTACCGCGCACGCTTGCTGACACCCGGTTGATCCGCCCCTGGCCACCAAGGCCACGAGCGACTGCCCGTCACAAGTATCCAAGGTAACCACCTTGCCCATTCCGCTGCGCCACGAGTGCGGTGGGTCCGATTCCGTCACAGATAAAAACAAGCAGGTGACTTCGTTCATGAGTGGACATAACTCACAGTCCGGCGAACTCAAGCGTGGCTTGAAGAACCGCCATATCCAATTGATTGCCCTGGGCGGCGCCATCGGCACCGGGTTGTTCCTGGGCTCGGCCGGCGTGATGAAGTCCGCCGGTCCGTCGATGATCCTCGGCTATGCGATCTGCGGCTTCATCGCCTTCATGATCATGCGCCAGCTCGGCGAGATGATCGTCGAAGAGCCGGTGGCCGGCTCCTTCAGCCATTTCGCGCACAAGTACTGGGGCGGTTTCGCCGGCTTCCTGTCGGGCTGGAACTGCTGGGTGCTGTACATCCTGGTGGGCATGTCGGAGCTGTCGGCGGTGGGCAAGTACGTCCACTACTGGTGGCCGGAGATTCCGACCTGGGTTACCGCGGCGGCGTTCTTCCTGCTGATCAACGCGATCAACCTGATGAACGTGAAGTTCTTCGGCGAAGCCGAATTCTGGTTCGCCATCATCAAGGTGGTGGCCATCGTCAGCATGATCGGCCTGGGTGCCTACCTGCTGACCAGCGGCAGCGGCGGTCCTGAAGCCTCGGTGACCAACCTGTGGGCCCATGGTGGTTTCTTCCCGCACGGTGTCAGCGGGCTGGTGATGGCGCTGGCGTTCATCATGTTCTCCTTCGGTGGCCTGGAGATGCTCGGTTTCACCGCCGCCGAGGCCGACAAGCCGAAGACCGTGATCCCCAAGGCGATCAACCAGGTCATCTACCGCATCCTGATCTTCTATGTCGGCGCCCTGGTGGTGCTGCTGTCGCTGACCCCGTGGGACAACCTGGTGGCGAGCATCGACGCCTCCGGCGGCAGCTACGGCAGCAGCCCGTTCGTTCAGGTGTTCTCGTTGCTGGGTAGCGACGTGGCGGCCCACCTGCTGAACTTCGTGGTCCTGACCGCGGCGCTGTCGGTGTACAACAGCGGCACCTACTGCAACGCCCGCATGCTGCTGGGCATGGCCGAGCAAGGTGATGCGCCGGCGGCGCTGGCCAAGGTCGACCGCCGCGGTGTGCCGGTACGTTCGATCCTGGTCTCGGCAGCCGTGACCCTGATCGCGGTGCTGCTCAACTACCTGATGCCGCAGAATGCCCTGGAGCTGCTGATGTCGCTGGTGGTGGCGACCCTGGTGATCAACTGGGCGATGATCAGCTACTCGCACCTGAAGTTCCGCCAGCACCTCGACCGCACCGGCCAGAAGCCGCTGTTCAAGGCGCTGTGGTACCCGTACGGCAACTACCTGGTGCTGGCGTTCGTGGTGCTGATCCTGGGCATCATGCTGCAGATTCCGGGCATCCAGGTGTCGGTGTACGCGATGCCGGTGTGGCTGGTGGTGATGTATGTGGCCTACCAACTGAAGAGCAAGCGCGGCTCCCAGGCCAATGGTGCTGCCGGCAGCATCGCCAAGTAAGCGCTGAGGTGTACCAACAAGAAACCCGATGCCGAGTAACCGGCATCGGGTTTTTTGTTGCCTGTGCCGGCCTCAGATCTGTTCGAGCAACCAGCCACGAAACGCTCGCAACGATGGCAATGCCTCGTTCCTGGGCGGATAGATCAGGTAGTAGCTGCGCTGGCTGGCGAATGGTGTGCCCGGGCTGAACAGTTCGCCGCTGGCCAGTTCCTCCTGCACCAGGATCTTGGGCACCAGGCCAATGCCTATGCCTGCCCGAACCGCCTGGATCAAATGCGAGGTCAGCTCGAAACTTGGCCCAAGGCGCATCGCCCGGTGGGGCAGGGCATGGTGGGAAAACCACTCGCCCCAGGCATGGGGGTTGTTGGCGACGTTGAGCAGTACTTCCTCGCTGATCCTTTGCGGGCTCCATTGACCATCCGCATTGGCTTCGGGTGGCAGGATCACCACCAGTTCCTCGGCATGCAGGCGATGGCAGATCAGCCCAGGCAGGTCGTGGCTGGCAACGCCGATGGCCGCGTCGATCTCGCTGGTGTCGAAGTTGATGGCTTCGATACGTGAATGAATGTGTACCAGCATGCCGGGGTGAGCGCCGTAGAAGGCATGCAGGCGCGGCAACAGCCATTTCGAGCCGAAGGTCGGCAGTGTCGCCAGGCGCAGGGTGCCGACGCCCGACTGATAGGCCAGGGCCTGCAGGGTGGCGCTGCGGATGCGCCCGAGGGCTTCGCTGAGTTCGCGCTGGTAGAGGCGGCCGACATCAGTCAGTTGCACCTGACGCCCCTCGCGGCGAAACAGGGTGAGCCCCAATTGCTGCTCCAGTGCCTGCACCTGCCGGCTAACCGCGCTCTGAGTCAATGACAGTTCAGCGGCGGCGCGGGTATAGCTTTCATGCCGCGCGGCGGCCTCGAAGGCCAGCAAGAGCGACATCGAAGGGGTGAGGTGGCGGTAATTCATTCATAAAGCTCATCGATAGCGGCAGGAATATCCGTTTGCCCCTTGCGCGAAACTACAGGAACATTGACGCATTCGAAATCCTCCCATGATCCATTCATGCCGGAGCGACAAGATTTCCGTGAATTAGCCGATATCAAAGAGGCATCCTTCGATGATCGCCCAGCTGCCGCCCCGCGCGCCCGCCGCCCAATACCCCGAATTCCTCGACGCCCTGAAGAACAGCGGCTTCCGTGGCCAGATCAGCGCCGACTACGGCACCCGCACCGTGCTGGCCACCGACAACTCGATCTACCAGCGCCTGCCCCAGGCGGCGGTGTTTCCGCTGGACGCCGACGACGTGGCGCGGGTCGCCACGCTGATGGCCGAGCCGCGTTTTCGTGACATCAGGCTGACCCCGCGTGGCGGTGGTACCGGCACCAACGGCCAGTCGCTGACCGACGGCATCGTCGTCGACCTGTCGCGGCATATGAACAACATCCTTGAAATCAACGTCGAGCAACGCTGGGTTCGGGTGCAGGCGGGTGTGGTCAAGGACCAGCTGAATGCCGCGCTCAAGCCCCACGGGCTGTTCTTCGCGCCGGAGCTGTCCACCTCCAACCGCGCCACCGTCGGCGGCATGATCAACACCGACGCCAGTGGCCAGGGCAGCTGCACCTACGGCAAGACCCGCGACCACGTGCTCGAATTGCACAGCGTGCTGCTCGGCGGTGAGCGCCTGCACAGCCTGCCGATCGACGATGCGGCGCTGGAGCAGGCCTGCGCCACCCCAGGCCGGGTCGGCGAGGTGTACCGCATGGCCCGCGAGATCCAGGAAACCCAGGGCGAGCTGATCGAGAGCACCTTCCCCAAGCTCAACCGCTGCCTGACCGGCTACGACCTGGCGCACCTGCGCGACGATCAGGGCCGCTTCAATCTCAACAGCGTGCTGTGCGGGGCCGAGGGTTCGCTGGGCTATGTGGTCGAAGCCAAGCTCAATGTGCTGCCGATCCCCAAGTACGCCGTACTGGTCAACGTGCGCTACACCAGCTTCATGGACGCCCTGCGCGACGCTAACGCGCTGATGGCGCACAAGCCGCTGTCGATCGAGACCGTCGACTCCAAGGTGCTGATGCTGGCGATGAAGGACATCGTCTGGCACAGCGTCGCCGAATACTTCCCGGCCGACCCCGAGCGCCCGACCCTGGGCATCAACCTGGTGGAGTTCTGCGGTGACGAACCGGACGAGGTCAATGCCCGGGTCCAGGCCTTCGTCGCGCATCTGCAGGCCGACAAGGGTGTCGAGCGCCTGGGCCACACCCTCGCCGAAGGCGCCGAAGCAGTGACCCGCGTCTATGTGATGCGCAAGCGCTCGGTGGGGCTGCTGGGCAACGTCGAGGGCGAAGTGCGCCCGCAGCCGTTCGTCGAGGACACCGCGGTTCCGCCAGAGCAGCTGGCCGATTACATTGCCGACTTCCGTGCATTGCTCGATGGCTATGGCCTGGCCTACGGCATGTTCGGCCATGTCGATGCCGGCGTGCTGCACGTGCGCCCGGCGCTGGACATGAAAGACCCGGCCCAGGCCGCGCTGGTCAAGCCGATCTCCGATGCCGTGGCGGCGCTGACCAAGAGCTATGGCGGCCTGCTGTGGGGCGAGCACGGCAAGGGCCTGCGCTCGGAGTATGTGCCGGAGTACTTCGGCGAGTTGTACCCGGCGCTGCAGCGGCTCAAGGGCGCGTTCGACCCGCACAACCAGCTCAACCCGGGCAAGATCTGCACCCCACCGGACAGCGCCGAAGGCCTGACCCCGGTGGATGGCGTGACCCTGCGCGGCGACCTCGACCGCAGCATCGATGAGCGCGTGTGGCAGAGCTTCGGCAGCGCCGTGCACTGCAACGGCAACGGCGCCTGCTACAACTACGACCCCAACGACGCCATGTGCCCGTCGTGGAAGGCCACCCGCGAACGCCAGCACTCGCCCAAGGGCCGTGCCTCGCTGATTCGTGAGTGGCTGCGCCTGCAGGGCGAGGCGAACATCGATGTGCTCGCTGCCGCCCAGCGCAAGGCCTCCTGGCTCAAGGGGTTGCCGGCGCGGCTGCGCAACAGCCGTGCGCAACAGCAGGGGCAGCACGACTTCTCCCACGAGGTGTACGACGCCATGGCCGGCTGCCTGACGTGCAAGTCCTGCGCGGGGCAGTGCCCGATCAAGGTCAACGTGCCGGACTTTCGCTCACGCTTCCTCGAGCTGTACCACGGCCGCTACCAGCGTCCGCTGCGCGACTACCTGATCGGCTCGCTGGAGTTCACCATCCCGTACCTGGCTCATGCGCCGGGCCTGTACAACGCGGTGATGGGCTCGAAGTGGGTGAGCAGGCTGCTGGCGGACAAGGTCGGCATGGTCGATAGCCCGCTGATCAGTCGTTTCAACTTCCAGGCTACTCTGACCCGTTGCCGGGTTCAGGTCGCCAGCGTGCCCGCGCTGCGTGAGCTGACCCCGGCCCAGCGCGAGCGCAGCATCGTGCTGGTGCAGGACGCCTTCACCCGCTATTTCGAGACGCCACTGCTGGCCTCGTTCATCGAGCTGGCCCATCGCCTGGGGCACAAGGTGTTCCTCGCGCCCTACAGCGCCAACGGCAAGCCGCTGCATGTGCAGGGTTTCCTCGGTGCCTTCGCCAAGGCGGCGGTCCGCAACGCCACCCAGCTCAAGGCCTTGGCCGACTGCGGCGTGCCGCTGGTGGGGTTGGACCCGGCGATGACCCTGGTCTATCGCCAGGAGTACCAGAAGGTCGATGGCGTGGAGTGCCCGTCGGTACTGCTGCCCCAGGAGTGGCTGATGAACGTGCTGCCCGAGCAGGCGCCGTTCAAGGCCGACAGCTTCCGCCTGATGGCCCACTGCACCGAAAAGACCAATGTGCCGGCCAGCACCAGGCAGTGGGAGCAGGTATTCGCCCGCCTGGGGTTGAAGCTGGTCACCGAGGCCACCGGCTGCTGCGGCATGTCTGGTACCTATGGGCACGAGGCGCGTAACCAGGAGGCCTCGAAGACCATCTTCGAGCAGTCCTGGGCGACCAAGCTGGACAAGGCGGGGGAGGCACTGGCGACCGGCTATTCATGCCGCAGCCAGGTCAAGCGCATGACCGAGAAGCAGCTGCGCCACCCGCTGGAAGTGGTGCTGCAGTTCGCGCAGCGCTAGTGATATTGTCGGGGCCGCTATGCGGCCCAATCGCCGGCAAGCCGGCTCCCACTCTGATCGCATAAGCCCGAGCCATGCGCTAACCCTGTGGGAGCCGGCTTGCCGGCGATGAGGCCGGTGAAGCTACAGCCGAATCAGGATTGATGTGCACTTTGGCGCATCCGCCGCGCCTGGCGATACAGATACAGGCTCAGCACCAGCCCGCACGCCGCCGCCCCTGCCGCAAACAGGAACATCGAGGCAAAGCCGAAGCCTGCCGCCACGGCGCCCACCAGCGGCCCGGTGATGCCCAGCGACAGGTCGATGAACAGCGAGTAGGCCCCCACCGCCGCGCCGCGGTTGGCCGCCGATACCTGGTTGACCGCCTCCACTCCCAGCGCCGGGAACACCAGCGAGAACCCGAAGCCGCTCAACGCTGCACCCGCCAGGGCCAACCCGGGCGTCGGCGCCAGCCACAGCATCAGCAACCCCAGGGTTTCCACCGACAGGCAGGCGATAGCCACGCGAAAACCGCCGATACGGTTGATCAGGTTGCCAAACAGCAGTCGCGCACAGATGAAGCTGGCACCGAACAGGCTCAGGGTCAGCGCAGCATCGGGCCAGTCGCGGCTGGCGTAGTACAAGGTGATGAAGGTGGCGATGGTGCCGAAACCGATCGAGCCCAGGGCCAGCCCCGAGCCATGCGGGAAGACCTTGCCCAGCACCCGCAGGAACGACAGCCGCACCCCTGCCACCACCGGCGCGGCACGCTTGGGCCAGGCCAGCAGCAAACCGATCGCGCCCAGCAGGATGATGCTTGCGCCCATGCTCCACAGCCCCAGGTGCTTGACCATCAGTACCCCAAGCGGGGCGCCGATGGCCAATGCGCCATAGCTGGCGATGCCGTTCCAGGAGATCACCTTGGCGGTATTTTCCGAACCGACCCGGCCGATCCCCCAGCCGATCGAGCCCGAGCCCACCAGGCTCTCGGCGCTGCCCAGCACCAGGCGGCCGATGAACAGGCAGATCAGGCTCAGCCAGGGCAGGTGGGTGAGGAAGCTGCAGGCCAGCATGAACACGCCGCTCAGTCCGCAGCCGAACAGGCCGTACATGACTGCCTTCTTGCTGCCGAGGTTGTCGATGATACGGCTGGCGGTAGGGCGGCTGAGCAGGGTGGCCAGGTACTGCACGCTGATCACCAAGCCCGCGACCACGGCGCTGAAGCCCAGGTCGTTGTGCACGTAGCCAGGCAGCACTGCTAGGGGGATGCCGATGTTCAGGTAGCCGATGAAGGTGAACAGGACGATGGCGACCACCTGGGTGGTGGTCGCGAAGGATGAAGGCCGATGCTCGGGCATGAGAGGTTCCGGAAACGATAAAGCGAATGCCGGGACATCATAGTCGTGCGGGGGAGGGTTGTGGATGAAGGTTTCATCGTTGGGGACGGTGGTCGCCTTGGCCACCGTCTGATTGTCACAGAGACGTCAGTTGTTATAAGGCAGCAACCAGCTGACGCTGAACTCGGCATTCGGATAGTCCAGACGCAAGCGAGGCATTACATAGCCGCCGCAGGATCGGCAAGTGTCCATCAAGGTGAAGACCTTGATGCTGGTGACTTCGTCAGGCAGGTTGAGCAAATCCTGGTTGATTGTCGAGGCGATCAGGCGCTCGGAGTCCAGGTGACGTCGATGATTCCTGACGGTCAGCCAATTGGCGCGACGCAGTACGGGAAGGTGGGTGAAGCGAGGGTCCGGGTCGACACCCTGCATACGTGCGCGGGCGTCGATGTAGTCGAGAGGTGGGCGCTGGCCGGGCGCAGGGGGTTGGACCATGATTCCCTGCCTGGCCCTGCCGCCGGAAAGCGCGAAGTACACGCGTCGATTGCCGTTCCTGAGGGTGACCGTGGCGAAGGCGAAGTTGGCGCCCGACAGGTGTTGCTTCAACTGGTTCATGCCGTTTTCGCTGAGCATCTGGGCAACCGACATCGGCGTATATCCCACCCGCGTCCCGGACGCGGGCAGCAACCGATTGAGCACACCGTTGACATGCAATTGCTCCACGGCGTCGAACCTGGCCAGGTTATGGAAGTCGGGGATGATGGATTTGTTCAGCCCCATCACGTCGTTCAGTGAAAAGCCTGCCAGGCCATCCTGTGCGCGGGCTGATGTCAGAATATTGCGTGCGAAGAGTGGGTACTGTGCTTCTTCCAGTTGCTCGATCGCGTGTTGCAGGGCGGTCGGTGCGGTGGGCGACACGGTGCTTCGCTGGTGGCGCATCCAGTCACGCAACAAACCTGCGAGGTTGTCGATATCCTGTTGCAGGCTAGGTCGGGCGGCCACCATGCGGTAGGTTTCACTGACATCGAGATATTGGCTGATGGCGTCGAGATCAGTGACCCGAGTGAATGTCAGGCGGGTACTTTCCGCTGGAACGGGATAGCGGGTGGGGCTCAGCGTGCCATTTAGCAGGGCTGCTGTCTGGCTGCGTTGCCAGGCCTCGAAGTCGAAAGGGGTACCGTAGAACACGCCGGTATCGGCTTCGACCAGCAGCCAATCCTGGTCGAGGTAGTGAACGCGAGCACCGCGCAAGGTGCGCCGATCGGCAAGGCCTCGGCTCAGCCTGCCAAGTCGTACCGGCGGGCAATGGCCGGTGAACAGCGCGACCTGGTCGGCTGTCATTTCGGCGGGCAGGCCAAGCCAGTGTTCGCTCACCGGGTAGCCAAGTACCCCCTCATTGTAATAATGGGGAGGGTTGAGTAACCCCATCGTATCGGCTTCTTCATCGCTCAGCGTCTTGAGAATCATACGTCCGGTATGGCTGTGACGACCCCTGTTGGGTATCACTTCCTCGGTGTACTGCACCAGCCGGTTCTCCCTGACCATGACGTGGGCAACGCTATCGCTGTTTGCGCCGTTCGCCCGGTAGGTGATCGGTACCGGTTCGATGCGAATGGTCTCGAATGCCCGGCTGACCTGCTGGCCGTACGCTGGCGTGCCGGCTTGGTTGGCAACAGGCGCCAGCTGTATCGCGATCCCCTGTGGTGGCGCGTCGGGGTAAGGGGTGGGCAGGCGCACAGGGTCCTGTGACCACAGCAATGGCGTCTGTCGCACACGCTGGGCCAAGCCTGCGGATTGACCGATCCGGTGGCGGTAGGCGACACCGTTGACGATTGCGTCCACATGGTCAGGGTCGCGAACGATGAATAACGGGTAGACCACCGGGTTGGACGCTTTGTCCCAGGCCCGGGTGATATCGTCGCCTTCGCCCAGCAGCAGGGTGATGACATCAGGCTTGTGCCCCGGCAGCAGTTTTTTCTGGGGGAGTGCTTCGCCGAGCTTTGCGTGGGAACTCCCGTCAGGGATGCCGCTCCAGCGTTTGGGGCCTGCGCCATGGCGATACAGCTTGGCGGGTATCGACCGGCCTTTCCAGTGCCTGGCGGCTTGCAGCATCCCAAGGCGCATGGCGCTGGCGCTCCTGCCGGCTGTGCCATACAGCCTGGACAGGGGCCTGATGATCCGCCCGCCAAGGGCAAATGCGCTGCCCAAAGAGCCCAGTGCGTCCAGGCCGCAGCTCAGGGCTTCCCCTGCATTGCGCACGCTGAAGCAGCCTAGCCCTGGTACGAGATTGGAGAAGAGTCTGACCAGGTAGCGTCCCGTACTGTCCTTGCGTCTTTCAGCGAGGAAGTGCTCCTGTGGCGTCGCGCCCTTGCCGCTGTTGTACAGTGCATCACAGTTCCCCAGCGCGACCGATTTGGCATAACAGCGTGCCAGTGCCTGCAATCGTTCTTCGGTCGGAGCATCGATCAGCGCGACAGTTTCTGGCGTGGAGCTGGTGTGCCAGGGAATATCGACTTCGTTGTAGTCCCGATAGCGGAAATCAAGAGCGGCGGCCCATACCGCGCGCTGCTGTGCGGTGATGAGATGGCGACGCCATTTCAGCCTCTCCGGAAACAGTTCATAAATGGTGTCTGCCGTACCGCCAGGAAGATAGACGACTATCCCTTGGGTGCCGGTTTCCGCCTTCCAGTCAGAAGCCGGCGAGTCTCCATGGCTGGGAATGCCGCCTTCGACAGGGCCTATGTAGGTGGGCCAGGTGACCGCGTGGCAATGCCACCTACCGTCACGTAGTTGTTCCTGGTCCGTTTGCGGCAGATGGCGCAGCAAACGGTGCATCATGTCTTCGTATATTGTCTGGGCGCGTAGTTGCCATGCCTTGAATTCATGGTCGTAGAGTGTCGTGGCATCAGGCAGTTCGCCGTGTTGGTAGCCCGCGCCGTGGTCCAGGTAGGCGTTGAGGTGCAGCTGCTTGTCTACATTGCTGCCTTCAGGCGCGATTCCTGCCAGGCGCAGCTCCCACCTTGCCATGTCGAAACGATCAGGCAGGTCCCGCAGGCTTTCCCGATCCCAGGCAATGAGATAGTGGTCATAGGCCTGTTGCCATTGTGATTTCGACCAAGGCGGTGACTCCGCGAGCACGCCGTGCAACTGTGCCCACTCGGCAAGCGTCGCGGCCAGGGCGCCTTCGAACACCTCTGTGTCCTCCTTGTGCAGGCCAGTGGCAGCCTCTGCGGCGTCGAATGTCACCGGTTTGCACTGGGTCAGCAGCAGATAGGCTCCGTGGCGCAGGTTGGCCCAGCGCACATCGGGCTCATACAGATAGTCATGGGGATCGTCGTCGATCAGCAGTTCTGGGGCAAAGTGGCGTATCAGCAGTTCGGCGGCAATTTCCGCCGTGGCGGGTACACCGCCGAGATGCGTGTGGAGGCTGTTGACCAGATCAAGGCGAATTTCGCTGAGGTGTTCGTACTTGTTATGGGCATTGAAGATTTCGAAATCCAGAATATGGCCTGGTCGGCGCTTTTCCGGTGGATAGAGTGCGTATATCAGCGCCTGTTCGGCCAAGGCGCGGGTTTTGGCAGCGTTTGCCGCGGAGCAGTCCCATTGTGCTGCTGCCGCCAGGCGTTGCCCCAGGCGCTCGAAGGCCTTGGCGCCAAGTAGTGCATCGACTACCTGCCCTGCCGGCACATTCAGGGCCGAACCGTCCATCGCGATGCGTCCGTACTGGTTTGCAAGCGCACCCTCCTTGCGCTCGCGCGCGGTGGGATGTCTGTATCGCAATCCTTGATAGAAGAACGAAGCCTGCGCTTCATTGAGCAGCTTTTCGAAGAGGCTGTTGCCGGGTGTATGCGCGAACAGGTGACCAGCGAGGACGGGGAGATCAAGGTGCTCGTGGACTTCAACGGTGGATTGCCAGTCGCGGTTGGATGCCGCCGTCAGTTGGCCGCGAAGCAGCAGCGTTGCAATGAGATAGGCGTCCGCACGTCTCAGGCGTGGGTGATGGTGCCAGAGTGCCTGGGCAAAGCTGCAGACTGCATAAGGTGTGTCGAGGTGTGATCGTGGAACCAGCTCGGGAAACTTCTGGGTGTCGGCGTCTTTGATGAGTTGCGCGGCCAGGCTTCCATAGAACAGCGCGCAATCGTTCAGGTTCGCCTGCAGGGACGCTTCACGACCCAGAAAACGATTGAGGTGCTGTTTTGCGCTGTCCTTGCTCAGGGCCGCATCCAGTGCGCTTTCGAGCTCCAGGTCCAGCAGCGTTGACGGGTAAAGTGCGCCAAGACCGAATGCTTGATCGAAATGGTCGCTGAGTGAGGTGGCGATATCCTGTGAGCCGGAAAGCTCACTGATGACAACAACCTGGTCAGGGGTAAGTGCGCGAATCCTGGCCTTTTCGGCAGAATTGAGGGTCGAACGACGTGACATGGCGGCCTCTGCTGTGTGAAAGGCGTCAGTCTGTCGAGTTCGGGTAGGCCAGAGCGGTGCGTGGATACCGCACCCTGTGGGAAGTATCTGAACGGTGTGAAAACGTGATGACGGGGATAGCCCGCAGGTCAGCCGTTTTCACACAGTCGGAGGGGGATGCGCGGCTATTCCTGGTCGGCGCTGGATTGATCGTCACCATCCTGCTCGACGGCGGGCGTCGGTTCGGCGTGGGCGGCAACGGATTGCTCTTCGGGGTTCAGGCTTGGGAAGGGAAGATTCGGGATTTCATGCATCTCGTCGTTCCTCGCAAGTGTGAGTGAAAAGGCAGCGCTTGGCGCATGTGAGGCTTCGAAAAGCTGGGGCAGGATACAGCAGTCTGGATGACAGTTTGGGATTTTTCCCGGACGCTGGTCGGTTTTAGCGGGCGGCTATCGAACAATGGGATGCAGGAGGGGCGTGGGAGGCTTGCGCCGCGATAGTGCTATCGCGGCGCGAGCCCAGGCCACATCAGCCAGGTTTCAGCGGCAGACGTCGGCGATGGCCGCTGCCAGCTGTTCCAGGCGCTTGGCGTCCGCTCCGGCGATGTTCGCCCGGCCGGTACCGACCATGTACACGCTGTGTCGCTCGCGCAGCAGGCGCACCTGCTCGGGGTTCAGGCCGGTGTAGGAGAACATCCCGCGTTGCGCGGCGATATGCGCGAAGCGCTCGGCCAGGCCATGGGGCTCCAGCGCTTTCACCAGGCCGACGCGAAGCTCGGCGATGCGCTGGCGCATGGCGTTCACTTCCTCGCTCCACAACGCCTTGAGTGCCGGGTCACCGAGAATCTCGGCGACCACCGCCGCACCGTGGTCCGGCGGCGTCGACCACAGGTTGCGCGCAATGAACGCCAGCTGGCTGCGCACATCCTGCAGTTTCTCGGCGTCGTGGCTGCACACCAGCAGGGCGCCGGTGCGCTCACGGTAAAGGCCGAAGTTCTTCGAGCAGGAGCTGGTGATCAGCAGTTCCGGCAGTTCGGCGGCGAACAGGCGCACTGCCCAGGCGTCCTCCTCCAGGCCGTCACCGAAGCCCTGGTAGGCAAAGTCGATCAATGGCAGCAGGTTGCGCCGCTTGACGATTTCGAGCACCGCGCGCCAGTCGTCCTGGCCCAGATCGAAGCCGGTGGGGTTGTGGCAGCAGGCATGCAGCAACACCACGTCGCCTTGCGGTGCTTGCTCCAGTGCGGCGAGCATCGCGTCGACGTTCAGGCGGTTGTCCGCGCCCACGTAGGGGTAGTGCGACACCTTGAGCCCGGCGCCGGCGAAGATCGTCTCGTGGATCGGCCAGGTCGGGTCGCTCAGCCAGATACCGCGGCCCGGCAGGCAGTGGGCGATAAACTCCGCCGCCAGGCGCAGGGCACCCGTGCCGCCAGGGGTCTGGGTGGCGCCGGCGCGCTGGCTTTTGAGCAGCGTGGAATCGCTGCCCAGCACAAGCTCGCTGACCAGGCGCGTGAACGCTGCATCACCATGGCCGCCGACATAGCTCTTGGTGGCCTGCCGCTCGACCAGGCGCTGCTCGGCCTGCTTGACCGCAGCCGGAATCGGCGTCAGCCCCGCAGCGTCCTTGAACACGCCGACACCCAGGTCGAACTTGGCCGGGTTGCCGTCGCGGGCGTAGGCTTCCATCAGCCCCAGGATCGGGTCGCCAGGGACCCGAGCGATGGCGGCGAAGTGCATCACTTGCGCCCTTCAGCAGTCTTGGCGACCTCGTCGGTGCGTGCGCACATGATGAAGTCGTTACGGTGCAGGCCTTTGATCGAGTGGCTCCACCAGGTCACGGTGACCTTGCCCCACTCGGTCAGCAGGCCTGGGTGGTGGCCTTCGGCTTCGGCGATCTCGCCGATGGCGTTGGTGAAGGCCAGGGCGTGCTTGAAGTTCTTGAACAGGAACACGCGCTCGAGCTCCATGTGGCCGTCGCGGGTTTCGATGTTCCAGTCCGGGATCAGTCGGATCAGTTCCGCCAGCTCCTCGTCGGTGACTTTCGGCGCATCGGCGCGGCAGGCTTCGCAGTGGGCTTGGTTCAAGGCATTCATGGGTGTTTTCCGGTTTGAGTTGTTATCGACAGGGGCGCTCAGGCAGCGACCTTGGGTGGAAACTTCGGTGCGTGCAGGCCTAGCTGCATGGCCTGGTGGACCATGGCCATGATGTCTTCGTGGGCCAGGTCGAACAGACGCTTCATGTTCGGCAGGACGAAGTACAGGGGCTGCAGGATATCGATGCGGTACGGCGTGCGCATGGCTTCGATCGGGTCGAAGGCCTGGTGCTCCGGTTCGCTGGACAGGCTGTAGACCGTCTCTTTCGGCGAGGAGAGGATGCCGCCGCCGTAGATCTTGCGGCCTTGCGCGGTCTCCATCAGGCCGAACTCGATGGTCATCCAGTACAGGCGCGCCAGGTAGACGCGCTGTTCCTTGGTCGCCGCCAGGCCGAGCTTGCCATAGGTGTGGGTGAATTCGGCGAAGAACGGGTTGGTCAGCAGCGGGCAGTGGCCGAAGATCTCGTGGAAGATGTCGGGCTCCTGCAGGTAGTCCAGCTCTTCCGGGGTGCGGATGAAAGTGGCGACCGGGAAGCGTTTGCTGGCCAGCAGTTCGAAGAAGGTCTGGAAGGGAATCAGCGCGGGGACGCGGGCGACCTGCCAGCCGGTGGTGGCGCCGAGCACCTTGTTGACTTCGCCCAGTTGCGGGATGCGGTCATGGGGCAGCTTGAGCTGGTCGATGCCGTCCAGGTATTCCTGGCATGCCCGGCCTTCGATCACTTTCAGCTGACGGGTGATCAGGGTGTTCCACACCGCATGCTCTTGCTGCGGGTAGTCGATAAAGCCATGCGCATCGGGCTCGCGTGCCACGTATTGCGTCTGTTTCATGTGGCTCTCCTGGTAAGGGCGTTCTTGTTATGTACAGGACATGTCTTAGGAATATCCCTACAAACGAGGTTTTGCACCGGGGTGAGGGCCCATCCTGTGCCGCCGTTTATCTTCTGTGCGTAACGATAATTTTACAAAATCAGCGTCATCCCGGAAAATCACGGACATCGAGCTGGGCAGATGGCTATTTTTGTCAGCTTATCTTTACGACTTTTCCGTGGCACGAGCAAAAACTCGGCCGCTTAGAGAGCCTTCATGCGCATCAAAGTGCATTGCCAGAACCGCATCGGCATTTTGCGGGACATCCTCAACCTGCTGGTGGAGTACGGGATCAACGTGTTGCGCGGCGAAGTGGGGGGGGATCATGGCAACGCCATCTACCTGCACTGCCCGAACCTGATCAACCTGCAGTTCCAGGCCCTGCGGCCCAAGTTCGAGTCGATCGCCGGGGTGTTCGGGGTCAAGCGCGTCGGCCTGATGCCCAGCGAGCGCCGGCACATGGAGCTCAATGCGCTGCTGGGGGCGTTGGACTTCCCGGTGCTGTCGATCGACATGGGTGGCAGCATCGTTGCCGCCAACCGCGGCGCGGCGCAGCTGCTCGGCGTACGGGTGGACGAAGTGCCGGGGATTCCGCTGTCGCGTTATGTCGAGGATTTCGACCTGCCGGAGCTGATACGGGCCAACAAATCGCGGATCAACGGCCTGCGGATCAAGGTCAAGGGCGATGTGTTCCTGGCCGATATCGCACCGCTGCAGTCCGAGCATGACGACAGTGAAGCCCTGGCCGGCGCGGTAATCACCTTGCACCGTGCGGATCGTATCGGTGAGCGCATCTACAACGTGCGCAAGCAGGAGTTGCGGGGTTTCGACAGCATCTTCCAGAGCTCACGGGTGATGGCCGCCGTGGTGCGCGAGGCGCGGCGCATGGCACCGTTGGATGCACCGCTGCTGATCGAGGGCGAGACCGGTACCGGCAAGGAGCTGCTGGCGCGGGCCTGTCACCTGGCCAGCCCGCGTGGCCAGGCGCCGCTGATGGCGCTCAACTGCGCCGGCCTGCCTGAGTCGATGGCCGAGACCGAGCTGTTCGGCTATGGGCCGGGGGCGTTCGAGGGCGCGCGGGCCGAGGGCAAGCTGGGGCTGCTGGAGCTGACGGCCGGCGGCACGTTGTTCCTCGACGGGGTGGGGGAGATGAGCCCGCGCTTGCAGGTCAAATTGCTGCGCTTCCTGCAGGATGGCTGTTTCCGCCGCGTCGGCAGCGACGAAGAGGTGTACCTGGATGTGCGGGTGATCTGCGCGACCCAGGTCGACCTGTCCGAGTTGTGCGCCCGTGGCGAGTTTCGCCAGGACCTCTACCACCGCCTCAACGTGCTGTCGCTGCACATCCCGCCGCTGCGCGAATGCATGGATGGCCTGGAAGGGCTGGTGCAGCACTTCCTCGACCAGGCCAGCCGACAGATCGGCTGCCCGCTGCCGCGCCTGGCGCCGCCGGCGATGGAAAAACTCGGCCAGTATCATTGGCCAGGCAATGTGCGCCAGTTGGAAAACGTGTTGTTCCAGGCAGTATCACTGTGCGAAGGCGGGGTAGTGAAGAGCGAACATATCCGCTTGCCGGATTATGGCGCGCGTCAACCGTTGGGCGAGTTTTCCCTGGATGGCGATCTTTCGCAGATTGTCGGGCGGTTTGAAAGGGCGGTATTGGAAAGTTTGATGAGTGAATTTCCAAGTAGTCGGGCGCTGGGAAAAAGATTGGGCGTTTCTCATACGACCATTGCCAACAAGTTGCGGGATTATTCGTTGAACAAGTCAGTGGAATGATCTGGAAGTTTATCGAGGCTGAAATTGATCGCAGGGCAAGCCCGCTCCCACGAATGCAAAGGTGTTGGAAGGGGCTTGCCTCGCGATAAGCCTATGGCCTCAGCCGTTGGAGCAACCGTTGCCCATCACGCGGTATTCGAGAATGTGCTTCTGGCCCTGGGAGTCCTCATAGGTCATGCGCGCAGGCACCACTTCGCAGACGTTCGGCACTTCGCTCATGGAGATGACGCGGGCGATGTCCAGATGCTGCGAATAACTGTACTGTTCAACCGGAATCTGCTCGACATCTTTTGCTTCGCCGGCCAGTGCCGCGCCGCAAAAACCGCCAAGTACCAATACCAGTAAAGCTTTCATTTTCAATTTACCTGTCTAAGGTCGTGAGGGGGCGCGCGGCGCTTGTGGCGCCGCGAGTGCAACTAAGTTTCAACTATCAGGATGAGGTTCGGATTAACGTTGCCTTCGTGGGGGGCTGTTTCCAAGTTAATCGCGTTGCCGTTGCTGGCGAGGTGAATTCTAGGAGGGTGGCCGGGGCTGAAACAGAGCGGGTTTTGATAAAGTCTTTTGACAGAATCTGTAACAATCCCTGGCAAAGCGCTGCCTTTTCCCGCCTGCGATGGCTGGATGCCATGCACTAGAGCGGTTGCTGCACATTCATGGACTGACGGTTCGTCGCGTTACTACCAACGTCGAATGGTCTTTGTCGCTCTGGTACAGTTACAAACGCTTCCATACAAAAACAACTATTACACCGAGGTAACACAGATGAGTGCGGCTCCACTGTATCCCGTTCGTCCCGAGGTTGCGGCCAGTACCCTGACCGACGAGGCCACCTACAAGGCCATGTACCAGCAATCGGTGATCAACCCGGACGGCTTCTGGCGCGAGCAGGCCCAGCGTCTGGACTGGATCAAGCCCTTCACCAAGGTCAAGCAGACCTCGTTCGACGATCACCATGTCGATATCAAATGGTTTGCCGACGGCACTCTGAACGTCTCCTACAACTGCCTGGACCGCCACCTCGAAGAGCGCGGCGACCAGCTGGCGATCATCTGGGAAGGCGACGACCCTTCCGAGCATCGCAACATCACCTACCGTGAGCTCCACGAGCAGGTCTGCAAGTTCGCCAACGCCCTGCGTGGCCAGGACGTGCACCGGGGCGACGTGGTCACCATCTATATGCCGATGATCCCCGAGGCCGTGGTCGCCATGCTGGCCTGCGCGCGCATCGGTGCGATCCACTCGGTGGTGTTCGGCGGCTTCTCGCCCGAGGCGCTGGCCGGCCGCATCATCGACTGCAAGTCCAAGGTGGTGATCACCGCCGACGAAGGCCTGCGTGGTGGCCGCCGTACCCCGCTCAAGGCCAACGTCGACCTGGCCTTGACCAACCCTGAAACCAGCAGCGTGCAAAAGATCATCGTGTGCAAGCGCACCGGTGGCGACATCGCCTGGCACCAGCACCGCGACATCTGGTACGAAGACCTGATGAAGGTCGCCTCCAGCCACTGTGCGCCGAAAGAAATGGGTGCCGAGGAGGCGTTGTTCATCCTCTATACCTCCGGCTCCACCGGCAAGCCCAAGGGCGTGCTGCACACCACCGGCGGCTACCTGGTGTATGCCGCGCTGACCCACGAGCGCGTGTTCGACTACCGCCCGGGCGAAGTGTACTGGTGCACCGCCGACGTGGGTTGGGTCACCGGCCACAGCTACATCGTCTATGGCCCGCTGGCCAATGGCGCGACCACGCTGCTGTTCGAAGGCGTGCCGAACTACCCGGACATCACCCGCGTGTCGAAGATCGTCGACAAGCACAAGGTCAACATCCTCTACACCGCGCCGACCGCCATCCGCGCCATGATGGCCGAGGGCCAGGCGGCGGTCGCCGGCGCCGATGGCTCCAGCCTGCGCCTGCTGGGTTCGGTGGGCGAGCCGATCAACCCTGAAGCCTGGAACTGGTACTACAAGACCGTTGGCAAGGAACGTTGCCCGATCGTCGATACCTGGTGGCAGACCGAGACCGGCGGCATCCTCATCAGCCCCTTGCCGGGCGCCACGGGGCTCAAACCGGGTTCGGCGACCCGTCCGTTCTTCGGCGTGGTGCCGGCGCTGGTGGACAACCTGGGCAACCTGATCGACGGCGCCGCCGAGGGCAATCTGGTAATCCTCGATTCCTGGCCGGGCCAGTCGCGTTCGCTGTACGGCGACCACGACCGCTTCGTCGACACCTACTTCAAGACCTTCCGTGGCATGTACTTCACCGGTGACGGCGCCCGTCGCGACGAGGATGGCTACTACTGGATCACCGGCCGCGTGGATGACGTGCTCAATGTTTCCGGGCACCGCATGGGCACCGCCGAGATCGAGAGCGCGATGGTGGCGCATCCGAAGGTCGCCGAGGCGGCGGTGGTTGGCGTGCCGCACGACATCAAGGGGCAGGGCATCTATGTCTACGTCACCCTGAACGCCGGCGAGGAGTCGAACGAGCAGTTGCGCCTCGAGCTGAAGAACTGGGTGCGCAAGGAGATCGGCCCGATCGCTTCGCCGGACGTGATCCAGTGGGCGCCGGGGCTGCCGAAGACCCGCTCGGGCAAGATCATGCGCCGCATCCTGCGCAAGATCGCCACTGGCGAGTACGACGCGCTGGGCGATATCTCCACCCTGGCCGATCCAGGGGTGGTGCAGCACCTGATCGACACCCACAAGGCGATGAGCCTGGCTACGGCCTGAGCGTCGGGGGCTGCCTTGCGGCCCCGGTGATCCTGAAACCATGGACAAAGCCCCGCCGGCATCCGGCGGGGTTTTTGCTTTACTGATACAAACTGTTACTCCGACATTCATCGGTAACCGTTGCTGTCACCGATTTCGCCCAAATGCGGGGCTTGCGGAAACATCTGCGTGCCAAATGAGTGCATTCTGCGGGCATTTCGTGCAGGGTCGCACGCTGCGCTTGCCGGAATACAAGGCTTTGCCAATAATGGGCCCGCTTATTGCTTTGGGTATAGGTTATTTCTCTTTTGCTCTTGCATATCTCGCAGGAGCTGTCAATATCGCCCGCCGCGGTTCCTGGCGCTTCTGTAATTAGTTGTCGCTTTGAAGAAATATCGACCACCGGGCTGTCGCTAGAATGCCACTCACTCGCTCGTGGTCTGCGACCTTGGTCGAAACCTGCGCGGCTCGCGCTGTACCCATTCGCATATCGGGCAGCCGTTACAACTGCCTTGTATTGCCCCGTACCGATGGAGTTACCTGATGAAGAAGCTCGCACTGCTTGGCGCCCTGGCGCTTTCCGTGTTTTCCCTGGTATCGCAGGCCGATGAGAAGCCGTTGAAGATCGGTATCGAGGCCGCCTACCCACCCTTCGCCTTCAAGCAGCCCGATGGCAGCCTCGCCGGCTTCGACTACGACATCGGCAACGCCCTGTGCGAACAGATGAAAGCCAAGTGCACCTGGGTCGAGCAGGAGTTCGACGGCCTGATCCCGGCACTGAAAGTGCGCAAGATCGACGCCATCCTGTCGTCCATGTCGATCACCGACGACCGCAAGAAGTCGGTCGACTTCACCAAGCGCTACTACCTGACCCCGGCGCGCCTGGTGATGAAGGAAGGCACCACCGTCAGCGACAGCCTGGCTGAGCTCAAGGGCAAGAAGATCGGCGTGCAGCGCGGTTCGATCCACGACCGTTTCGCCAAGGAAGTCCTGGCCCCGCAAGGCGCCACCGTGGTGCCCTACGGTACCCAGAACGAAATCTACCTGGACGTCGCCGCCGGCCGCCTGGACGGCACCGTGGCCGATGCCACCCTGCTCGAGGACGGCTTCCTGAAGACCGATGCTGGCAAGGGCTTTGCCTTCGTCGGTCCGGCCTTCACCGACACCAAGTACTTCGGTGATGGCGTCGGTATCGCCGTGCGCAAGGGCGACACCGCCAACGCCGAGCGCATCAACGCCGCCATCGACGCGATCCGCGCCAACGGCAAATACAAAGAGATCGAGAAGAAGTACTTCAACTTCGACATCTACGGTCCAGACTCGAAGTAACCATCGAGTTTCACCTGTGCAATGGTGCAAACAGCAGAATCTCTGAGGTTTGCACCATTTTTCATTCCCAAGCCCTGAGGAATCCGAATCATGTTGAAAGGCTATGGGGCAGTCATCCTCGACGGGGCGTGGCTGACGCTGCAGCTCGCCTTGTCGTCGATGGCCCTGGCCATCGTCCTCGGCCTGATCGGCGTGGCGCTGCGTTTGTCGCCGGTGCGCTGGTTGGCCTGGCTGGGGGACCTGTACTCCACGGTGATCCGTGGCATCCCTGACCTGGTCCTGATCCTGCTGATCTTCTATGGCGGCCAGGACATCCTCAACCGGGTGGCGCCGCTGCTCGGCTATGACGACTATATTGACCTCAATCCCCTGGTCGCCGGCATCGGCACGCTGGGCTTCATCTTTGGCGCGTACCTCTCGGAAACCTTCCGCGGTGCCTTCCTCGGCATCCCCAAGGGCCAGGCAGAGGCGGGCGCGGCCTACGGCATGAGCGGGGTCCAGGTGTTCTTCCGCATCATGGTGCCGCAGATGATCCGCCTGGCGATCCCGGGCTTCACCAACAACTGGCTGGTGCTGACCAAGGCGACCGCGCTGATTTCGGTGGTCGGCCTGCAGGACATGATGTTCAAGGCCAAGCAGGCGGCGGACGCCACCCGCGAACCCTTCACCTTCTTCCTCGCGGTGGCGGCGTTGTACCTGGTGCTGACCAGTGTCTCGCTGCTGGCGCTGAAGTATCTCGAGAAGCGCTACTCGGTGGGCGTCAAGGCGGCTGAACTATGATCTTCGACTACAACGTCATCTGGGAAGCCATGCCGCTGTACCTGGGCGGTCTGCTGACCACCCTCAAGCTGCTGGCGCTGTCGCTGCTGTTCGGCTTGCTGGCGGCCATCCCGCTGGGCCTGATGCGCGTCTCGAAACAGCCGCTGGTGAACATGAGCGCCTGGCTGTACACCTACGTCATTCGCGGCACGCCGATGCTGGTGCAGCTGTTCCTGATCTACTACGGCCTGGCTCAGTTCGAGGCGGTGCGCGAGAGCATCTTCTGGCCGTGGCTGTCCAGCGCGACCTTCTGCGCCTGCCTGGCCTTCGCCGTCAACACCAGCGCCTACACCGCCGAGATCATCGCCGGCAGCCTCAAGGCCACGCCCCATGGCGAGATCGAGGCAGCCAAGGCCATCGGCATGTCGCGCATGAAGATGTACCGCCGCATCCTGCTGCCTTCGGCGCTGCGCCGGGCGCTGCCGCAGTACAGCAACGAAGTGATCATGATGCTGCAGACCACCAGCCTGGCGTCGATCGTCACCCTGATCGACATCACCGGTGCCGCGCGCACGGTCAACGCCCAGTACTACCTGCCTTTCGAGGCCTACATCACGGCGGGCGTGTTCTACCTGTGCCTGACCTTCATCCTCGTGCGCCTGTTCAAGATGGCCGAACGCCGCTGGCTCGGTTACCTGGCGCCGCGCAAGCACTGACCGCTCTGTGAGATCCGACAGTATGTACAAACTCCAAATCCAAGACCTGCACAAGCGCTACGGCAGCCATGAGGTGCTCAAGGGCGTCTCTCTCGAAGCCAAGGCAGGCGACGTGATCAGCATCATCGGCTCCAGCGGTTCGGGCAAATCGACCTTCCTGCGTTGCATCAACCTGCTCGAGCAGCCGCACGCGGGCAAGATCCTGCTCAACAACGAAGAGCTCAAGCTGGTCGCCGGCAAGGACGGCGCGCTCAAGGCCGCCGACCCGAAACAGCTGCAGCGCATGCGTTCGCGCTTGTCGATGGTGTTCCAGCACTTCAACCTGTGGTCGCACATGACCGCGCTGGAAAATGTCATCGAGGCGCCGGTGCACGTGCTGGGCGTGAACAAGAAGGAAGCGCTGGAGAAGGCCGAGCACTACCTGGCCAAGGTCGGCGTATCCCACCGCAAGGACGCGTTCCCCGGGCACATGTCCGGTGGCGAGCAGCAGCGTGTGGCCATTGCCCGCGCCCTGGCCATGGAGCCGGAGGTGATGCTGTTCGACGAGCCGACTTCGGCGCTGGATCCGGAACTGGTGGGCGATGTGCTCAAGGTCATGCAATCGCTGGCCCAGGAAGGCCGCACCATGGTGGTGGTCACCCACGAGATGGGCTTTGCCCGCGAGGTTTCCAACCAGCTGGTATTCCTGCACAAGGGCCTGGTGGAAGAGCGGGGCTGCCCGCGTGAAGTGCTGGTCAACCCACAGTCGGAGCGCCTCAAGCAGTTCCTTTCCGGCAGCCTGAAGTAAAGGCTGCACTTTTGCACCATGATGGGGCATGCTGCGCAACGCACGCAGCATGCCCCGGCGCCACAAGCGCGACCCTCCTTTTCAGGTTTCGGACCACGCCCTATGACCACCCAGCGAATCGGATTTCTCATCTGGCCCAGCACCAAGCCGCTGACCCTGGCGTTGGCCGAGGAGGTGTTGCAGGTGGCCCAGCGGGTGCATCCGGATGTGGTCTACACAATGTCCTTCCTGCAGGCCGAGGCCGGGCAGGAGGGCGCCTGGCGTCTGCCGGGCGAAGCGTGGGCCGGACGCCTGGAGGGCTACCACAAACTGTTCCTGCTGGCTGATGAGCCGCCGGCGGCGATCGGTTCGGCATTGTCCGCCGCGCTCAAGCAGTTGGCGCGCAGCGGTTGCATGATCGGCGGCTTGTCCGCAGGTGTGTACCCACTGGCGGCGCTGGGCCTGCTCGACGGCTACCGCGCCGCGGTGCATTGGCGCTGGCAGGATGATTTTGCCGAGCGCTTCCCCAAGGTGATCGCCACCAGCCATCTGTTCGACTGGGATCGTGATCGCCTGACTGCCTGCGGTGGCATGGCAGTGACCGATCTGCTGCTGGCGGTGCTGGCCCGGGACCATGGGGCGGAACTGGCCGGCGCGGTGTCGGAAGAGCTCGTGGTCGAGCGCATTCGCGAAGGTGGCGAGCGCCAGCGTATCCCGCTGCAGAACCGCCTTGGCTCCAGCCACCCCAAGCTCACACAGGCGGTGCTGCTGATGGAGGCCAACATCGAAGAGCCGCTGACCACCGACGAGATCGCCCAGCATGTGTGCGTGTCCCGCCGCCAGCTGGAGCGGATCTTCAAGCAGTATCTCAATCGCGTGCCCAGCCAGTACTACCTGGAGTTGCGCCTGAACAAGGCGCGGCAGATGCTGATGCAGACCAGCAAGTCGATCATCCAGATCGGCCTGTCCTGCGGGTTCTCCTCCGGGCCGCATTTCTCCAGCGCGTACCGCAATTTCTTCGGCGCCACGCCGCGCGAAGACCGTAACCAGCGACGTAACAGCAGCCCGTTCGAGCTGAGTTCGGCGCCGGCCGAGCGCGGCTGAGATTTCATTGGGGCTGCTCCGCAGCCCATCGCCGGCAAGCCGGCTCCCACCGGTGCGTGTAGGCCTTGGAGGTGATGTGTTCGGGTGTGGCCTTAGCGCTGGTAACCCAGCACTCATACGGATGGCACCTGGCTTAAAGGTGGCGCGGTCGGGGTGGGAGCCGGCTTGCCGGCGATGGACGCGCAGCGGCCCTTTCTTCTGAAGTGAACAACCGTTCTCCCAATTTGCGCTGCCATCTCCCCGCGACCTTGTCCTGCCGTTACACTGCGCGATTGCGACACTGTTTGTCGCATTGCCGAAAACCGCGTGAAAACTCGGTTTGGCGCTGTAACAAGTTGTCGCCTGGCAGCAAGGACAGGCGCCGATCAGTCCTTACAATCCCTTCATCGCTCGCCACTTCCAGGCCAGCGTTCCTCTTCAGGAGACTCAGATGTCCGTTGAGCAAGCCCCGGTGCAACGTGCCGATTTCGACCAGGTCATGGTTCCCAACTACTCCCCGGCGGCCTTCATTCCTGTGCGAGGCGAGGGCTCCCGAGTATGGGACCAGTCCGGGCGCGAGCTGATCGACTTCGCCGGCGGCATCGCGGTCAACGCCCTTGGCCACTGCCATCCGGCGCTGGTCAAGGCGCTGACCGAGCAAGCCAATACCCTCTGGCATGTCTCCAACGTGTTCACCAACGAGCCGGCCCTGCGCCTGGCGCACAAGCTGGTGGACGCGACCTTTGCCGAGCGCGCCTTCTTCTGCAACTCCGGCGCCGAGGCCAACGAGGCCGCCTTCAAGCTGGCCCGTCGTGTCGCCCATGACCGTTTCGGCCCCGAGAAGCACGAGATCATCGCCACCGTGAACAGCTTCCACGGTCGCACCCTGTTCACCGTCAGCGTCGGTGGCCAGCCCAAGTACTCCGACGGCTTCGGGCCGAAGATCACCGGCATCAGCCACGTGCCGTACAACGACCTGGAAGCGTTGAAGGCGCAGATCTCCGACAAGACCTGCGCCGTGGTCATCGAACCGATCCAGGGCGAGAGCGGCGTGGTGCCGGCCGACAAGGCCTACCTGGAAGGCGCGCGCAAGCTGTGCGACGAGCACAACGCGCTGCTGATCTTCGATGAAGTGCAGACCGGCGTCGGCCGTACCGGCTCGCTGTATGCCTACCAGCACTACGGCGTCACCCCGGACATCCTGACCAGCGCCAAGAGCCTGGGCGGCGGCTTCCCGATTGGCGCGATGCTGACCACCAGCGACCTGGCCAAGCACCTGGCCGTCGGCACCCACGGCACCACCTACGGCGGCAACCCGCTGGCCTGTGCCGTCGCCTGCGCCGTGCTCGATGTGGTCAACACCCCGGAAACCCTGGCGGGCATCAAGGCCAAACATGAGCGCTTCAAGACCCGCCTGGAGAAGATCGGCCAGGAAACCGGCCTGTTCACCCTGGTGCGCGGTGTCGGCCTGCTGATCGGCTGCGTGCTCAGTGACGCCTGGAAGGGCAAGGCCAAGGACATCCTCAACGCCGCCGAGAAGGAAGGCGTGATGGTTCTGCAGGCAGGTCCCGATGTCGTGCGCTTCGCCCCGAGCCTGGTGGTCGAGGACAGCGATATCGATTTAGGCCTGGAGCGCTTCGAGCGCGCTGTGCGCAAACTGACCCAGGGCTGATCCTGCGGTCCTGTCGCCGGCCTCGAGCGAGGCCGGCGATACCTGATTCCAGTGCGGGCACCTGCTTGCAGGTAGTGGCGCGTGCCCGCCGTTTTTTCGTGCCGAGGTGATCGGTGCGCTTTCCCGAAAGGAGTGACACCATGCTGGTGATGCGCCCCGCGCAAATGGCTGATCTGAACGAAGTGCAGCGCATGGCTGCCGACAGCCCCATTGGTGTCACCTCGCTGCCGGACGATGCTGGCCGCCTGGGCGACAAGATCGCTGCGTCGGAAACCTCTTTTGCCGCCGAGGTCAGCTTCAACGGCGAGGAGAGCTACTTCTTCGTGCTCGAGGACAGCGCCACCGGCAAGCTGGTCGGTTGCTCGGCCATCGTCGCCTCGGCCGGCTACTCCGAGCCGTTCTACAGCTTCCGCAACGAGACCTTCGTGCACGCCTCCCGCGAGTTGAAGATCCACAACAAGATCCACGTCCTGTCGCTGTGCCACGACCTTACCGGCAATAGCCTGCTGACCAGCTTCTACGTGGTGCCGGAGCTGGTGACCAGCGCCTTTGCCGAACTCAACTCGCGTGGCCGCCTGCTGTTCATGGCCTCGCACCCGGAGCGCTTCGCCGAGTCGGTGGTCACCGAGATCGTCGGCTACAGCGACGAGCAGGGCGAGTCACCGTTCTGGGACGCCATCGGCCGCAACTTCTTCGACCTCAACTACGCCGACGCCGAGCGCCTGTGCGGCCTGAAGAGCCGCACCTTCCTCGCCGAACTGATGCCGCACTACCCGATCTATGTGCCACTGCTGCCGGACGCCGCGCAGGAAGCCATGGGCCAGGTGCATCCGCGGGCGCAGATCACCTTCGACATCCTCATGCGTGAGGGCTTCGAGACCGAGCACTATATCGACATCTTCGACGGCGGCCCGACCCTGCATGCCCGTGCCTCGGGCATCCGCTCCATCGCCCAGAGCCGGGTAGTGCCGGTCAAGCTGGACGGCGCGTCGGTCAAGGGCGGCCGTCCGTACCTGGTGTGCAATGGCCAGTTGCAGGACTACCGCGCCGTGCTGCTGGAACTGGACTGGGTGCCGGGCAAGCCGGTCAGCCTCAGCGGCGAAGCTGCCGAGGCCCTGGGTGTCGGCGAGGGCGCCAGTGTGCGCCTGGTCGCGGTCTGAACCGCCGCAACAGAGAGTTTCGCGGCAGGCACAGACCGCCGCACAAGGAGATAGCATGATCGTTCGTCCTGTACGCAGCAGCGATTTACCCGCGCTGATCGAGTTGGCCCGCAGCACCGGCACCACCGGGCTGACCACCCTGCCTGCCAACGAGGAACGCCTCGGCCAGCGGGTCGGCTGGGCGGAAAAGAGCTTCCGTGGCGAAGCCGAGCGCGGCGACACCGACTACTTGTTCGTGCTGGAGAACGACGAGGGCCTGGTGGTCGGCATCAGCGCCATCGCCGGCGCCGTCGGCCTGCGCGAGCCCTGGTACAACTACCGGGTCGGCCTGACCGTCAGCGCTTCCCAGGAGCTGAATATCTACCGCGAGATTCCCACGCTGTTCCTGGCGAACGACCTGACCGGCAACTCCGAGCTGTGTTCGCTGTTCCTGCGCAGCGATTACCGCAGCGGGCTCAACGGGCGTCTGCTGTCCAAGGCGCGCATGCTGTTCATCGCCGAGTTCCCGCAGCTGTTCGGCAACAAGATCATCGCCGAGATGCGCGGCATGTCCGACGAGGCAGGTCGTTCGCCATTCTGGGAAAGCCTGGGCCGGCACTTCTTCAAGATGGAGTTCAGCCAGGCCGACTACCTCACCGGCGTGGGCAACAAGTCGTTCATCGCCGAGCTGATGCCCAAGTTCCCGCTGTACACCTGCTTCCTTTCGGAAGCGGCGCGCAACGTCATCGGCCGCGTGCACGCCGATACCGAGCCGGCGCTGGCCATGCTCAAGCGCGAAGGTTTCAACTATCAGGGCTACGTCGACATCTTCGACGCAGGCCCCGCCATCGAGTGCGAGACCTCGAAGATCCGCGCCGTGCGTGACAGCGAGACCCTGGTGCTGGCCGTTGGTACACCAGGCGACGACGCGACCCCTTTCATCATCCACAACCGCAAGCGCGAAGACTGCCGCATCACGGCCGCGCCGGCGCGCCTGGCCGCGGGCACCCTGGTGGTCGATCCGCAGACCGCCAAGCGCCTGCGCCTGGGCGCCGGCGACAACGTGCGCGCCGTGCCACTGTCCGCCGGTCGGGAGGCCCAGTAAATGAATACGCATTACATTGCCGGCCAATGGCTGGCTGGCCAGGGCGAAGCCCTGCAGTCGCTCAACCCCGTCACCCAGGCGGTGATCTGGCAAGGGCAGGGCGCCGATGCCGCGCAGGTAGAGAATGCCGTGCAGGCTGCCCGCCAGGCGTTCCCTGGCTGGGCATCGCTGAGCCTGGAGGCGCGCATCAGCGTGCTGGAGGCCTTCGCCGAGAAGCTCAAGGCCAATGCCGAGGCATTGTCGCGCTGCATTGGCGAGGAAACCGGCAAGCCGCTGTGGGAATCGGCCACTGAAGTGACCAGCATGGTCAACAAGGTCGCCATCTCGGTGCAGAGCTACCGCGAGCGTACCGGCGAGAAGAGCGGTCCGCTGGCCGACGCCACTGCGGTGCTGCGCCACAAGCCCCATGGCGTGGTGGCGGTGTTCGGCCCATACAACTTCCCGGGTCACCTGCCCAACGGCCATATCGTTCCGGCGCTGCTGGCCGGCAATTGCGTGGTGTTCAAACCCAGCGAGCTGACCCCCAAGGTTGCCGAGCTGACGGTCCAGTGCTGGATCGAGGCCGGGTTGCCGGCTGGTGTGCTCAACCTGGTCCAGGGCGCCCGTGAGACCGGCGTGGCGCTGGCCGCCAACCCGGGTATCGACGGCTTGTTCTTCACCGGTTCCAGCCGTACCGGCAACCTGCTGCACCAGCAGTTCGCCGGCCGCCCGGACAAGATCCTGGCCCTGGAGATGGGCGGCAACAACCCGCTGGTGGTTGACGAGGTCAAGGATCTGGATGCCGCGGTGTACACCATCATCCAGTCGGCCTTCATCTCCGCCGGCCAGCGTTGCACTTGTGCCCGCCGCCTGCTGGTGCCGCAGGGCGCCTGGGGTGACGCGCTGATCCAGCGCCTGGTCGAGGTGAGCCGCAGCATCAGTGTCGGCGCCTTCGATCAGCAGCCCGCGCCGTTCATGGGGTCGGTGATTTCGCTGCCGGCGGCCCGCGCATTGCTGGCGGCCCAGGCCGAACTGCTCGGCAAGGGCGCCGTGGCGCTGCTGGAGATGACCCAACCGCAGGCTGACGCCGCCTTGCTTACCCCCGGCATCATCGACGTCACTGCGGTAACCGGGCGCCCGGACGAGGAATTCTTCGGCCCATTGCTGCAGGTGATCCGCTACATCGATTTCGATGCGGCAATCGAGGAAGCCAACAACACCCAGTACGGCCTGGCCGCCGGCCTGCTGTCGGACTCCAACGCCCGTTACCAGCACTTCTGGCTGCGCAGCCGCGCCGGCATCGTCAACTGGAACAAGCAGCTGACCGGCGCCGCCAGCAGCGCGCCGTTCGGTGGCGTCGGTGCCAGCGGCAACCACCGCGCCAGCGCCTACTACGCGGCGGACTACTGCGCCTACCCCGTGGCTTCGCTGGAGACCGCGAACCTCGTACTGCCGGCGACCCTGACGCCGGGCGTCACCCTATAACAACAGGTCTCGGAGCCTTGCCGATGAAATCCTTTGAAGTGAATTTTGATGGCCTGGTGGGGCCGACCCACAACTACGGCGGCCTGTCCTACGGCAACGTGGCCTCGCAGAGCAACAGCCAGCAGGGTTCCAACCCGCGCGAGGCGGCGCGCCAGGGCCTGGCGAAGATGAAGGCGCTGATGGAGATGGGCTTCAAGCAGGGCGTGCTGGCCCCGCAGGAGCGCCCGGATGTCGCTGCTTTGCGCCGCCTGGGTTTCACCGGCAATGATGCCGAAGTGATCCAGCGTGCCGCCAAGGAAGCCATGCCGCTGCTGGTCGCCAGTTGCTCGGCGTCGAGCATGTGGGTGGCCAACGCCGCCACTGTCAGCCCCAGCGCCGACACTGCGGACGGTCGTGTGCACTTCACCGCCGCCAACCTGAACTGCAAGTACCATCGCAGCATCGAGCACCCGACCACCAGCCGGGTGCTGGGCGCCATGTTCAACGATGACAAGCACTTCGCTCATCACCAGGCCTTGCCGGCCGTGGCGCAGTTCGGTGACGAAGGCGCGGCCAACCATACGCGGTTCTGCCGTGCCTATGGCGAAGCGGGGGTGGAGTTCTTCGTCTATGGCCGCAGCGCCTTCGACAGCCGCTACCCCGCGCCGCAGAAGTACCCGGCGCGCCAGACTCTGGAGGCTTCCCAGGCCGTCGCCCGCCTGCATGGGCTGAGCGATGATGGCGTGGTCTACGCTCAACAGAATCCGGCAGTGATCGACCAGGGCGTATTCCACAACGACGTGATCTCGGTAGGCAATGGCGAAGTGCTGTTCTACCACGAGGACGCCTTCCTCGAGACCGATGCGGTGCTTGGCCAGCTGCAGGCTAAACTGGCCAGCAAGGGTGGCCGCTTCCAGGGCATCTGCGTGCCGCGGGCGGCGGTGACGGTGGAGGACGCGGTGCGTTCCTACCTGTTCAATAGCCAGTTGCTCAGCCGCGAGGACGGCTCGATGCTGCTGGTGGTGCCGGAAGAGTGCCGCAACAACGAGCGGGTCTGGGCGTACCTGGGGCAACTGACCAGCCAGGGCGGCCCGGTGAAGGAGGTCAAGGTGTTCGACCTCAAGCAGAGCATGCAGAACGGCGGTGGCCCGGCTTGCCTGCGGCTGCGCGTGGCGTTGAAGGAAAACGAACTGGCGGCGGTCAACCAAGGAGTTATCATGACCGCCCCGCTGTACGACACCCTGGTGCAATGGGTCGACAAGCACTACCGCGATCGCCTCGGCGAGACCGACCTGGCCGACCCGCAGTTGCTGGTGGAATGCCGCACGGCACTGGATGAGCTGACCCAGATCCTCAAGCTGGGTTCGGTCTATCCGTTCCAACGCCAACCTTGAAGAGAGAAATTGCAATGTCCGACGCCCTGCGCCTGATCCTGGAAGATGAAGACGGCACCCAGCTGGAAACCTCGTGCACCCGTTTTGCCGTGGTCTGGCAAGGCAAGGAGGTGTGGATCCAGCAGGACGGTCGCGGCCAGCTGCTGATCGGCGTCGATGTCGAGGAAGACGACACCGAGTACGCCAACCTGCTGCTGCGCCCGATGGCCACCAATCTGGTCAGCCTGCAACTGGAAATGGAACCGGCCGATGTCGCCGGTGACGACGACCACGTCCACGGCCCGGACTGCGGCCACCACCACTAAGGAAGCGCCTATGCTCGCCCTTGGCAAACTGCTTGAGCTGACCCTGACCGATCACGAACCGGCCGAGAAGACCCAAGTGACCACCCGGGGCGTGCGTTTGCGCTGGCTGGGGGAGGGTGCGCTGGAAGTGCGCCCGCCCGAAGGTGAGGATTGCGGGCTCGACCTGCTGCTGTCGGCCGGTATCCATGGCAACGAGACAGCGCCGATCGAGTTGCTCGAAAGGCTGCTGCACGGCGTGGCCAACGGCAAGATCAAGCCACGTGCGCGGGTGCTGTTCCTGTTCGGCAACCCGGCGGCGATCCGCAAGGGTGAGCGTTTCATCGAGCAGGACATCAACCGTCTGTTCAATGGCCGGCATGAACTCTCCAGTGGCTTCGAGGCGCTACGCGCCGCCGAACTCGAACAGTTCGCCCGGGTGTTCTTCAGCAAGCCCGAACGCACCCGCCTGCACTACGACCTGCATACCGCCATTCGTGGGTCGAAGATCGAGCAGTTCGCGCTGTACCCCTACAAGGAGGGGCGCCTGCACTCCCGTCGAGAGCTGGCGCGCCTGGCAGCGGCCGGCATGGAGGCGGTGCTGCTGCAGAGCAAGTCGTCGATCACCTTCAGTGCCTTCACCTATGAGCAGCTCGATGCCGAGGCCTTCACCCTGGAGCTCGGCAAGGCCCGTCCGTTCGGGCAGAACGAGGAGGTCAACCTCGACAGGCTCGAAGCGCGTCTGATCCAGCTCATCGAAGATGCCGAGCCGCAGACCGAGCAGTCCCTGGATGGCCTCAAGCTGTTCAGTGTCGCCCGCGAGATCATCAAGCACAGCGACAGCTTCCGCCTGCACCTGCCGGCGGACATCGAGAACTTCTCCGAGCTGAAAAAGGGCGATCTGCTGGCCGAGGACCTGGCCGAGACGCGTTGGGTGGTGGAGGAGGAGGGCGCACGGATCATCTTCCCCAACCCCAAGGTGAAGAACGGGCTGCGCGCCGGCATCCTGATCGTCCCGGATTCGGGGCAACGCCTGGCCTGATACCCGCAGGCGCGGGGCAAGCCCGCGCCTGCGATTTTGGATCCCTTCGGTGATGAAATTCTTTTAATTCACCAACCTGTTAATTTTCCCCGCTCCGGGACCGTAATTGGCTTGCCAGTAGCGAAACGCTGGCGATAGCATCGCGGTCATGCCGTTTTCAATTGCTTTAGCCCTGCAAGCCGTCCAATCGACGGTTTCTATCGCATAAACACACTGCACCGAGACTGCAGGACCGATATAATGCGGCCCTTTGCCGTCGTTTCGTCGATTCGACGTGTGGCCGCCGTTTCCGTGGAAGAACCTATGAAAAGCGCAGAAATCCGTGAAGCCTTCCTCCGCTTCTTCGAAGAGCAGGGACATACTCGCGTTGCCTCCAGCTCCCTGATCCCGGGCAATGACCCGACCCTGCTGTTCACCAACGCCGGCATGAACCAGTTCAAGGACTGCTTCCTCGGCCAGGAAAAGCGCGCCTACACCCGCGCCGTGAGCAGCCAGAAGTGCGTGCGCGCCGGTGGCAAGCACAACGACCTGGAAAACGTCGGCTACACCGCCCGTCACCACACCTTCTTCGAGATGCTGGGCAACTTCAGCTTCGGCGACTATTTCAAGCGCGATGCCATCACCTTCGCCTGGACCTTCCTGACCTCGGACAAGTGGCTGAACCTGCCCAAGGAAAAGCTGTGGGTCACCGTCTACGCCAGCGACGACGAAGCCTACGACATCTGGACCAAGGAAGTCGGCGTGCCGGCCGAGCGCATGGTGCGCATCGGTGACAACAAGGGCGCCCCGTACGCCTCCGACAACTTCTGGACCATGGGCGACACCGGCCCGTGCGGCCCGTGCACCGAGATCTTCTACGACCACGGCGCTGATATCTGGGGCGGCCCACCCGGCTCGCCGGAAGAAGACGGCGACCGCTACATCGAGATCTGGAACAACGTCTTCATGCAGTTCAACCGCACCGCCGACGGCGTCCTGCACCCGCTGCCCGCCCCGTCGGTGGACACCGGCATGGGCCTGGAGCGCATCAGTGCGGTGATGCAGCACGTGCACTCGAACTACGAGATCGACCTGTTCCAGAGCCTGCTGGCCGCCGCCGCCGAAGCCATCGGCTGCAGCAACGATGACCAGCCATCGCTGAAAGTGGTCGCCGACCATATCCGTTCCTGCGGCTTCCTGATTGCCGACGGCGTGCTGCCGTCCAACGAAGGCCGTGGCTACGTGCTGCGCCGCATCATCCGCCGCGCCTGCCGCCACGGCAACAAGCTGGGGGCCAAGGGCAGCTTCTTCCACAAGATCGTCGCCGCCCTGGTGGCCGAGATGGGCGAAGCCTTCGCAGAGCTGAAGAGCCAGCAGGCGCACATCGAGCGCGTGCTCAAGACCGAGGAAGAGCAGTTCGCCAAGACCCTCGAGCAGGGCCTGCGCATCCTCGAGCAGGACCTGGCCCAACTGCAGGGCAAGGTCGTCCCGGGCGACGTGGTGTTCAAGCTGTACGACACCTACGGCTTCCCCATGGACCTCACCGCCGACATCGCCCGCGAGCGCGAGTTGACCATCGACGAAGCCGGCTTCGAGCGTGAAATGGAAGCCCAGCGCGAGCGTGCCCGTTCCGCCAGCGCCTTCGGCATGGACTACAACAGCCTGGTCAAGGTCGACACCGCCACCGACTTCCTCGGCTACGACACTACCGAAGGGCAAGGCAAGATCGTCGCCCTGTACAAGGATGGCCAGTCGGTAGACCAGTTGGGCGAAGGCGAGGAGGGCGTGGTCGTGCTCGACCGCACGCCGTTCTACGCCGAGTCCGGCGGCCAGGTCGGCGACAGCGGCTACCTGCAGGCCGGTGCCGCGCGCTTCGACGTGCGCGATACCACCAAGACCGGTGGTGCCTTCCTGCACCACGGCGTGGTCGCCAGCGGTGCGCTGGTCATCGGCTCGCCGGTCGAGGCCAAGGTCGATGCCGAGGTGCAACACGCCACCTCGCTGAACCACTCAGCCACTCACCTGCTGCACGAAGCGTTGCGCCAGGTGCTGGGCGATCACGTGCAGCAGAAGGGCTCGCTGGTCGACAGCCAGCGCCTGCGTTTCGATTTCAGCCACTTCGAGGCGGTCAAGCCAGAGCAGATCAAGGCCCTGGAAGACATCGTCAACCGCGAAGTGCGCAGGAACACCCCGGTCGAGACCGAGCTGACCGATATCGAAACCGCCAAGGCCAAGGGCGCCATGGCGCTGTTCGGTGAAAAATATGGCGACACCGTGCGTGTGCTGAGCATGGGCGGTGACTTCTCTGTCGAGCTGTGTGGCGGCATCCATGCCAAGCGCACCGGCGACATCAGCCTGTTCAAGATCATCAGCGAAGGCGGCGTGGCCTCTGGCGTGCGCCGTATCGAAGCGGTCACCGGCGCCGCCGCGCTGGCCTACCTGAACGCTGCCGAAGAGCAGGTCAAGGAAGCCGCGCAGCTGGTCAAGGGCAACCGCGACAACCTGATCGACAAGCTGTCGGCTGTGCTTGAGCGCAACCGCCAGCTGGAAAAGCAGCTCGAGCAGCTGCAGGCCAAGGCCGCCAGCGCCGCCGGGGACGATCTCTCCAACGCGGCCGTTGAGGTCAAGGGTGCCAAGGTCCTCGCCGCCCGCCTGGATGGGCAGGATGGCAAGGCCCTGCTGGCGCTCGTCGATCAGCTGAAGAACAAGCTCGGCCATGCAGTGATCCTGCTGGGCAGCGAGCATGAGGGCAAGGTCGTGCTGGTGGCTGGCGTGACCAAGGACCTCTCCAGCCAACTCAAGGCTGGCGATCTGATGAAACAAGCCGCTGCGGCGGTCGGTGGCAAGGGCGGTGGTCGCCCTGACATGGCCCAGGGTGGTGGCGTCGACGTCGCCGCGCTGGACAAGGCCCTGGCCCTGGCAGTGCCGTTCGCCGAGCAGGGACTTTGAGATGAGGCGGCCGGCGGTCTAGTCGCCGGCCGTTTCATGTTGGATTGTTTTTTGGGGCCCTTTAGGGCTGAGGCACCTTTGAAATGGCGTTGATCGTACAGAAATTTGGCGGTACCTCTGTCGGTTCCATCGAGCGGATCGAGCAGGTTGCCGACAAGGTCAAGAAATTCCGCGAGCAAGGCACCGACCTGGTGGTCGTGCTGTCGGCGATGAGCGGGGAAACCAATCGCCTGATCGACCTGGCGAAACAGATCACCGACAAGCCCGAACCCCGCGAGCTGGACGTGATCGTCTCGACCGGCGAGCAGGTCACTATCGCCCTGTTGTCCATGGCCCTGATGAAGCGCGGCGTGCCGGCGGTGTCCTACACCGGCAACCAGGTGCGCATCCTCACCGACAGCGCGCACAACAAGGCGCGCATCCTGCAGATCGACGACCAGAAGATCCGCGCCGACCTCAAGGCTGGCCGTGTCGTGGTGGTTGCCGGTTTCCAGGGTGTCGACGAGCACGGCAACATCACCACCCTCGGTCGTGGCGGCTCCGACACCACCGGTGTGGCCCTGGCCGCGGCCCTGAAAGCCGATGAGTGCCAGATCTACACCGATGTCGATGGCGTCTACACCACCGACCCGCGTGTCGTGCCCCAGGCCCAGCGCCTGGAGAAGATCACCTTCGAGGAAATGCTGGAAATGGCCAGCCTCGGCTCCAAGGTGCTGCAGATCCGCTCGGTGGAGTTCGCCGGCAAGTACAACGTCCCGCTGCGCGTGCTGCACAGCTTCAAGGAGGGTCCGGGTACCCTCATTACCATCGATGAAGAGGAATCCATGGAACAGCCGATCATTTCCGGTATCGCCTTCAACCGTGATGAGGCCAAGCTGACCATTCGTGGCGTCCCGGACACCCCAGGCGTTGCCTTCAAGATCCTCGGCCCGATCAGCGCGGCGAACATCGAAGTCGACATGATCGTGCAGAACGTCTCGCACGATAACACCACCGACTTCACCTTCACCGTGCACCGCAACGAGTACGAGAAGGCGCTGAGCGTGCTGGAGAACACCGCCCGCGAGATCGGCGCGCGTGAAGTGATCGGCGACACCAAGATTGCCAAGGTATCGATCGTCGGCGTCGGCATGCGTTCCCACGCAGGCGTTGCCAGCCGCATGTTCGAGGCCCTGGCCAAGGAGAGCATCAACATCCAGATGATCTCCACCTCCGAGATCAAGGTCTCGGTGGTGATCGAAGAGAAGTACCTGGAGCTGGCCGTACGCGCGCTGCACACCGCGTTCGAGCTCGATGCTCCTGCCCGACAGGGTGAGTGACACGCTGCCTGGAGGGGCGCGGCTTGCCGCGCCCTTCGCGTTTCTGGTCGCAGCGGCTGTCCCTGTCCAGGCAGCCGTGGCGGTCGATCCGGGCCAGTGCCGTCGTCCCCGGCCAGGCCCTGCTTTTCAAAGACTGTTGTCCCTGAAGATTCATGTGAGGAGAAAACTATGCTGATTCTGACTCGTCGGTGCGCCGAGAGCCTGATCATTGGTGACGGTGAGATCACCGTGACGGTCCTGGGTGTCAAAGGCAACCAGGTGCGTATCGGCGTGAGCGCGCCGAAAGAAGTGGCCGTTCACCGCGAGGAAATCTACCTGCGGATCAAGAAAGAGAAGGACGAGGAGCCAAGCCTTTAATTCTTTTGAAGTTTTTTTCAAAAAAAGGGTTGCAAACGAGGAAGGGTGTGTTTAATATTCGCCTCGTGTTGCGGTGAGGTGGCCGAGTGGCCGAAGGCGCTCCCCTGCTAAGGGAGTATACCTCATAAGGGTATCGGGGGTTCGAATCCCCCCTTCACCGCCATTATTTGCCTGGAGCGCTTCAAGCGATCCGAATGGCACAGCAAGACACGGACTCATAGCTCAGCTGGATAGAGTACTCGGCTACGAACCGAGCGGTCGGAGGTTCGAATCCTCCTGAGTCCGCCACTTTTGAAGTGGCTTTGCTTGCAAGGCTGCTTCAATCAACCAGTGGTAACCTGGTCTAAAACTACCCCACGGACTCATAGCTCAGCTGGATAGAGTACTCGGCTACGAACCGAGCGGTCGC
>NZ_JBMDJQ010000022.1:0-96619 GCF_057809275.1 Pseudomonas sp. FG36
GATGTCGCTGGAAGTGGGGCGCATTATAAGGGGATCTGAAACCCCGTCAACCTTTATTTCAGTTATATAAAGCAAAACCTCAAAACAAAGCGGGGCGGCCTCTCGGCCGCCCCGCTTTCATCCCTGCGCCTTACAAGCTAGGGAAGGCAAACTGCGACGCCTCATGGCTGGCACGCTGCGGCCAACGCTGGGTGATTGCCTTGCGACGGGTATAGAACCGCACACCGTCCGGCCCATAGGCATGCAGGTCACCAAACAGCGAACGCTTCCAGCCACCGAAGCTGTGATACGCCACTGGCACCGGCAGCGGCACGTTGACGCCGACCATGCCCACTTCGATCTCATCGCAGAACAGCCGCGCCGCCTCACCGTCACGGGTGAAGATGCAGGTACCGTTGCCGTACTCATGCTCGTTGATCAAGTGCATGGCCTGCTCCAGGCTGTTCACCCGCACCACGCAAAGCACCGGCCCGAAGATCTCTTCCTTATAGATGCGCATTTCGGGGGTGACCTTGTCGAACAAGGTGCCACCGACGAAGTAGCCATCTTCGTTACCGGCCACGCGCAAGCCACGACCATCGACCACCAGCCTGGCGCCAGCGGCAACGCCGTCATCAATGTAACCCACTACCTTGTCACGAGCGGCCGCAGTCACCAGCGGGCCCATGTCCAGGCCGCAAGACGTACCGGCCCCGATCTTCAGCGCCTTGATCTGCGGTTCCAGCTTGGCGATCAGCGCATCGGCCACCTGATCGCCGACGCACACCGCCACCGAAATGGCCATGCAGCGCTCGCCGCAAGAACCATAGGCAGCGCCCATCAGCGCGCTGACCGCGTTGTCCAGATCGGCGTCGGGCATCAGCACCGCGTGGTTCTTCGCGCCACCCAGGGCCTGGACGCGCTTGCCGCGCTTGGTGCCTTCGGCATAGATGTATTCGGCGATCGGCGTCGAGCCGACAAAGCTCAGGGCCTTGACCTCTGGCGCCTCGATCAGCGCGTCGACCGCTTCCTTGTCGCCGTGCACGACGTTGAGGATGCCCTTCGGCAGGCCGGCTTCCAGCAGCAGCTGGGCGATGTACAGCGTCGAGCTCGGGTCACGCTCGGACGGCTTGAGAATGAATGCGTTGCCGCAGGCGATGGCCAGCGGGTACATCCACAGCGGCACCATGGCCGGGAAGTTGAACGGGGTGATACCGGCGACGATGCCCAGCGGCTGGAAATCGGACCAGGCGTCGATGTTCGGGCCGACGTTGCGGCTGTACTCGCCCTTGAGCAGCTCCGGGGCGGCGCAGGCGAACTCGACGTTCTCGATGCCACGCTTGAGCTCGCCCGCAGCGTCCTCCACGGTCTTGCCGTGTTCCTCGCTGATCATCTGCGAGATTTTCGCTTCGTTCTGCTCAAGCAGTTGCTTGAAGCGGAACATCACCTGGGCGCGCTTGGCCGGCGGGGTATTGCGCCAGGCCGGGAAGGCGGCCTTGGCCGAATCGATGGCCTGCTGGATGGTGGCGCGGCTGGCCAGCTCGACCTTGCGCACGGCCTGGCCGGTCGACGGGTTGAAGACATCGGCGGTGCGCTCGCCCTTGCTGACCAGTTCGCCGTGGATCAGGTGCTGAACAATGCTCATGCATAACTCCAGATAAAGAAGGTAGAGACAGGCGCGTGGTACTCACGCGCCCGACGTCAGAATCGGAAAAATCAGTCGACCTTGTTCAGGGCTTCGCCCACGGCGTCGAACAGACGGTCCAGCTCTTGTGGCTGGGTGTTGAAGGTTGGCCCGAACTGCAGGGTGTCGCCACCGAAGCGTACATAGAAGCCGGCTTGCCACAGCTTCATGGCCGCCTCGTACGGACGAACGATGGCATCGCCATCGCGCGCGGCGATCTGGATCGCGCCGGCCAGGCCATAGTTGCGGATGTCGACGACGTTCTTGGTGCCCTTGACGCCGTGCAGCAGCTTCTCGAAGTGCGGCGCCAGCTCGGCGGCGGACTGCACCAGGTTTTCCTTCTGCAACAGGTCCAGCGCGGCGATGCCGGCGGCGCAGGCGACCGGGTGCGCCGAGTAGGTGTAGCCGTGGGGGAATTCCACCGCGTACTCAGGGGTCGGCTGGTTCATGAAGGTCTGGTAGATCTCGCCGGTGGCGATCACCGCGCCCATCGGAATGGCGCCGTTGGTGACCTGCTTGGCGATGCACATCAGGTCCGGGGTCACGCCGAAGGCTTCGGCACCGGTCATGGCGCCCATGCGACCGAAGCCGGTGATCACTTCATCGAAGATCAGCAGGATGTTGTGCTGGCTGCAGATCTCGCGCAGGCGCTTGAGGTAGCCCTTAGGCGGCGGCAGCACACCGGCGGAACCGGCCAGCGGCTCGACAATGACCGCGGCGATGTTCGAGGCGTCATGCAGCTCGATCAGCTTGAGCATCTCGTCGGCCAGGGCGATACCGCCCTCTTCCGGCATGCCCTTGCTGAACACGTTGGCCGGCAGCACGGTGTGGGGCAGATGGTCGACGTCCAGCAACTGACCGAACAGCTTGCGGTTGCCGTTGACGCCACCCAGGCTGGTGCCGGCGATGTTCACCCCGTGATAGCCACGGGCACGGCCGATGATCTTGGTCTTGGTGGCCTGGCCTTTCAGGCGCCAGTAGGCACGCACCATTTTCAGCGCGGTGTCGGCGCACTCGGAGCCGGAGTTGGTGAAGAACACGTGGTTCAGGTCGCCCGGCACCAGGTTGGCGATCTTTTCGGCCAGCTGGAACGACAGCGGATGGCCGAACTGGAAGGCCGGCGAGTAGTCGAGGGTGGCGACCTGGCGAGCCACTGCCTCGCTGATCTCCTTGCGGGTATGCCCGGCGCCGCAGGTCCACAGGCCCGACAGGGCGTCGAACACCTTGCGGCCCTTGTCGTCGACCAGGTAGTTGCCTTCGGCCGCCACGATCAGCCGCGGGTCGCGCTGGAAGTTGCGGTTGGCGGTGTAGGGCATCCAGTGGGCATCCAGCTTGAGCTGGCTGGCCAGACCGGCTTGAGCGGATTCGGGCATGTTCATCGGGCGGTTCCTCGAAAGACGATTAGGCAACGATGGGTGTTGTTGCAGCTAAGTTGTCACGGCGATAAAGTTCGAAAAACCCAGCATTTCTAACCTTCAGTCAGCGGATAACTAAACTAATGAGCCGACGCCCCGATCCCCTCGCCCAAGTCAGCGATTTCGACATTCGCCTATTGAAGATCTACCGCAGCGTGGTCGAGTGCGGCGGCTTTTCGGCGGCGGAAAACGTCCTGGGCATCGGCCGCTCGGCCATCAGCCAGCAGATGAACGACCTCGAGCAACGCCTGGGCCTGCGCCTGTGCCAGCGCGGCCGGGCGGGGTTTTCGCTGACCGAGGAGGGGCGCGAGGTCTACCACTCGGCGCTGCAACTGCTCAGCGCCCTGGAGTCGTTCCGCACCGAGGTCAATGGCCTGCACCAGCACCTGCGCGGCGAGCTGAACATCGGCCTCACCGACAACCTGGTCACCCTGCCGCACATGCGCATCACCCACGCCCTGGCCGAACTCAAGGACCGCGGCCCCGATGTGCGTATCCAGATCCGCATGATCGCCCCCAGCCAGGTCGAGCAAGGTGTGCTCGACGGCAGCCTGCACGTGGGTGTGGTTCCGCAGACCAGCCCGCTGTCGGGGCTTGAATACCAGCCACTGTACAGCGAGCGCTCGCTGCTCTACTGCGCGGTCGGCCACCCGCTGTTCTACGCCGACGACCAGCAGATCGATGACGATCGCCTCAACGCCCAGGACGCGATCGCCCCGACCTTCCGCCTGCCCGCCGACATCCAGGCGCACTACCAGGCCCTGCACTGCACCGCCAGCGCCTCGGACCGCGAAGGCATGGCCTTCCTGATCCTGACGGGCCGCTACATCGGCTACCTGCCCGACCACTACGCCAGCTTCTGGGTGCAGCAAGGGCGCCTGCGCGCGCTGAAGCCTGCCCAGCGCTTCTATGACCTGGGCCTGAGCTGGGTGACGCGCAAGGGGCGGCGGCCGAACCTGGTGCTGGAAAGCTTCCTCGAGAGCCTGGCTGCGACACGCTGATGCCTGTCCCTGACGCTAATGCTTGTCACTTCGCCACAGGCAGGTAATCTGTCGGACATCCGTAACGACCCGCCCGGAATCGTCCATGACCCTAGAAGTCCCTGCGCATCGCTCCCCCACCTCGGGCAAGCCCGCCGGCCGCATCCGCCAGAAGAACGAACAGGCCATCATCCAGGCCGCCGAGGACGAGTTCGCCCGCCACGGCTACAAGGGCACGAGCATGAACACCATCGCGCTCAAGGCCGGGTTGCCCAAGGCCAACCTGCATTATTACTTCACCAACAAGCTGGGCCTGTACATCGCGGTGCTGAGCAACATCATCGAACTGTGGGACAGCACCTTCAACGCCCTGAGCGTGGAGGACGACCCGGCCGAGGCGCTCAGCCAGTACATCCGCACCAAGATGGAGTTCTCCCGGCGCAACCCGCAGGCCTCGCGGATCTTCGCCATGGAAGTGATCAGCGGTGGCGAGTGCCTGAGCGAGTACTTCAGCGCCGACTACCGGGAATGGTTCCGTGGCCGCGCCGCGGTGTTCCAGGCCTGGATGGACGCCGGCAAGATGGACCGGGTAGATCCGGTGCACCTGATCTTCCTGCTTTGGGGCAGCACCCAGCACTACGCCGACTTCGCCACCCAGATCTGCCAGGTCACCGGCCGCAGCCGCCTGACCAAACAGGATATGGAAGACGCCAGCAACAATCTTATCCACATCATTCTCAAAGGCTGCGGCATCAGCACGCCCGCCTGACCCGGACTTATGCCTTCTACCCTGCTCGAGCTCTGCGAATTGCGCGAAGAAATCCGCAAGAGCCGCTTCATCACCCTCGCCGGCCCGATCGGCAGCCCCGCCGAGGCCATGGCCTTCATCGAACGCCACAGCGACCTGGCGGCCACCCACAACTGCTGGGCCTGGAAGCTCGGCGCCCAGTACCGCAGCAGCGATGACGGCGAACCGGGCGGCACGGCCGGGCGACCGATCCTCGCCGCCATCGAAGCCCAGGACTGCGACCAGGTGGTGGTGTTGGTGATCCGCTGGTACGGCGGCATCCAGCTGGGCACCGGTGGCCTGGCCCGGGCCTACGGTGGCGGCGCCAACAAATGCCTGCAGCAGGCACCCAAGCGTGTGTTGGTGCAGCGCAGCGCGTTCAGTTGCAGTTGCACCTTCAGCGAATTGGCGCTGCTCAAGCTGCGCCTGGCTGAGGTGGACGGCGTGGTGCTGGACGAGCAGTTCACCGCCAACGGCGTCGACCTGCGCATCGCCCTGGGTGAAAGCCACCTCGACGTACTGCAGCAGCAACTCGCCGATCTGAGCCGCGGTCGCATCCTGTTGGAACGAGAGTGAGCGTTGCCCACAACTACTGTGGGCCTGCCTGTGGATAAGCTTGGGGCAAGCTGATACAGGCCTTGTGCGACAAGGCCTGCGAAGCATTGAGCATATTTTGATCACATTTGTATGACACCGACACAAGTGACTGAAAGACTGTGAGTTATCCCCAGCTTTCAATGTAATCCCACCCCCAAACCGCCATTTTCAGGCCCGCTGCGCTTGCACACAATTACTGTGGAGCGGCTTGTGGATAACCCGTGAACTACAGCGCCAGACCCAACTCCCACAGGCTTTCCAGGCAATCGATCGTTTTTTGATCAGTCTCCACAAGGCGAGCGCCAGGTACCTGGTTTATGCTCGTCACCCAGGCCTTTCCCGGTGGAGGGCAATCACCCCGTTGTCGCGCGACGAGCGAAACCATGCACAACAGCGCTCGCCCCGCCTTTGATATGGAGTATCGCAATGACCACAAACAAGAACGCCCTGATCATCGGCGCCTCCCGAGGCCTTGGCCTCGGGCTGGTGCAACGCCTGCAGGAAGACGGCTGGAATGTCGTCGCCACCGTGCGCGACCCGCAACAGCCAGGCGCTCTGCGCAAGGTTTCCGGTGTGCGTATCGAGCGCCTGGAGATGAACGACACCGCCCAGCTCGACGGGCTCAAGCAGCGCCTGCAAGGTGAAGTGTTCGACCTGGTGTTCGTCAACGCCGGCGTCATGGGCCCCCTGCCACAGGACCTGGAAAGCGTGCAGGTGCAGCAGATCGGCGAGCTGTTCATGACCAACGCCGTGGCGCCGATCCGCGTGGCCCGACGTCTGGCCAGCCAAGTGCGTGAAGGCAGCGGCGTGCTGGCCTTCATGAGCTCGATCCTGGGTAGCGTGACGATCCCCGACGGCGGCGAGATCTGCCTGTACAAGGCCAGCAAGGCCGCCCTCAACTCGATGATCAACAGCTTCGTGGTCGAGCTGCAGCGCCCCGACCTTGCCGTGCTGGCCATGCACCCGGGCTGGGTGAAGACCGACATGGGCGGCGAGAATGCCGAGATCGACGTGCTCACCAGCACCCGTGGCATGCTCGAGCAGATCAAGGCGCAGAGCGGCAACGGCGGCCTGCGCTTCATCAACTACAAAGGCGAGCCGCTCACCTGGTGATTCACGGCGTGACAGGCCTGGATGGGCGCATTGCCCGGCCAGGCCCTGTAGAATGGCGGCCAACCGTACCTGATCGAGATTGCACACATGTATGACTGGCTGAACGCCTTGCCCAAGGCGGAACTGCACATGCACCTGGAGGGCTCGCTGGAGCCCGAACTGCTGTTCGCCCTGGCCGAGCGCAACAAGGTCGCGCTGCCCTGGGCCGATGTCGAAACCCTGCGCGGCGCCTATGCCTTCAACAACCTGCAGGAATTCCTCGACCTCTATTACCAGGGCGCCGGCGTCCTGCGTACCGAGCAGGATTTCTACGACCTGACCTGGGCCTACCTGCAACGCTGCAAGGCGCAGAACGTTATCCACACAGAGCCGTTCTTCGACCCCCAGACCCACACCGACCGGGGCATCCCGTTCGAGGTGGTGCTCAGTGGCATCACCGGCGCACTCAAGGATGGCCGTGAACAGCTTGGCATCTCCAGTGGCTTGATCCTCAGCTTCCTGCGCCACCTGAGCGAGGACGAGGCGCAGCAGACCCTCGACCAGGCCCTGCCCTTCCGCGACGCATTCGTCGCCGTAGGCCTGGACAGTTCGGAAAAAGGCCATCCGCCCAGCAAGTTCCAGCGCGTCTTCGACCGCGCCCGCAGCGAAGGCTTCCTGACCGTCGCCCATGCCGGCGAGGAAGGCCCGCCCGAATACATCTGGGAGGCGCTCGACCTGCTGAAGATCCAGCGTATCGACCACGGCGTGCGCGCCATCGAAGACGAACGCCTGATGCAGCGCATCATTGACGAGCAGATCCCGTTGACCGTCTGCCCGTTGTCCAACACCAAGCTGTGCGTGTTCGACCACATGAGCCAGCACAACATCCTCGACATGCTCGAGCGTGGTGTGAAGGTCACGGTCAACTCCGATGACCCGGCCTACTTCGGCGGCTACGTCACCGAAAACTTCCATGCCCTGCACGAGCATCTGGGCATGACCCAGGACCAGGCACGCCGCCTGGCGCAGAACAGCCTGGACGCACGCTTGGTGCGCTAACCGGCCTGGCGCGAGGGCAGGCAGGCGATCGCGTTGATCTGCTGCTGGCCGAGCGGTGTAAGGTGTACCGCCCGGCTGCCCTCCTGCTCACGCACCCAGCCCGACTGGGTGAACAACCTTAGCAACGCCTTGCCCAGGTAACCGCCCAGGTGCGGGCCCTGATCGTCCCACTTGCTGCAGTGGCAGATCACGCAGCCACGCCGGTCGGCGGCGGCCAGTGCGTCGATGAATACCCCCAGCGCCTCCAGTTGCCCCTTGCCCTCCTGGCTCACGGCCAGTTGCTGTTCGCTGCCCTCCAACCAACCGGCTGCATGCAGCCGATGCAGAAGCGCGGCAGCCACCTCGCCGCCCAGATGGTCGCCGCACAGGCGCGCCTTGCGCATCGACAGGGGGATTTGCAGCGAGGTGCCCGGCCCCCCGGCTGAGCGGCTGGCCAACCGGACGCTGGCCAGGGCCTCCACTGCGGTGCCGACCTCCGGCGTTGCCAGGCGGAAGAAGCGTTTGCGCCCACGCGCCTCGTGCCTGAGCAAGCCGGCACTGGACAGCAGCGACAGGTGCGCGCAGGCCGAGGAAGTGCTCAGGCCGGTGATCACGGCAAGCTCGTCCGCCGCACGCGGGGTGCCATCGATCAACGCCCACAACATGGCGCTGCGCTTGGGTTCGGCCATCAGGCTGGCAACCTGACTGATGCTGCGGACTACGGTCATGAAACTGAAGCTCCCTGATGTGAACCGTCTGGCGGCGATAAGCGCAGACGCCCTGCCGCCTGTGCGGGCAAGCACGGGATTGTTCGTGTGCCGGATGGTCAGCGCCAGGCCAGGAAGGATCTCACGCTGGCATTGGGCGCCTGCGGCAGTATAAGCCGCTGGAGGGGGCTCGCCTTGAGGGCGGCAGGCCCGGAATGGGTCGTCGCTGGTCCCCCCGAGCACCGTTCTGGAAGATGCGTCTGTCAGTGCACTACGCCGCAGACAGGGCTCATGCCCCCGTTCTACTGTGGCTGCGCCAGCAACGTGGCTGGTGGCAATGATCAAGACGCTGGAAAAATCCGATAGGCGCGGTGAAAACTTCTGGCCTGCAAAACAGAAGGTCTCCCTACTTCAGGCCGCCATGACCGTCAGTCAGGGGACTGATCCTGGTCATGGCGAGCACCGGGGGCGGCGCTACACTAGATCCGCTCCCGCTCACTGGAGGTGGATCGCGATGAAGATTGTCGTCAGTGCGTCGAACCGAAATCCCGCTTGCCCCTGGCAAGTCCAGCTCGATCAGCATGTGGTGAGTTTCCGCAACGAGGCCGAGGCGCGGTCATTCGTCGCCCTGCTCGAGGCGCGCCTGAACGCGCCCCACCCGCTCACGCAGGCCGGTTGGCCTGCAGCCGGCGGGTCAGCATTGCGACACTGACCACCAGCGCGCCGCACAGGCTGATCACCAGCGCCATGGGCACCGCGCTGCCATCGTGCAGCACCCCGACCAGCGCTGCCGCGCCCGCGGCGACGCTGAACTGCAGGCAGCCCATCAGCGCCGAGGCGCTGCCGGCCCGCGCGCCCTGCCCGCTCATGGCGCAGGCCGAGGCGTTGGGGATGATGCAGCCGAGGCTGGCGATGCATACGAACAACGGCACCAGCAATGGCCACAACTGCGCTGGGCGCAGCGCCGCGACCAGCAGCAGCGCCAGCGCCGCCACCAGGTACAGCCACACTGCCCGCGCCAGCAGGAACGCCGGGCCGCGCTTGGCCAGCAGGCGCGCATTGACCTGGGCCATCAGGATGAAGCCTGCTGCGTTGGTGCCGAACAACCAGCCATAGTGCTCGGCGGGCACCCCGTACAACTTGATGAACACGAACGGTGAACCGGCGATGTAGGCAAACATCCCGGCAATGGCGATGCCGCCGGTCAACGCATGGCCGACAAACACCCGGTCACCGAACAGCCGCAGGTACTGGCGCAGCGCGCCCGACAAGGGCTGGCGCGGCACATGGGCCGGCAGGCTCTCCGGCAGCCCCAGGCCGACGGCCACCAGGCAGGCCGCGCTGAACAGGCTCAGGGCGAGGAAGATCGACTGCCAACCGGACACATTGACCAGCACGCCACCGAGCATCGGCGCGAGGATCGGTGCCAGGCCCATCACCAGCATCAATTGCGAGAACACCTTGGCCGAGGCCACCGCGTCACACTTGTCACTGACGATTGCCCGCGACAGCACCATGCCGGCGCAACCGCCCAGGGCCTGGACGAAGCGCGCCACGATCAGGCTGTCGAGGTTTGGGGCATAGGCGCAGGCCAGGGAGGCCACGGTAAAAAGGCCGACCCCGAACAACAGCGGGATGCGCCGGCCGAATCGGTCGGCCACTGGCCCATAGGCAAGCTGGCCCAGGGACAGGCCGAGGAAGTAGGCGGCCAGGGTCGCCTGCACATGCTTTTCGTCGGTGGCGAAGGCATGGGCCATGGCCGGGAAGGCGGGCAGATAGAAGTCGATCGCCAAAGGCCCGAACGCACTGAGGGCGCCGAGAATCAGCAAGGTTCGCAGGTTCATGGAGAATCCATAGCAGGCTAAGCAAGTCGGTTAGTCTACCTGCACTGGATCATTGGGCGTTGAAAACCTTTGTAATAATTGGCCTGTAGTTCTGTAGACGCGGGCTTGCCCGGGCAGCCCGCTTCTACAGAAATGCTTTAGCTGGACAATCCAGCCGTTCAGGCCACCTCGGCCTGATACCCCTCTTCACGAATCGCCGCCAGGATCTGATCCGCCGCCAGCGCACTGTCCACACGCACCTGCTTCGCCGCCAGGTCCACTTCCACCCGCGCCGCGGCGTCCTGCTCCTGCACCGCACGGGTCACGCCTTTCACGCAATGGCCACAGGTCATGCCTTGTACATTGAACACTTGCATAGGGGTTGCCTCCTTGTGGGTTTTGTCTACTTTCAGCCTTGCCATCGGGGCAAGGTCAAGTTCCGCGTCAAACGGCCGGGCTGGAAATCCTTGCGCGGCTCGGCCAAGCTGCGCCTTTGACGATTTTGGCAAGCAGGAGATTCTTCATGATCAGGGCAGCAATGAGCCTAGTCGGACTGCTGGGCGCGCTGGCCGTGGTGCCACCGGCCAGCGCCGAAGGCAACTCGGACTACAGCGTGCTGATGATTTCCCGGGAACGCCTGGAAGTGGCCAGCAGTTGCGAGATCGGTATCTACCTCAACGATCAGTTGGCCGGCCGGCTGTTCCAGGAGCAATCGACCTCGTTCAACCTGCCACCGGGCCCTGTCGATGTACGCTTGCGCCTGCTCCCCGGGCAGATGCCCGGTTGCGCCCCGGGTATCGAGGACCAGCGCAGCACGCGCCTGACGTTGCAGGCAGGGCAGATCAGGAAGTACCGCATCGCCACAGGGCACAAGGGCCTGGAATTGAGGCAAGCCAACCTGGGCTATTGACCTTGCCCGCATGGCAAGGTTGATGCTGAAGGCCTATCCACGGAGGAGAGAGCCATGCCCGCATCCACCACCTTCGACCTGCCGATCAGCGGCATGACCTGCGCCAGTTGCGCAGGTCGGGTCGAACGCGCCCTGCGCAAGGTCACCGGCACCGAACATGTCAGCGTCAACCTAGCTACCGAGCAGGCCCGGGTCCAGGCGCCGGCCGACAGCCTGCCGGCATTGGTCGGCGCGGTGCGCGACGCCGGTTACAGCGTCCCCACCCGCACCCTCGAACTGCAGATCGGCGGCATGACCTGCGCCAGCTGCGCCGGCCGTGTCGAACGCGCCCTCGGCAAGCTGCCGGGGGTCGAGCAGGTCAGCGTCAACCTGGCCAGCGAACGCGCCCACCTCGAAGTTTTGCAGGCCGTCGATGACGGCGTGTTGATCGCCGCGGTGGAAAAGGCCGGCTACAGCGCCAGCCTGCCGCGCACCGCCGACGATGACCAGGCCCAAGCCCAACGCCGCCTGCGCAACGAACGCCTGGCGGTCGGCGCCGCCCTGCTGCTGGCCCTGCCATTGGTATTGCCGATGCTGGCGCAACCCTTCGGTGTGCACTGGATGCTGCCGGCCTGGGCGCAGTTCCTGCTCGCCACGCCGGTGCAGTTCATCCTCGGCGCACGCTTCTACGTCGCCGCCTGGAAGGCCGTGCGCGCCGGTGCCGGCAACATGGACCTGCTGGTTGCCCTGGGCACCAGCGCCGGCTACGGCCTGAGCCTGTACCAATGGGCCAACGCCCACGACGGCATGGAGCCGCACCTGTATTTCGAAGCTTCGGCGGTGGTCATCGCCCTGGTGCTGCTGGGCAAGTACCTGGAAAGCCGCGCCAAGCGCCAGACCGCCAGCGCCATCCGGGCGCTGGAGGCGCTGCGCCCGGAACGGGCGGTGCGAGTCATCGAAGGGCGCGAGGATGAGGTGGCGATCAGTCAGCTGCGCCTGGGCGACCTGGTATTGGTCAAACCCGGCGAGCGCTTCCCGGTCGATGGTGAAGTACTCGAAGGCAGCAGCCATGCCGATGAGGCGTTGATCAGCGGTGAAAGCCTGCCTGTGCCCAAGGCGCCTGGCGACTCGGTAACCGGTGGGGCCATCAACGGCGAAGGCCGGCTGCTGGTAAAAACCCTGGCCCTGGGCACCGAGACCGTGCTCGCGCGCATCATCCGCCTGGTCGAGGACGCCCAGGCGGCCAAGGCGCCCATCCAGAAGCTGGTCGACCGGGTCAGCCAGGTGTTCGTGCCAGCAGTACTGGTGCTGGCGCTGATCACCCTGGTCGGCTGGTGGCTGGCCGGCGCGCCACTGGAAACCGCCCTGATCAATGCCGTCGCCGTGCTGGTGATCGCCTGCCCATGCGCCCTCGGCCTGGCCACGCCCGCCGCGATCATGGCCGGCACCGGCGTCGCCGCCCGTCACGGCATCCTGATCAAGGACGCCGAAGCACTGGAGCGTGCCCATGCGGTGAACAGCGTGGTGTTCGACAAGACCGGCACCCTCACCTCGGGCAGCCCGCGCATCGTCCACAGCCGGGCCAGCAGCGGCGACAACGGCGAGTTGCTACGCCTGGCCGGCGCCCTGCAACGCGGCAGCGAGCACCCATTGGCCAAGGCGGTACTCGACGCCTGCGCCGAACAAGGCCTGCACGTGCCACAGGTTGCTGACAGCCAGTCCCTCACCGGTCGCGGCATCGCCGGCCAGGTGGATGGCCGTGAACTGGCCCTGGGCAACCGTCGCCTGCTCGACGAAAACGATCTGCCGCCGGGCGACCTGGCCGACAGTGCGCAGGCCTGGGAAGCCGAGGGCCGCACGCTGTCCTGGTTGATCGAATGCGGCCAGCACCCTCGCGTGCTCGGCCTGTTCGCCTTCGGCGACAGCCTCAAGCCCGGCGCCGGCGCGGCCATCGACGCGCTGCATGCGCGTGGCATCAGCAGCCACCTGCTGACGGGCGACAACCGTGGCAGCGCCAAGGTGGTGGCCGACGCCCTGGGCATCGATGACGTGCATGCCGAAGTGCTGCCGGCGGACAAGGCGGCTACAGTCGCCGCGCTCAAGCAGCAAGGCGTGGTGGCCATGGTGGGCGACGGCATCAACGACGCCCCGGCACTGGCCGCAGCCGATATCGGCATCGCCATGGGCGGCGGCACCGACGTGGCCATGCAGGCCGCCGGCATCACCCTGATGCGCGGAGATCCGCGCCTGGTGCCTGCGGCATTGGACATCAGCCGCAAGACCTATGCGAAGATCCGCCAGAACCTGTTCTGGGCCTTCATCTACAACCTGGTCGGCATCCCCCTGGCCGCCCTCGGCTACCTCAACCCGGTACTGGCCGGCGCCGCCATGGCCCTGTCCAGTGTCAGCGTGGTCAGCAACGCCCTGTGGCTGAAAACCTGGAAACCCACCGCCATCGACAAGGAGGCGCCATGAACATCGGCCAGGCCGCCCGCCGCAGCGGGCTCAGCGCCAAGATGATCCGCTACTACGAGTCCATCGGCCTGTTGCGCCCCGCCACGCGCAGCGAAAGCGGCTATCGCCTGTACCAGCAGGAAGACCTGCACAGCCTTGCGTTCATCAAGCGCTCGCGGGACCTGGGCTTCTCCCTGGACGAAGTCGCCAAGCTGCTGACCCTGTGGCAGGACCGCCAGCGCGCCAGCGCCGACGTGAAGGCCCTGGCCATGCAGCATATCGACGCGCTGAACCAGCGCATCGAAGAGTTGGTGAGCCTGCGCGACACCCTCGGCGAGCTGGTGGCCCACTGCCAGGGCGATGACCGCCCGGACTGCCCGATCCTCAAGGACCTGGCCAATGGCAGCGGCTGCTGTCACTGAGGGCATCGTCTGCGGGAGCGGCAGTATGCCGTTCCTGCGGACAGCTTTTGGTATGCCATATTAGCCAGCCTCGACCGATATCCCCTTGAATAGCCTTTTCACCCAATAAATACGGGAGTTCGCCTACATAAAACCCAGGCTTTGCCGATGCACTGTTACAGCCTCGTGCAACGACAAGAACAACTCTGGGAGCGTGGATGAACATCAAGCAGAAACTCACCTGGGCCTTCGCCATCATCGCCGGCCTGCCCATCGTCCTGGTCGCCACCCTGGTGGTGCTCAACCTGCGCGGCGAAGCCCGCGACGATTTCCTCGACAACAGCAGCCGGGAGATTCGCCAGGTCGGCAACGCCATGGACATCTTCTTCCAGGGCATCACCCAGAACGTCGACTACCTGGCCGCGCAACCCCTGGTGTCGGCCACGGCTGACAACGTCAAGAAGCACATCAGCGCCGATGCCGCCAGCATCGCTCCCGGCGAGCAGGACAAGGCGCTGTTCGACCTGTTCAGCCGCCTGGCCCAGAGCCACCCGGACTACGCCTATGTGTCTTACGGCCTGAAGGACGGCGGCTACGCGTTCTGGCCGGGCGATCCAAAAATGGCCAACTACGACCCACGCACCCGCCCCTGGTACCAGGCGGCCATGGCCAACCCCGGCAAGACCCTGCGCACCGCGCCCTACTACTGGGCCGGCGACGACGCCGTGCTGGTCAGCACCGTGCGCGCCGTGGCCAACACGCTGGGCAACCCGGGCGGCGTGGTCAACATCGATGTGTCGCTCAAGGGCCTGACCGAGATCGTCAAGCAGATCAAGCTGGGCGAGAGCGGCTACCTGATCCTCATGGAAAACAACGGCAACGTGATGGTCGACCCGCGCGACGCCAGCCACAACTTCAAGCAGCTCGCCAGCCTGGGTGACGGCTACGCCGAGCTGGCCAAGGCCGGCAAGGGCCTGGCCGAAGTGCAGTTGAACGGCGAGCGCTACATGGCCAACGTCTACCCCGACGAGAAACTCGGCTGGACCTTCATCGGCCTGATCCAGCAAGACGAAGTGATGCAGACCACCACCCGCCTTACCTGGCTGATCGGCGTCGTCGCGTTGATCCTGGCCGCCGTGTTCGCCGTGGTGGGCGCGACGTTCGCCAAGCTCATCGTGCGCCCGATCAACAGCGTCACCAGCGGCCTGGAGGACATCGCCCAGGGCGAAGGCGACCTGACCCGCAACCTGGAGATCCGCGGCCGCGACGAAACCGCCCAGCTGGCCAGCTGGTTCAACCAGTTCCTCGGCGCCATCCGCAGCCTGATCCAGCACATCGGCGGTGCGGCGAGCAAGATCCTCAGCACCTCCAACAGCTCGACCCGCGTCTCCGGCGACATGGCCGAAGCCGCCGGGCGCCAGCGCGAGGCGGTGGACATGGTTTCCACCGCCTTCCATGAGATGGTCGCCACCGCCAACGAAGTGGCCCGCTCCTGCAGCCAGGCCGCGCAATCGGCCGACAGCGGCCAGCAGCAGGCCCGCGAAGGGCAGCAGCAGATCGACGCGGCGGTACAGAGCGTTGATCGCCTGAGCCAGGAAATCGAGCAGTCGGCGCAGTCGATCCAGCAACTGGAACGCGACAGCAATGCCATCCAGTCGATCCTCGGCACCATCCGCTCGATTGCCGAGCAGACCAACCTGCTGGCGCTCAACGCCGCCATCGAGGCCGCCCGCGCCGGCGAGCAGGGCCGCGGTTTTGCCGTGGTCGCCGACGAAGTCCGCGCCCTGGCCAAGCGCACCGCCGACTCCACCGCCGAGATCGACGGCCTGCTGGGCAACCTGGCCAGCCGCACGGCCCAGGTGGCCGAACAGATGCACGCCAGCATCGAGGTGTCACAGCAGTCGGTCAGCCGTATCGGCCTGGCCCGCGACAGCTTCGGCCAGATCCGCGAATCGGTGGACGTCATCCGCGACATGAATACCCAGATCGCCACCGCCGCCGAGGAGCAGCACCAGGTGGCCGAAGACATCAACCGCCACATCAGCCAGATCCATGGCGATGCCCAACTGGTGGCGGAACTGGCCCAGGCGGCGCGCCAGGACTCCGAGAGCCTGGCCGGGCTGTCCAACGAGCTGGATGCGCTGGTGCGCAGGTTCAGGACCTGAGTCGCCGTCGGTGGGCACGTGCGCTCTTGAAGATGCGCGGTTGCCCACCGACCGGCCTTTTACTTGCTACAGGCGAAGCTCTCCCGGCGTCGCCCCGAACAACTGCTTGAACGCGGCGATGTAGGCCGAAGTCGAGTCATAACCGCAGCCCAGCGCCGCCTGGGTGACGCTCTCCCCCGCCTCCAGCAGCGCCAGCGACGTCAACAGGCGCATGCGCTGGCGCCAGTTGCGAAAGCTCAGCCCCGTCTCGCGCTGGAACAGGCGCATCAGGGTCTTTTCCGACACCCCCAGTTGCACGGCCCACTGCTGCAAGGTCTGCACCTGGTCGGGCGCGGCGATCAGCCCGTTGCACAACCCCAGCAAACCCGGATGGCGCGGCAACGGCAGCGAGAAGCCCACCTGCGGCAGGGTGCGCAGTTGGTCCAGCAACACCGCCACCAGCCGCGCCTCGGCACTGTCGCCTTCCGGATAGGCCACCGCGAAGGTGCAGAACTGCTTGATCAGTTCGCGCGCCAGCGGCGTGACCTCCAGCACCCGGCATTCGCTGGGCGACCATGGGCAGACATCGCTGCGCACATACAGGCTGCGCATCTCGGCCTGCATCGAGGTCACCACATCGTGCTCGGTGCCGGCCGGGATCCACACGCCCCATTGCGGCGGGGCGAAGTAGCTACCGTCGCTGGTGTACACGCCAAGCACCCCGCTGATGGCGTAGGAGAACTGCACCCAGTCGTGGCGGTGGCGGGTGGTCCAGGAGCCGGCGCCGAGGCTCTCGGCACGGGCGTAGAGCGGCCTGGGCAAGTGGTCCAGCGTGGGGATGGGGCGCGGGCCGATAGTCGACATGTTAGGGCCTGGTGTCTCGGGGCGGACAAGGGTATCAGCCATCGCAGTCAACGCCGAACCTATCGCTCGATGATCGCCGTCACCCCCTGCCCGCCCGCCGCGCAGATGGAGATCAGGCCGCGCCCCTTGCCCCGCTCGCTGAGCAGCTTGGCCATGTTCGCCAGAATCCGCCCGCCCGTCGCGGCGAACGGGTGCCCTGCGGCCAGCGAACTGCCCTTCACGTTCAGCCTGGTACGGTCAATCGCACCGAGCGGCGCATCGAGCCCCAGCCGCGTGCGGCAGTAGTCGGCATCTTCCCAGGCCTTGAGAGTGCACAGCACCTGGGCGGCAAAGGCTTCGTGGATTTCGTAGAAATCGAAGTCCTGCAAGGTCAGGCCGTTGCGTGCCAGCAGCCGCGGCACCGCGTACACCGGCGCCATCAGCAGGCCCTCCTGGCCATGGACGAAATCCACCGCCGCCGCCTCGCCGTCGACCAAGTAGGCCTGCACCTTGAGGCCATGCTCCTCGGCCCAGGCCTCGCTGCCGAGCAGCACCAGCGAGGCGCCATCGGTCAGCGGCGTGGAGTTGCCCGGGGTGAGCGTGCCGAGGCCGCTGCGCTCGAACACCGGCTTGAGCTTGGCCAGCTGTTCCAGGGTGAGGTCGGCGCGCAGGTTGTTGTCGCGGGTCAGGCCCAGGTAAGGCGTGAGCAGGTCGTCGTGCCATCCCTCGCGATAGGACGCCGCCAGGTGCTGATGGCTGAGCAGCGCCAGCGCATCCTGGTCGCCGCGCTCGATCTGCCAGGTCTGCGCCATGCGCTCGCAATGCTCGCCCATCGACAGCCCCGTGCGCGGCTCGCCGTTGCGCGGCAGCTCGGGCTTGAGCAGGCCAGGACGCAACTTGAGGAAAGGCTTGAGGCGCTCGCCAAGGCTCTTGCCACGGTTGGCCTGCAGCAGGATCTGGCGCAACCCTTCGCTCACCGCGATGGGGGCATCCGAGGTGGTGTCGACGCCGCCGGCGATGCCACTGTCGATCTGCCCCAGGGCGATCTTGTTGGCCACCAGCAACGCCGCCTCCAGCCCAGTGCCGCAGGCCTGCTGGATATCGTAGGCCGGCGTCTGCGGCGACAAGCGCGAGCCGAGCACGCACTCGCGGGTCAGGTTCATGTCACGCGAATGCTTGAGCACCGCCCCCGCCGCGACCTCGCCCAGGCGCAGCCCATGCAGGCGGTAGCGCTCCACCAGGCCTTCGAGGGCGGCGGTGAGCATCGCCTGGTTGCTGGCCTTGGCGTAGGCGCCATTGGAGCGGGCGAAGGGAATCCGGTTGCCCCCCAGGATCGCGACCCGGCGAATTGACTGCATGCCTGTTCCTCCTGAAACAATTTGAGCCTTAAGACTAGGGTTTGTACGAAAAGTCGCCGAGCGGCGATCAGGCAAGGCGAAAACAGGCGAGGAACGGCCGGGGTCGCGCCCGACTTGACGAGTGTCAATGAGCATTCCGAGCCTGTTTTCAACGCAGCATGATCGTCGCGCAGGCACTTTTCGTACAAAGCCTAGGTTCTTTTCGGCTATTCGAACGATCCTGCCACAAAGTTGGTCCACACTTGCATGCTTGCCTTCAGGGAGAACCGTACATGAGCGACCGCTATCTGGGCTTTGCCAACTCCACCCTTGGCCGCAAACTGGTCGATGCCCTCGGCCTGCCGCGCCCGGTGCCGCTGGAGCGCTGGCAGGCCGGGCGCCTGCGCCCCATCGAGGGCGCGCTGGTGCTCGGTGGCGGCCCACTGGCCAGCCAGGTCGCGGCAATCGCCCCACGCCTGACCGCCGATTGCTACGGCTTCGACGCCGAAGCGCTCGACGCCCCCGCCTGGGTCGCGGGCCTGGGGCCGAAAATCAAGGCCGTGGTGTTCGATGCCAGTCACTTGTCCGACAGCGATGCGCTCAAGCAGTTGCGCGAATTCTTCCAGCCCTTGCTGCGCAGCCTGGCCCCCAGCGCCCATGTGGTGATCCTGGGGCGCGCCCCGGAAAGCCTGGACGATGCGCAAGCCAGTGTCGCCCAACGCGCCCTGGAGGGTTTCAGCCGTTCGCTGGCCAAGGAGTTGCGCAACGGCGCCACGGCCAACCTCTTGTATGTCGGTGACGGCGCCGAAGACCAGCTCGAAGGCGCGCTGCGCTTCTTCCTCTCGCCCAAGAGCGCCTTCGTTTCCGGGCAGGTCCTGCGCCTGTCGGCATGCGCCGCCCAGGTCGAAGACTGGACCCGCCCGCTGGCCGGCCGTCACGCCCTGGTCACCGGTGCCGCGCGGGGTATCGGCGCGGCCATCGCCGAAACGCTGGCCCGCGATGGCGCCGAGGTGACCTTGCTCGACGTGCCCCAGGCGCAGCGCGACCTCGACGCCCTCGCCGCGCGCCTGGGCGGCCGTGCCCTGGCCCTGGACATCTGCGCTGCCGATGCCGCCGCGCAGTTACTCGAAGCCTTGCCGCAAGGCCTGGACATCGTGGTGCACAACGCCGGCATCACCCGCGACAAGACCCTTGCCAACATGACCCCGGAATACTGGGACGCGGTGCTGGCCGTCAACCTCAAGGCCCCGCAGGTGCTGACCCAGGCGCTGTTCGAAGGTGGCAAGCTGCAGCGCGACGCCCGTATCACCCTGCTCGCCTCGGTCAGCGGCATCGCCGGCAACCGCGGCCAGTCCAACTACGCGGCCAGCAAGGCCGGGCTGATCGGTTTCGCCCAGGCCTGGGCGCCGCGCCTGGCCGAACAGGGCGCCAGCATCAACGCGGTGGCGCCGGGCTTTATCGAGACGCACATGACCGCGGCCATGCCCATGGGCCTGCGCGAGGCCGGCCGGCGCCTGAGCTCACTCGGCCAGGGCGGCTTGCCGCAGGATGTCGCCGAGGCCATCGCCTGGCTCAGCCAGCCAGGTTCCGGCGCGGTCAACGGCCAGGCCCTGCGGGTCTGCGGCCAGGCCTTGATGGGAGCCTGACCATGACCCGACCCTGGCACGACCTGCACAGCCCCGACTCACGCCTGAACCTCTACCTGCGCGCCCTCGGCAGACGCAAGATCCGTGGCAGCCAGTTGCCGGAGCCGGGCCTGCGCTGCTACCTGCGGGTCGATGGCGCCAACCTGGCGGCCTATCGCCGGCTCTGCCACTTCGCCGATGACGGCCGCCTGCCGGGCACCTATCCGCACGTCATGGCCTTCAGCCTGCAATTGCAGTTGCTCACCGGCGACGACTTCCCCTTCCCCCTGCTCGGGCTGGTGCACCTGCACAACAGCCTGCAGGTGCTGCGCCCGCTGGGCGGCATCGATGGGCTGCGCTTCGCGGTGTACGCCGACAACCTGCAGCCCCACGAAAAGGGCGGCACCTTCGACCTGGTGACCGAGGCCGAAGACGGGCTCGGGCTGCTCTGGCGCGAGACCAGCCGCATGCTGGTGCGCGGCCTCAAGCTCGAGCAACAGGCCGCCAGCGCCACCGCGCAGGCACCCGCCGCATTGCCCGAGGCCACCCGCTGGTACGCCGACAGCGACATCGGCAGGCGCTATGCCAGGGTCTGCGGCGACTACAACCCGATCCACTTGAGCCGCCTCAGCGCACGGCTGTTCGGTTTCCCCAGGGCCATCGCCCACGGCATGTGGAGCAAGGCCATGGCGCTGGCGGCGCTGCAGGGGCACCTGCCGAAAGCCGGTTATGAATTCGCGGTGGATTTCCACAAGCCGGTGCGCTTGCCATCGGAGGTGGTGCTGAGCGCCAGCGAGGCGGGGCCGGCCGGCGAGCTGCGCCTGGATGGCCACGGCGGGCTGGTGCACATGCTCGGCAGCTGGCGCGCGCTCTGATCGGGCTTGCTTTGCAAGGAACCTCGCCGGAAGCTATGCGCCACGAGGAGATCCCGATGAACCTGCAAGAACTGACCGAACGCCTGCACCGCATCCGCGACACCAACGACTGGCGGGGTTTCCACAGCCCGAAGAACCTGGCCATGGCCGCCAGCGTCGAAATGGCCGAGCTGGTGGAGATCTTCCAGTGGCTGAGCGAAGACCAGTCGCGCCAGCTGCCCGCCGACCAGCTTGCCCACGCCGGCCAGGAAGTGGGCGATATCGTTCTATACCTGCTGCTGTTGTGCAGCGAGCTTGGCCTGGACATGAACGAGGTGGTGCGGGCCAAGCTCGCCGACAGCGAGAGGCGCTTCGCCAAATGAACGACCGTCATTTCGATGAGCTGGCCAGCCGCTTCGCCGAGAAGATCTATGGCGGCGCCAAGGGGGCGATCCGCCTGGCGGTGCTCCAGGCCGACCTGGCCGAAACCTTGCCCGACCGGCCCTTGCGGGTACTCGATATCGGCGCCGGCTTGGGCCACATGGCCCTGTGGCTGGCCCAGCGTGGCCACCAACTGACCCTCGCCGAGCCCGCCGCGCCGATGCTCGACGGTGCCCGTGCGCGCTTCGCCGAGGCAGGCCAGCAGGCCACGTTCATCCAGGCGCCCTGGCAGGACCTGCTTGGCCAGCTCACCGAGCCCTACGACCTGGTGCTGTGCCACGCGGTGCTCGAATGGCTGGCCGAACCCGAAAGCATCCTGCCGGTGCTGCATCAGCTGACCGCGCCGGGCGGCTGGCTGTCGCTGGCCTTCTACAACCGCGACGCGCTGGTCTACCGCAACCTGCTCAAGGGGCATTTCCGCAAGCTGCGGCACAACCGCCTGGCCGGCGAGAAGCAGAGCCTGACGCCACAGAAACCACTTGATCCACGCGAGCTCAAGGCGCAACTTGATCCCATGTGGCAGGTCGAAAGCGAAAGCGGCGTGCGGGTGTTCCACGACTACATGCCCAAGGAGTTCCAGGCCAAGGCCGAGCTGCTCGACCTGCTGGAGATGGAGCTGGCGCACCGGCGCCACCCCAGCTTCGCCGGCCTGGGTCGTTACCTGCACTGGATCTGCCGGCCCCACTGACCCGCCCGCCAGGAGGATACATGCCGTACCGTCTGCTCTGCCTGGCCCTGCTCCCCCTCGCCCTGGCCGCCTGCCAGGGCAGCAACCCCTATGTCGCCAGCGGCAAGCCGCTGCCACCGGCACCGCCGCAAGCCGCCGGTACCTTCGACGCCAGCGCCTACCCCACGCCACCGCGCGACTATGGCCGTTACCGCAGCTGGAGCTGGCGCAACAGCCAGCCCCCCGGCGGCCTGGCGAACGCCACGCCGGGCCAGCTGGCCGACGCGGTAAGCAGCGCTCTCGACCAGCACGGCCTGCGCCCGGCCCACAATGCTCCTGCCGACCTGCTGGTCAGCGCCGACGTGCGCCTGGAGCGGCGCCTGCGCCAGGTGCGCGACTACGACTACGATCCCTATTACGGCCCCTACCCCTATGGCAGCGTCGGCTACGGCGGCTACCGCAACGGCTATGGCGCCTATGGCAGCGTGCCCATCGTGCGCACCTACCAGGTCGAAGTGATGGTTGTGCGCATTGACCTGTTCGACGCCCGCAACGGCCAGCCAGTGTGGAGCGCCAGCGCCGAAAGCGGCAGCGACAAGGACTCGCCGCGTGAACGCGAAAGCGCCCTGCGCGAGTCGGTGAGCAAGGCGATGAGCGGCTATCCTCCCAGCTGACCCTTTACGGAGAACCATCATGTTGCGCCGTCTCGTACTTCTGTCCTTCGCCCTGCTGCTGGCGGCCTGTTCGAGTAACAACGTGCAGCAGGACTTCGATGCCAGCCGCGACTTCGCTGCCTACCGCAGTTGGGCCTGGCAGGAGCCGGCCCTGCAGTACCGCCCGGACGATCCACGGATCAAGAGCGACCTGACCGAGCAGCGCATCCGCCAGGCGGTCGCCGGCCAGCTCGACCAGCGTGGTCTGCGCCCGGTCCAGGGCAGTGCCCGGGCCGATGTGAAGGTGCGCGCCTACCTGATCGTCGAAGACCGCCAGCAGCAGATCACCACCAACTATGGCGGCGCCTGGGGCGGTTATTGGGGCGGCTACTGGGGCGGGCCGATGTACAACGAGACCCGCAGCGTCGACTACAAGGTGGCGACCATTCAGGTCGACCTGTTCGATGGGCGTGACGGCAAGCTGGTGTGGCGTGGCAGCGCCGAACAGATCATGAACAACTACCCACCCAGCCCGCAGGAGCGCAACGCGGCGATCCTGAAGACCGTGACCCAGGTGCTGAGCAACTATCCGCCACATTGAGCCCCTGATCTCGGGGCAAACCCGCTGCCCCGCCCCCGCGATGCGCCGCTGGGGCGGGGCACTTCGATCAAGGCAACTTGCCATCACCTTGACTACACTCCTTGCACCGCCGCCGCGCTGCCGGGCCCCAGGCCGGCAAAGGAGTGCCCGTGGTTCCCCGTTCCGTTGTGCGCCAACGCGGCGCGATCGGCCTAATGGCCGCGCTGACCATGGGCCTGGCCCTGGTGTTCATGCTCCTGACCGTCGACAGCGGCCGCCTCTACCTCGAACAACGCAAGCTGCAACGCATCGCCGACATGGCTGCGCTGGAAGCCGCCGAGCATGACGGCGCCTGCACCGGCAGCGGCCCGCAGGCATCCACCCTGGCCCGCACCGCCGCCACCCGCAACGGCCATTCGCCGCTCAACCCGCTGATCGCCAGCTGCGGCTATCTGCGCACCGGCAATGACAACCTGCGCACCTTCACTGCCGACAACCAGCGCAACGAGGCGATCAAGGTCGAGGTCAGCAATGTGGTGGTCACCAGCTTCGCCGGTGGCATCTACGCGCTGGTGCAGGGCGGTGCCATCGCCCGCACCACCACCCTGCGCGCCAGCGCGGTGGCCGCCAACCCCGGGCCGCCCCAGGCAATGCTGAGCATTCGCAGCACACTGCTGCAGGTCAGTTCGATGCAGTCGGCCATTCTCAACGCCCTGTTGAAGGCCATCGGCGCCAGCACGCAACTCACCGTCCTGGGCTGGCAAGGCATCGCCGATACCCAGCTCAACCTGCTCGATTACCTCGACGCACTGTCCACCGACCTGCACCTGAACCTGGGCGACTACCAGCAACTGCTGAACCTCCAGACCACCGCCGACAAGCTGCTGGACGTTGCCGTCAAGGTTCTGCAGCAAAGCGGCGCCGCCGTGGAGGTGACCGGCAATCTGCTCAAACTCGCCGCGGACCTCAAAGGGCCAATCACCGTTGGACAATTACTCAACCTGCAGACCGGCACCGTCCAGGCCGGCCTGGACGCGAACGTGCAAGTGCTGCAACTGGTCCAGGCCATGATCCAACTGGCGGCTAATCAACAAGCGGTGAATGCCGAGATCCCCATCACCGTGCTGGGCCTGATCAACGGCCGCGTGTACCTGAAGGTGATCCAGCCCCCGCAGAACTCCGCCGTGGGCGACCCGCGCAGCGATGAATTGCGCGTCCATACCGCGCAGATCCGCGCGCTGGTATCACTGGACCTGCCCCTGCTGAGCGGCATCGCTGGGTTGCTCAATGCCGTGCTGGACCTGGCGGCGCCGTTGACCAACGTGCTCAACAACCTGCTCAGCCTGAACCTGTTGGGCACCGTGCAGTCGCTGACCTGCGCCCTGGGCATCCCGTGCAAGGTCAGCGACATCAAGCTGCTGGACAGCCAGGTGCACATCGATATCGGCATCGAAGTGGCCGAAGGCACCAGCCGCCTGCGCCCAGCCCCGCCCGACAACTACAGCTGCGCACCCAAGAGCCTGACCACCCTCACCCAGCGCTCGGCGGCGAGGATCGCGATCGGCAAGTTCGACTCACCGGCCGAATTCCTCAGCAAGGGGCCTGACTTCGTCAAGGTACAGGCCCTGCCGGTCATCGATATCGGCACCAATGTCTGCAGCCGCCTGCTGATCCTGCCGCCGTCCTGCGGTACACGCGTGCCCTATGCCGGCGGCGGTATCGGCCTGCGGGTGGATACCAAGCTGCTCGGCAGCGGCCCGACGGAAAAACCACTGGTCTTCGCCGGCGACCATGCTCCGCGCAATATCGGCCAGGATCCGATGTTCCAGCCCATGGATAGCGACCAGGCCCAGGTGGTGGGCAGCCTGTCCGGCACGCTTGCCGGTGTACATCTGGAAGCCTACAGGCCCACTGCCAACAGTGGCCTCGGCCAGGTGCTGGTGCTCACCGCCGGCCTGCTGGATGGGGTGAAGAACATCCTTGAGCCGATCATCAGGAACCTGCTCAGCCCCCTGCTCGATCCACTGGTCAACGGCTTGCTCAAGGTGCTGGGCATCGACCTGGCCAGCGCCGAGGTCGGCGCCAACCTCAGTTGCTCCAGCGGCCACGCTCAGCTGGTGCAGTGAACCGGCAGCTCGATGCAGAAGCACGCGCCCCCGGGCGTGTTGCTCACCCTCAGCTCGCCGCCCATCTGGCTGACGATGCCATGGCTGACCGATAGCCCCAGGCCGGTGCCGACACCAGCCGGCTTGGTGGTGAAGAAGGGTTCGAAGATCCGCTCGTGCAGCCGCGCATCGATGCCGCCAGCATTGTCCTCCACCAGCAGCCACAGGCGCTCGCCATGCAGCGCCTGGCGCACGCGGATCCAGGGCTGCGCCACCTGCTGCTCCAGCAAGGCATCGCGGGCGTTGACCATCAGGTTGATCAGCACCTGCTCCAGCTGGTCCTGATGCCCGAGCACCTGTGGCATCGCCTCGGGCGATTCCAGCTGCAGCGCCACGCCCTTGCCGCGCAGGCCCTCCTCCAGCAATGCATGGGCGCCCTGTACCGCGCCCCAGGCGGCGAAGCGCTCGCGCTCGACCGTCGAACGCCGGCCATACACGCGCATGTGCTCGACCAGCCGGGCAGCTCGCTCTACCTGCGCCTCGATGCGACGCAACTTGTCCTCCAGGTAGGCCGGATCGGCGGCGCCGTTCTCCAGGCGTTTAAGTGCATTGACCACCGCCATGCGCATCACGTTGAGCGGCTGGTTGATCTCGTGCAGCAGACCGGTGGCCAACTCGCCGAGGGTAGCCATCTTGGCCCCCTGCAACAGCTGCTGCTGACTGCGCCGCACCTCGGTGTTGTCACGGCCCACGGCCTGGACCTCGAGCAGGCGGCCTTCGCCATCGAACAGACCGCGGTCGGCCCAGACCCACCAGGCATGCTCACGGCCAGGCAACTGCAGGCAGATCTCCGCGCTGCTCACCGGTTGCTCGGGCGTCAGTGCCCGCAGGCGCTGGATGAACCCCTCGCGCTGGTCGGCGGACAACCATTGCCCCAGGTCCGCGCCCTGCAACTGCTCGGGCGTGCAGCCCAGGTAATCGGCCAGCGGACGATTGCCAAACAGCACGGTGAGGTCCGGGCGATAGCGGCAGATCATTGCCGGCGAGTCCTCCACCAGCACCCGGTAGCGTTCCTCGCTCTGGCGCATGCGCTCGGCGGCCTCGGTGGCCTCGGTGACGTCCAGCCACAGGCCGACCACTTCCAGCGGCTGGCCGAGGTCGTCACGCAGCAGACGGGCCTCGTCGAGCATCCAGTGGTAACCACCGAGGTGGTCGCGCAGGCGATAGCGGCAACGCACCAGGCCATCGCGCAGCAGGCTGCGGGTGCGCTCCAGCCACAGCGGACGGTCGTCGGGGTGCACCGCCAGGCCCGGCTGGCGGGCGAGTTCGCCGTCGGCCTCCCAACCCAGCAACGGCGCCAGGCTGGCACTGTAGAAATCGCTGTGCAGCGCGCCCTCGGCATAACGTTGTACATAGATCACCGCGGGTGAGCGGGCAATCAGGTTCTCCAGCCGCGCACGGGCCGCACCGGCCTGTTGCTCCTGGGCCTTGAGGGCACTGATATCGAGCAGGAAACCGCGCAACTGGCCGCCCCGGCCCTGGCCGGCCCAATGGAACCAGCGCGGCGCCGCGAGCGGGTCACGGTCCAGCAGACGCACGCCCAGGCTCAACGCCTGCCCGGCACGGGCCTGGTCCAGGGCCAGCTGCGCTGGTTCGCGGTCGGCCGGGTGCAGGCGGGCAAGCCATTGCGCCAGGCTGGTACGGCTGGCCAACCCAAGGGTCGCGGCCAGGGCCGGGTCCAACTGCAGGTCGCCGTGCGCTGGCCACTCCCACCACCCTGCGCCCAACTGCTGCTGCAGGTCGTCGAGGTGATGGGCCTGGTGCTGCAGTTGCTGGCGGCGATGCCGTACCAGCAGCGGCTCGGTCAGGCTGCGCACCAGGGCCATGGCCATGTCGACCGCAGGCACCTGGTGCGCCCCGGCGCACAACATCCAGGCCTCGGCCTCCAGCCCTTGCCGATAGGGCACCAGGAACAGCGAGGCGCCGCCGCACAGGGCGAGCAGATCAGGGTCGTCGCGCACCTCGATCAGGGTCTGGGCCGGCCACTGGTCCAGCCTGTCCCGCAACCGACGGTCATCGGGCCAGGGCCAGGCATCATCGCTGCTGGCGAAGTGGCGCCAGCCGCCCGGTTCGCGCAGCACCAGGCGCAGCGCGGCGGCCTGCCAATGTTCAGCCAGGCTGCGCAACTGCTCGCGCACGGTCTGCGCCAGGCGCTCGGCGCCGCATTCGCGCAGGGCATGGCCGATCTCCCCGAGCAGTGGCCGCTGGCGATCCCAGCGCTGCTCGCGGAGCAGGTCACCGATATCGAACAGTTGCAGCATCCAGCCCTGCTCGTGGCGTTGCAGCCAACCGCGGGTGTGCAGGGCGTGGCCCATGACCGTATGGAAATCCAAATCCAGTGGCTGCCCCTGCCAGTCGGCGGGGCGGCCTTCGAGCACCAGCCAACTGTGTCGCTCCAGGTAGTCGTGCACCCGTGCGCCAGCCTGGCCGGGCAATGCCAGCAAGCTGCGCAGCGGGCCGGCCAGGCGCAGCACCCGCGCCTGGTCGTCGAGCCACAGTTGCAGGCCGACGGCGGGTGTCGCCTCGGGCGCCTGGGCGGGGGCCGGCGCGGCGAACCAGCGGTCGAACAGACCGCCACTCACAGTTGCAGGCTCGCCTGGGCCTGCAGCCGCGCGGGCAGCTTGGGCACATCACCGATCACGGGCAGCAGCAGGGTCGGCAAGACCCGATTGAGGCGTTCGCGGGGGTAGTCGATCACCACCGTCAGCACCTTGTCCGTGCCCACGGTGACCCGGGTATCGGTGTTCACATTGAAGCCCAGCGCATTGGGCATCCACGCCAATTGCTGGCCGATCACCTGGCGGGCCAGCCCCTGCACGTCCAGCTCGTAGGTCTGGCTGCTCGGGTCCACGGCCACGCAACGGCGCACCGCTTCGCTGCTGGCCTGGTTGAACGACTGCAGCATGAGCATTGGCAAGGCGTAGCTGACCAGGCCATAGAACACTGCGAAAAACACCATGAATACCGCGACAAACTCGATGGCAGCCGCGCCTTTTTGTTGTCCCGCCGGGCCTGCTTTCATGTTCGCGTCTACCCTGACTGTGAGACCTGTCTGAAAGCATAGAACCGTTCAACGAATAGGGATGGCATTTTGCCAATGCAAAGCATTGTTCTCCTGCTGTGGCTTGCCTTGTGCACCGAACAAGATGTCCGTGAACGACAAATCTCCAACGCCCTGACCCTGGGCGTCGCAGCGTGCGCCCTGGCCTGGCTGTTCGCCACCGGACGCAGCTGGATCGGCGCCGACGCCAGCGAGGCCGGCTGGGGCCTGGCCATCGTCATGCTGCTCACCCTGCCCGGCTACATGCTCGGCCGCTTCGGCGCCGGCGACGTGAAACTGATGGGCGCCCTGGCCCTGGCCACCAGCCCGCAGTACGTGCTCGGCACCTTCATCGGCGCCGGGGTCACCGTCCTGGCCTGGATGTTCGGCCGCCGGCGCCTGTGGACCCTGCTCAACCCCAAGGTGAAGAAGCGCCTGCAGGCGCTGGCCGAACAGGTCGGCGACAAGCAGCCCTTTGCCCCCTACGTGCTCGCTGGCTTCCTGCTGACAGCGGTATGGATCCAATAAACGACCGAAGGGTCGGATTCTGGAGTAGGACCAATGTACATAACGGCAAAGTGCGACTACTTTTCTAACTGCCAGAGCGTCTGGCCCGGGAGCAGGGCCGATACAACAGGGAGTTGATCGTGAACAAACCCGTCAGTGAGGTGAAAGTGCTGGTGGTCGACGACCAGCCAGTGATCGTCGAAGAGTTGTGCGAATTCCTCGAAAGCGAGGGCTACCGTTGTGTCCCCGCCCACTCCACCGGCCAGGGCATCGACTGCTTCAAGGCGGACGAGACCATCGGCCTGATCCTGTGTGACCTGCACATGCCCGAACGCGATGGCATCGAACTGGTGCGCACGTTGAAGCAGATCGCCGGGCCGCAGCGCATGTTCGAGGCGATCATGCTGACCGGCCGCGCCGACAAGCAGGACGTTATCCGCGCCCTGCGCGAGGGCTTTGCGGACTACTACCAGAAACCCATGGACCTGGAAGAGTTGCTCGAAGGCGTGCGCCGGCAGGAAGCCGCGCTGCTGGAGCGGCGGCGCAACTTCCGCGAACTGGGCAGCCTCAACCAACGCCTGCAGGAGCTGGCCGAGTCCATCGACGACCTCTACCAGGACCTGGAGAAAGCCCGGGGCCAAGGCGCCCATCGGCGCGCCGGCGATAGCGAGGAAGGCGAGCCGGAGCTGCCGGCGGCGTTCGAGAAGCTGTCACCGCGGCAACTGGAAGTCGCCCGGCTGGTGAGCAAGGGCAAGACCAACTACCAGATCGCCTGCGAACTGGGCATCACCGAAAACACGGTAAAGCTGTACGTGTCCCAGGTGCTGCGCCTGACCCACATGCACAACCGCACGCAGTTGGCGCTGGCGCTGACTCCACGCTCGTCGCCGGTGCATCAGCGCTTTACCACCCATTGAATGCCTTGATTCTGGTCGCGGGGCCAGGCCGCGATCAGGCACTCAATTGTTCGACGAACTGATCTTGGTCCAGCGGTAGAAATCCGGGATCGGATACTTGTAGCTGTCCAGCCAGCGCTGCATGGCCTGGTCGCGTTCCTTGTCGGTCTGCACCTGGCGCACGCTGGAGGCCTGGCGATTGCTCGCCTGCACCTGCAACAGGGCTTCGGTGGCGGTCTGCGGGCGCGGCTGGCGCGGCGGGTCCTCGGCCAGCGCCGACAGTGGCGCGGCCAGGCAGGCGAGGACGATCCAGGGCTTGAACATGTTCACCTCCGCTCAGTTGATGGCCGCGGCCGGGGATTCGGTGGCGGCCAGCGGGCCACGCCCGTTGGCAAGAATGCGCTGCGCCCGGGCCTGGGCCTCGGCGAACTGCTCAGGCTTCAGGTGCAGCCGATTGACCAGGTCCTCCGCCTGGCGCCAGTTGTCCTGCACCAGCGACAAGGTCACCAGGTTGACGGCCGGCAGCGGGTTGTCGTCCTTGAGCTCGATGGCGGTGAGAAACTCGAAACGCGCCTGTTCGTGATTGCCAAGGTTCATCTGCACCACGCCCAGGTCGTTGCGCACCTTCTCGTCGGTGGGTGCCAACCGCGCCGCCCGTTGCAGGTTGCGCAGGGCCTGGGTGTCGTCGCCACGGGCCGAGGCCAGTTGCCCCAGGCCGTGCTCGCCTTCGGCGGCCAGGCAGCCGCCGAGCAGGCTGCGGTAAAGCGGTTCGGCCTCGGGGCGCCCAAGCAGGCGCAGCACCTTGGCCTTGCGCAGACGCACCTGGTCGAGCTGCTCGGGCAACTGCTCCAGGTGGGCCAGCCCGGCGTGTGGACGGCCTTCGCTGATCATCTGGTCGGCCATGTCCAGGCTCAACTGCTGGTCGGCGTCGGGCTTGCCACAGGTGCCGCCGCCCAGCAGGCGCGCCAGGCCTTCGGGAGGCTGCCCGGCGCAGCCGCCGAGCAGCAGCAGGCTGATGAACGTCAGGATGGCTTTCATTGCGCGTCTCCCCTATCAATGCCCGAATGTTCCGGCGCTCATGAGCCCAAGGCCCGCGCCAGGGCGGAAAACCCCGGCCCGGCCAGGACGATGAGCAGGGCCGGGAACAGAAACACCATCATCACCGCCGACATCTTCGCCGACATTTTCGATACCCGCTCCTGCAGGCCGGTCAGGCGGCGGTCGTCGAGCAGTTCCTTGAGCGCCAGCAACGACTTCATCGAGCCACTGCCCTGCACCAGCAGTTGCTGGAGGATGACGCAGGTGTCGATAAACTCGTCCACCGCCAGCAGGCGCGCGGTCTTTTCCAGCTCCGGGCCCAGGGCCAGGCCGGAATCGACCCGCTGCAACACCAGGCGCAACTCGTCGCTGATGTTCGGCACCAGGCTGCGGCCTTCCTGGGCCAGCACGCGCAGGGCCTGCTCCACCGCCAGCCCGGTTTCGAAAAGGATGCGCAGCAACGGGATGAGCAGGCTCACCTCCTCGGCGATTCGCCGCTGACGGCGGGCCGCCGCCACGACCAGCAGGCGCTTGGGCAACAGATAGCCCGCGCCCAGCGCACAGAGCACCAGCACGCCCCAGTGCCCGCGGTTTTCTCCGGGCAGGCCATGGGCCAACAGCAGCGCCATGCCCACTGCCAGCACCGGCAAGCCCAATTGCACGGCGGCGAACAATGCGCGTTGCCGGCTGCGCCGCCAGCCCAGGCGGTCGAGCAGCGCCTGGGTCTCGCCGTCCAGCCGTTGCAGGCGCCGCCCCCACGGGCTGCTGCCCAGCCACTGCAACCAGTCGCCGAGGCGCTCGTCACGGTCCAACCGCCCCTGCAGGCGCCGCGCCACGCGCTGGCGAGCGCGCCACTGGCCGATGGCCTGCGCGGCCAGCAGGGCGAACGCGGCGAACAGGCACAGAGCGCTGAGCATCAGGGCCATGGTCACAGGCTCCTCATCATGCGCCACAGCACCAGGCAGCCGACCGCCTGCATGACAAAGGCGAACAGCAGCATCATCTGGCCGCTGGCGTCACGCCACATGGCTAGCAGGTAGGTGGGGTTGGCGAACAGGAAGTAGCCGACCATCACCAGCGGCAGCGCGCCGAGGATCCACGCGGTGATGCGGGTCTCGCCGGTCATGGCGCGCAGTTGCCGGTCGCCCTGCTCGTGTTCGCGGATCAGCTTGATCAGGTTCTCCATCAGTTCGCTGGCGTTGCCGCCGTGGCGCTGGTTGATGCGCAGCCCCAGGGCGAACATGCGCAGCTCGGCCTGGCCGTAGAGTTCGGCGAACTCACTGACGGCATCCTCCAGCGGCACACCGAGCTGCACGTTGCGCCGCACTCGCAGCATCGCCGAGCGCAACGGCTCGCGGGTGCTGTCGACGCCGCCAAGCACCGCCTCGTTGAGGGTGCGCCCGGCCTTGAGGCTGCGCACGCTGTAGTCGAGCAGGCCGGGCAATTGCTGGACGATCTGCTGCAGGCGGCGCCGGCAGCGCCAACTCAGGTACAGGTGGCCGAGCAGAGGCAGGCCCGCCAGCACCATCAGCGCCGCCACCCAACCGGCCAGCAGGCCGGCAAGCAGGGTCAGCGCCAGCCAGCCCAGCAGCCAGGGGCGCGGGGAAAAATCGGCATGGGCAAAGCCTGCACGCTGCAGCAACGGGTCGAGCCAGTCACGCCGTGCCGTGCCGCTGCGCACGGCGCGGTAGGCCCGGCCCAGGCGTTCGAGGATGCGCTCTTCGCCGCGCTTGTACAGGCCCAGGCGCCACAGCAGCAAGGCCATGCCCAGGCACAGGGGCGACAGCGCCAGCAGCAGCGGGCCCATCACAGCACCCCTTCGTGGCGCAGCTTTCCGCCGGCGGGGTTCGGCGCCTCGCGCAGAAAGCCTTCGCCACTGCGCCGGTCCAGGCGGAACAAGGTGTTGGTGACATACACATCGTCACGCACCCCGACCACTTCCAGCACCTCGCTGACGCAGCGCCGGCCATCGGCCAGGCGAGTCAGCTGGATCACTACGTCCAGCGCGGCGCAGATCATCTGCCGCAGGGTCTTCTCGGCAATTTGCCGGCCGGTCAAGCCGACCAGGGTCTCCAGGCGCAGCAGGGCGTCCTGGGCGGTGTTGGCGTGCACCGTGCTCATCGAACCGTCGTGGCCGGTGTTCATCGCGGTCATCACGTCGAGCACCTCGGCGCCGCGGATCTCACCGAGGATGATGCGGTCGGGGCGCATGCGCAGGGCATTGCGGATCAGCTCGCTGGCCTTGATCTCGCCGTGGCCCTCGGCATTCGGCGGGCGGGTTTCCAGGCGCACCACGTGCGGGTGGTGCAGCTGCAGTTCGGCCACGTCCTCGATGGTCACCAGGCGCTCCTGGGGCGCGATCATCTGGCTGAGGATATTGAGCAGGGTGGTCTTGCCGGTGCCGGTTCCGCCACTGACCAGGATGTTGCAGCGCCGGCCCACGGCGCGTTCGAGAAAGTCGTAGATGGGCTGGTCGATGGCCCGGGTGGCCAGCAGGTCGGCGCTCTTGAGCATGTCCTGGCGGAACTTGCGGATCGACAGGCACGGCCCGTCCAGGGCCACCGGCGGGATGATCGCGTTGACCCGGCTGCCGTCGGGCATGCGCGCATCGACCATCGGCGACGACTCGTCCAGGCGCCGGCCCAGGGGCGCGAGGATACGCTGCATGACCCGCTCGACATGGTGCGCGTCGATGAAGCGCAGGTCGGTCTGCTGCAGCAGGCCGGAGCGCTCGACGAACACCCGGTACGGGCCGTTGACCAGGATCTCGGTGACGCTCGGGTCGCGCAGCAGCACCTCCAGCGGACCATAACCGGTGAGCTCGTCGACGATCTCTTCGGCCAGGCGCTCCATCTCGTAGCGCGACAGGGCCAGGCGCAGGCGCGCCACATAGTCGCCCACCTGCTCGAGGACGAACTGCGCCAGCACCGGCCGCGCGCCCTCCAGCAGGTTGCGGCCGCTGTCCTCGATGGCATCGATCACGTGCCGGTGCAGGGCGCGCTTGAGCGCCTGAGGGTCACTGGCCGCGTGACGGGGCCCGCCAAAGGGTTCTTCGCTGATCATCGCTTGCCCCACAGCCGGCGCAACCAGGTCTGGCCCGGCGGCGCGAGGTTTTCCGAGCGCCGCGCCAGGCGCTCGCCGAGACCGCGCAGGGCCTGGGTAAGGCTTTCACGCGGGGCCAGTTCGAACAGGCTCAGGCCCTGGTTCTTGGCGTTCAGGCGCACTTCCGGGCTGTACGGCATGACCTTGAGCAAGGGCAGCCCGTAGCGCTTGGCCAGGGCCTCGGCATCCGGCGCCACCTGGCGCAGGTAGCGGTCCACCAGCAGGCTGGCGTGTTCGAGCTTGATGCCACGGTCGCGCCACTGCTCGAGCACGTCCAGGTTGCGCCGGCAGTCGAGGATGTTCTGGTCGGTGTAGACGATCAACTTGTCGCAGTGGCTGACCAGGGTCCGCAGCGCCTCGCTGTCGGCCTGCCCGGTGAGGTTCACGACGATGTGCTGGAAGTGTTGGCGCAGGGCGCCGAGGAGCATGTGCAGCTCGGCGGCGCTGGACTGTTGCAGGGCCTCGTCGCTGTCGGCATAGGCGAGGATGCGCAGGCCACCCTTGTCGCGGGTGAAGGCGCTGTCGATCAGGGTGGCGTCGAGCCGGCGCAGGTGACGCAGGGCGTCGCCGAAATGGAACGACGCCTCAAGGCCCAGCAACGCCAGGCTGTCGCCGCGGGGCAGGCCAAGGTCGAGCAGCAGGGTCTGCTGCCCGCTCTCCTGTACCACCCGCGCCAGGTGGGTAGTGAGCAGCGCGCCGTCGGCGCCGCGCTGGGCGCCGTAGAGCACGGTGAGGCCGCCCAGGCTGGGGTTGCTGGTGGCCGTCGGCAAGCGCTTGCCCAGGCGCCGCACCAACCCCGCCACCTCGCTGGCGCGCGAGCCGTAGGCGACGAAGTCGCGGGCGCCGGCGCGCATGGCGTGCAGCACCAGCTGGTTGTCCATGCCGTCGCCGAGGGCGACGATGGCCAGCATCGGCTTGGCTTCCAGCAGGCCTTCGATCAGCGCGCACTGGCCGATCAGCTGTTCGCGGTCCAGGCCGATGAACACCAGGTTGCTGAAGGTCATGTCGACCAGCGCCAGCAACTCGTCGAGGTTCGCACTGCTGGCGCCGATCACCTGCCCCAGCGGCGCCAACGCGCCCTGCAGCCAGTGCAGGTCTTCGTCGTTGCGGGTCAGGGCCAGGTAGGTCTGGTTCAGGCTTTCGCTCATTGGGACAACCCGCCACGGCCTTCGAAATTGCCGTTTTCCATGAAGAACAGGCGGCCCCAGCTGGGGTCGTAGGTGCGCAGCGCCTCGCCCGGCAGCTCCGGCAGGCGCGCATTGGCGGCCAACGGCTGGACCAGGTGCGGGGTGACGATCATCAGCAGCTCGGTCTCTTCGCGGTTGAGCGCCGACTGGCGGAAGAACGCGCCGATGATCGGCAGGTTGCCCAGGCCCGGCATCTTGTCCACGGCCGAGCGCACGTTGCTGCTGATCAGCCCGCTGATGATGAAGCTCTCGCCATCGGCCAGCGAAATGCTGGTGTCGGTGCGGCGCACGCTCAGGCCCGGCACCTGGGTACCAGCGATGACCACCGCATTGTTGTAGTCGAGTTCGCTGACCTCGGGCGCCACCTTGAGGGTGATGCGGTTGCGACTGACCACGGTCGGGGTCAGCGCCAGGCGCACGCCGAACTCCTTGTACTCGATCGACACGTTGTCGCTGCCACTGCTGGGCACCGGTATGGGGATCTCGCCACCGGCCAGGAAGCTCGCGGTCAGGCCGCTGAGCACGGTCAGGCTGGGGCGGGCCAGGGTGTAGGCGAAGCCGCTGTTCTCCAGGGCGTTGATCATCGCCAGGAAGCGGCTGCTGCCGCCGCCCCAGACAATGTTGAAGACGTCGTTGTCGAGCGGGATGCCGGGCCGCACATCGGCGTAGGTCACCGGGTTGGTGCCGGTGGCGATGCCCGGCACGTAGCCGGGGCGCACCACGGTGTTGGGCACGGTATTGGGCGAGCCGATCAGGCTGTTGTTCGAGCCCTTGAAGAACAACCTAGCGCCGGCCTCCTTGTACTTCAGACGGCGCACCTCGACGAAGCGGATATCGGCCTGCACCTGCACGGGCAGGTCCTCCTGGGCCGTGGGCAGTTGCGCGGCCTCTGCCATGTCGGCGCTGGCCCGGCCCTTGACGAACAGCATGGCGCGGTGCGGCTGGGCGGCGCAGTCGGTCCACAGCATCAGGCTGGTGGTGCCCTGCCCCACTCCCGTGAGCAGCACGGCCCGCTCGCCACTGGGCTGGACATCGGCCACCTTGGGCTCGCCGACCGCCGCCCGGGTGATGGCCACCGGCAGGCGCAGTTCCTGCTGCAGACCCTGGTCCATCTCGATGACCGAGGGCAGTTGGCCGAAGGCCGCGCAACCCTTCGCGGCCGCCTGCGCCGTCGGTGCGAGCAAGGTCAGGGCCAGCAGCGTCGGGGCCAGCCAGTTGCCTCGTGGAGTAACACGCAAAGAACTACGCATGGATCGCATCCTTGCCGGTTCAGGGAGTCTTGTTGTTGTCGCCGTTCTGCGCGCCGCGGATGATCTGCATGGTCGGCACGCCAGCCGCCGCGGCCGCCGCCTGGCTGGCCAGGGGCACCTGGGACAGCTGGCTGAAGCGGTAGAGGTTGCGGTTGGCCGTTTCCAGCTGCGGGCTGGCATCCTGGCCGGACCAGTACCCGGCCAGCAGCGGCTCGTCGGCACTGCGCACCGCCAGGCGCAGGGTCCCGGCCTGGGCCGCCAGCATCAGCCGGCTAGCCAAGGCCTCGGGCACGGCCAGGCCCACGGTGCGCACTGGATTGCTGGCAATGGACTGCTGGTCGCGGCGGGCCTTCTGCTCTTCGGCGCTCTGGGCCGGGCGCCCATCGTTGGCCAGGCCCGTCTGCTGGTCGACACTGAGCACACGCAAGGCCGGCAACACCACCTGGGCGGAGGATTGCGGGTTGTTGTTTTCTTCACGCAGGAACAGCAGCACGTCGACATAATCGCCTGGGCGCAGCTGCCCGGCGGCACCGATCACATCGTCGATGGCCACCGCGACCGCCCGTTCGTGGGCGCGAATCATCCGCGCCAGGGGGCCGCCGGCCTGGAAGCTCGACTCGTCCAGCCAACTGCCCGCCGCAAGGGGGCGGGTACTGCTGCGCCCGAGCACCTGGTCAAGTTGCTGGAAGGCACCGGCCGGCACCACCTGCAGGCGCTCCAGGAGCACATCCTCCTCGCTCAAGGGGGTGTTGGCCGCGACCGCCCTGCGCAGGACCACGATGGGCGAGCGTGGGGGTTCCGGGGGCGCGGCGGGTACGGCTGCGGCCGGGATGGCGGCCTCGCTGGGTGGGGTGAGAGGTGCCGGCGCAGGCTCGGGCGGACGGCTGAGGCGCAAGCCCCAGTACCCTGCGAGCAAGGCCGCGAGCAGGAACAGGCCGGCGAGGATCATGGTCAGGCGACTGCTCATCTGCGCTCTCCCTTACGCCCGGGACCAATGATGGCAAAAAGTAACTATTTCGCTATTGGACGGTAGCTGAGGCGCAATCTTTCGCCATTACCTGTACTGGTTTTTTCGAGCCACGAAATTGACGCACCGACAAAACAAAAACTTAGCGCCGCCAATTCCAACCAATACTTTTGGATTAATGCTTTTTTACATTTGCAGGCCGCCACGGCTTGGCGATGCTCTGATGGCAAAGGGGTATCACTTATCAAGCCCCTCCGACCGGCGCCCATCGAGCGCAAGGAGACGTGCCATGCTGCTGCAACAGATCCTCCTCCACGTGAAGACCTTCCTCCAGCGCAAGGACGGCGCCTCCGGTATCGAATACGCGGTGATCGCGGCCATGGTCGCGGTGGTGCTGGCTGGCTTCGTCACCCCCATTTCGGGCGAAGTGTCGGAGATCATGACCAAGATCCAGACCGCGATCACCCAGTGACCGCACCGCGCCAGCGAGACGTGTAGTCCAACCGCCCGGAGCCAAGCATGCCGACCTCTTCCTTGCGTCAACAGATCCTGCTGGTGGACGACGAGGAGGAGGCCTTGCTGGAGCTGGCCGAGCTGCTGGAAAACGAAGGTTTCTGTTGTCACACCGCCACTTCGGTCAGGTCAGCCCTGCAACAGCTGACCCGCCACCCCGATGTCGCCCTGGTGATCACCGACCTGCGCATGCCCGAGGAAAGCGGCCTGGGCCTGGTCCAGCGCCTGCGCGAACATACCGCGCGCCAGCATTTGCCGGTGATCGTCATGTCCGGGCATGCCGACATGGACGATGTCAGCGACCTGCTGCGGCTGCAGGTGCTCGACCTGTTCCGCAAGCCGATCTACCACGCCCGCCTGCTCGAGACGCTGGAGAACCTGTTTCCCAAGCCGTTGATGCAGGCGGTGAAATAAAGGGCCTCCCGCAACGAGTCCTGCCAGCAACGTGATCACCTACAACTGATAACTGAAACTCAGGTTCAGCCGTGGCCGCCGGTTGAAGCTGTCCAGCGCCATGTCCGACATCGGCTTGGCCACCTCCACCGCGATGTTGTAGTAGCGCATATCGCCAAAGCGCAGCCCCAGCGCCGCCGACGACATCTTCGAATCGCGCACGTCCAGCGCGTTGAACCAGGCTCGCGCGGTGTCGAGCGCCACGTAGGGCTGCACGACCTTGAGCCAGCCAGCGTCGCGCCGGAAGCTGTAGTTGAGCTCGTAGGCCAGCCCCCAGCCCTTGTCACCGGAGCCCTGGTCGCTGGGGTAGCCGCGCCCGAAGTTCTGCCCGCCGAACACCGCCCGCTCGCTGTCGGGCAGGCTGTCGTTGCTCCAGTAGGCCGCCGCCGATGCCACGCCCTGCCAGTTGTCGCTGAAGTTGTCGCTCTGCACGCCCGCGACCCGCAGGCGCAGGAAGTCCAGGTCGTAGTCGGCATTGGTGTTGGCGCCAAGGCGATCCAGCCCCTGGTAGACACCGGCACTGATAATCCGCAGGCGGCGCGCCTCGGCCTTGCGCCAGTCGCCTTCGAAGGACAGCGCGCGGATATCGGTCTCGCTGTCCAGACGCAGGGGGAATCCCACCACCTGGTAATCGATGCGGTCGTTGACCACGTAGAAGCGCCCGACCACCTCCAGCCATTCACTGGGCGAGGCGATCAGCGATTGGCTGATGCCCACCGAGTAGCGTTCGTTCTCGCGGTGCTGAGTCAGGTCGATGCCGTTGTCCAGGCGAATGCGCGCCTTGGGGTCGCTGCGGTAGCGCGAAGCCGACAGCAACAGCTTCGAGCCTTCGGCATCGAGGAACTGGCTGTAGTCGAGGCGGTAGTAGTGCTCCTTGTCCTCGCCAGGCGGTACCAGCACGCTGGCGCTCAATTGTTCGGCGAAGCGGGTCTGGGCGTTGCTGCTGGCGCCCAGCAGCGCCTGCAGGTCGTCGCGGCTGCCGTCGTTGAGGCTCAAGGTGGTGGTGACCGGCTTGCGCGACACCTGAGCGAGCAGTCGGGTCGCGCCATCGGTGGTCGCCGGTGGCGGCACCTGGGCCTGGAACGTCACCCCGGGGATGCGCCCGGCCAGGCTGGTATAGCGCTCGAAGCTTTCGCGGGTCAGCGGACGCTCGGCCTTGAGCCGGTCCAGTAGTTGCACCAGGTAGGCCCTCGCCGCGCCAATGTCGCCCTCGACCTGATAGTCGTGGATATAGCCTTCCATCAGCACCACCCGCACCCGGCCATCGGCGAAGTCCTGGGGCGGCAGGTAGGCGTATGACAGCAGGTAACCGTCCTGCTGGTAGCGTTGGGTCAGGCGGCGGGTGATCTCGATCAGCTCGGCGAGCGTGACCTCGCGCCCGATCACCGGCTGGTAATGCTCGCGCAGATCGCTCAGGGGGTAGACGGTGCCGCCTTCGAAACGCACCTTGCGCACCGCCACCCGGGTGTTCATCAGCAACGGTGGTTGCCGCGTGGTGTCCACGCTGGGCACGCGCAAGCCGGGCTGGTCAGGCCGGTAGGCATCCACCGGCAGGTTGGGCGTGGGCAGGCGGCGTTCGGTCTCGTTGCTGTTGAGGAAACTCGGCAGGGGTTCGCCCCGGGCCAGGCAGGCTGCGGACAGCCCCAGCATCGTCAGCAGCAATCGGCGCATTCGGACACTCCATGATCCACGGATGGCGGGGTGACCGACCGGCGAACGGCGCGCCGGTCGGTCTCACTCACCTTGAGCGTAGCCCGTGGCGTCAGCGCTGCCCGCCTGCCAGAGCCCCAGACACACCATTGAGCGCACCACCAAGACCACCGGCCGGCGCTCCGCCGTTGACCAAGGTGCCCGCCTGGCCGAGCGTTGTACCGACCGCGTTCACCGTCGCGCCAACCTGGCTGACAACCGGGTTGCCGGTGGTACCGGCCAGTTGCGCGCCGGCAGAGCCCACCGCGCCACCGACCTGGTTCAGCAACCCCGCCACGGGGGCGCCGACGCCGGTGCTGGCGCCAACTTGCTGGGTCACACTGGAGACACCGGCGACCACCGGGTTGAGGCCGCTGCCCACCTGCTGGGTCAGCGCCGCCACCGGCGCCCCGGCAGCGTTGTTGGCCACGCCGTTGCCACCGAGCACAGTGCCCAGGCTGGCGACGGTATTGCCCGTCTGCACCGAAGTGCCGCCGATACCGCTGACGGTCAGGCTAGCGGTGCTTGCCGTCAGCCCACTGCCGGCGCCGGCCACCACGCCGCCGACGGTTTCCAGCAGGCCGCTGCGTGGGCCGCCGGTAACAGGTGCCAGCCCGCTCGCCGTGCTGATTGTGGTGCCGGTATTGGCCACCGCCTGCCCGAGCGTGTTGCTCAAGGGATTGCCGTTGCCCGCCCCCGCCAGTTGCTGGCCGGCCTGGTTCAGGGCACCACCGGTCTGGTTCAGCGCCTGGTTCAGCGGGCCGGCGAGCCCGGTCTGCCGCGTGGCATTGGCCGCCGTGTTTTCCACCAGCGAGACCACCGGCACCAAGGCATCGCTCACGCCTTGGGTCGCCCCGGCGAGCGGGCCGCTGGTGCCGACCGGCGACAGGGTGTCGCCGAGCATGGTCACGGCCTGGCCGACCCGGTCGACGCCTTGACCGGCCCCGGCAACCAGCTGGTTGACCACCGGCACCTGCTCGACCGGCCCGCTGCTGGCCAGCCCGGCCACGCCCTGGCCAAGGCCGGAGACGCCGCCGCCCAGGTCGGCAGTGGCCGCACCGACCACGCCGACCGTGGTGCCCACGGCATTGTTGCCGGTACCCAGTTGCCCCAGGCCCTCGCTCAGGCCACCACCGACGCTGTTCACGGCGTTGCCGGTGGAGGACACCAGCGTGCCCACGCCACCGCTCAACGAGGTATTGCCGACAATGGGCAGCGCACCGATCACCTGGCCGAGATTGCTCACGCCGTCACCGACCCCGGACACGGTGTTGCCCAACTGGTCGACCACCTGGCCGGTGACCAGCGCAGTGGGTGTGGTGCCACCACCCGTGCCGCCGTCACCGCCACCAGGCGTGCTGCCGCCGCCAGTGCCACCACCGCCGCCGCCACCGGTACCGGCGCTGCCATCACCCGGGGACGTGGTGCCACCGCTACCGCCGGCACCACTGCCGCCCGTGCCATCGCCCCCGCCGCCACCGGCTCCGGCACCCGCGCCGACATCGGACGACGAACCATCGACCTCGCTGTGATGCCCACCGCCGCCGCTGCTGCAACCGGCAAGGCCCAGACTCACGGCCATCGTCAGCGCCGTTGCCGCCTTGATCCACGCTTGAGTGTTCATGGAAGGACTCCCGCTGCTGCTGATTGTTTTGCTCACAACAGCAGTGAAAGCGCATGGCGCCGAATCGGGTAGCTCACAACTTGGTGTTAGTACCTGTGGCAGGGGCAATGAGGGCGGGAAAACAAGCAGAATTTCAGTGGCTTGACGACGTGCGCAGGGATGCGCCACGAAAGGATTAGTCGTAACTCATTAGTACAAGCGGCAAGCCCTGCCAGTGTTGCCGGGCTTGCCGACCGGGGGCGTCAGAAATCGAAGAACACCGTCTCCCCGTCGCCCTGGATACGAATGTCGAAGCGGTACGCGGTCTTGCCGTCCACTTCGCAACGCCGGGCAATCAAGGTCTCGCGCCGCTGCGGCTGCTCGATCAGGTTCAGCACCGGACACCTGGCGTTCGCCTCGGCTTCGTCATCGAAATACAGCCGGGTATGCAGGTGGATGTTGATGCCCCGGGCAAACAGGCTGAGGTTGATGTGCGGGGCCATCGGCACGCCCGCGGCATTGTTCACCACCCCCGGCTTGACCGTGTGCAGGGTCCACTCGCCGGCATCGAAGGTGGTCGCGGTGCGGCCAAAGCTGTTGAAGGCGTTCTCGGGGTGGTACTCGTCCTGATAGCGGCCCTCGGCGTCGGCCTGCCACACCTCCAGGAACGAGTCGCGCACCAGGTGGCCATTGCCGTCGTACACCTGGCCGATCAACAGGATGTGTTCGCCCGGTGCATCGGGCCGGGCCAGGCGGTTCCAGATTTCCTGGTCACGGGTCGGGTTGCCGGCCGCTTCCAGGGCAAGGCCGATGTGCACATAGGGGCCGGCAGTCTGCGAAGGGGTTTCCGGCAGCAGTTCGATAGGCATGACGGGCCTCCTCAGCGGTTTTCGAAGTGGGTCTGGCGCTGGCCGCGCAGGACGATGTCGAAGCGGTAGGCCAGGCAATCCATGGGGTTGGCGTGGCTCATGTCGAGCCTGGCGATCAACCGCTCGACGGCATCCGGGTTGGCGATCGACTTGACGATCGGACACAGCGGAATCAGCGGGTCGCCCTCGAAGTACAACTGGGTGATCAGCTTGGTGGCGATCGACGGGCCGCTGATGGAGAAGTGAATATGCGCCGGGCGCCAGTCATTGGGGCCGTTGCGCCAGGGGTACGGGCCGGGCTTGATGGTGCGGAAGCTGTAGTAGCCGTCGCGGTCGGTCAGGCAGCGGCCGACACCGCCGAAGTTCGGGTCCAGCGGTGCCAGGTAGCGGTCGTTCTTGTGCCGGTAACGGCCACCGGCATTGGCCTGCCACATTTCCACCAGGGTGTTGGGCACGGGCTTGCCGTACTGGTCGACCACCCGCCCAGCAACGATGATGCGCTCGCCGATGGGCAGGCCGCCCTGGTTGAAGTTGAGCAGCAGGTCATGGTCGTGCTCGCCGAAGCGCAGGTGGGAAAAGTCCGGGCCGGTGCTTTCGCTGATCGACTGCGGGATGCTGACCAGCGCCTGGCGCGGGGAGCGCGCCACCGAGGTCTTGTAGTCGGGGGTGAAGGCCTTGGGGTGCCAGTTGCGATCACGGATCACGAAGCGGCTGGTGTCCTGGGCGGGCATGCCGGTTTCCTCTCTTGGAATTATCGAACGCCTGGGCGTGGCAGGCGGACTTGCAGTTTCCGGCAGGTGCGACGGGATGAATATTGAATTCAGCGGTCCCAGGCATAACCATTTGGTTATGTGTCAGCGACGGGGGATACACCTCGGTCAGCACTGAACTAACCTTTGACTTCATGTTTCAGCAACCGGAGAGCTCTACATGGAATGGCGAAAAGGCCGACGCAGCGACAACGTGGTCGATGCCCGCGGCGAAGGGGGTGGCGGCGGCATGCGCTTCGGCGGCGGCAAGGGCCTTGGGCTCGGCGCCATCCTGCTGATCGTCGGCATCGGCTGGCTTACCGGGCAGGACCCGCTGCAGATCCTCGGCCAGCTGGCCGGGCAGATGGAGCAGCAACAGACCGCCCCGGCCAACGTCGACGGCAAGGCACCGCCGGCCAACGACGAGCAGGCCGAATTCGTCGCCTCGATCCTCGGCGACACCGAGGACACCTGGAAGGCACTGTTCGCCCAGGCCGGCAAACAGTACCGCGACCCCAAGCTGGTGCTGTTCAGCGGCCAGGTCAACTCCGCCTGCGGCTTTGCCTCCTCGGCGGTCGGGCCGTTCTATTGCCCCGGCGACCAGCGCGTGTACCTGGACATGACCTTCTTCCGCGAAATGGAAACCCGCTTCAAGGCCGCCGGCGACTTCGCCCAGGCCTATGTGATCGCCCACGAGATCGGCCACCACGTGCAGACCCTGCTCGGCGTTTCGGCCAAGGTCGACGCCGCACGGCGCAATGGCCAGCGCATGGAAGGCGACAATGGCCTGCTGGTGCGCCAGGAGCTGCAGGCCGATTGCCTGGCCGGGGTCTGGGCCTACCAGGCGCAGAAACGCCTGAACTGGCTGGAGCCGGGGGACGTCGAGGAGGCATTGAATGCCGCCAACGCCATCGGTGACGATCGGCTGCAACAGCAGGGCCAGGGCCGCGTGGTGCCCGACTCGTTCACCCATGGCACCTCGCAGCAGCGCGTGCGCTGGTTCAAGGCCGGGTTTTCCAGCGGCGACCTGAACCAGTGCGACACGTTCAGCGCGCGTAGCCTCTGAGAATCGCCATCGCCGGCGGGCCGGTTCCTGCTGCGGAGCCGGCTTACCCGCAAATGGCAACATCAAAAACATAAACGTATTCAACAAGTTACAAATTTGCTGAAAAAGCGTTTCAGCTTCTCCCTCCGTTGCCGATAAGTCCTACACAAATCTGCGGGCTATCTGACAACAACAACGCCCAGCTTTTGAGATCAAGTGAGCGAAATCATTCTCTGGGAGAGCGTGCATGAACAGTTGGTTCGCCAATATCAGCGTCAACCTCAAACTCGGCCTGGGCTTCGGCCTGGTCCTGGTCCTGACCGGCCTGCTGGCCCTGACCGGCTGGAACAGCCTGGGCAGCCTTATCGACCGCAGCAACTGGATGAGCGACATCACCCAGCTCAACAGTGACCTGACCAACCTGCGCGTGGCCCGCCTGCAGTGGATGCTGACCAACGGCGACGACGCCTCGGCAGCCAACGTCCAGGCCAAGCTCGACGCCTTCGGCAGCCAGCAGCAGCACCTGGTCAATACTTTCAAGAGCCCCGAGAACCTCAAGCTGCTGCGCGAGCAGGGCCAGAGCATCAGCGAGTACCGGGTTTCGCTGGAGAAGATGCGCCAGGGCTACAAGACCACCCTCGCCGCCCGCGACTCGATGAACCAGGCCGCAGCCCGCGCCAATGACGCCATCGAAGCGATCAGCGGCGCCGTGCTGTCCAGCAGCGAAAGCGATGCCAGCCGCCTGGCCCAATACCTGCTGATCAGCAAGGCCAAGCAGCAGCTGGTGCAGGTCCGCCTGGACGTGCGCAGCTACATCGCCGACCTCACCAGCGAAGCCGAGCAGGCCGCCGTGCGCCAGCTGGAAAACGCCCTCAACGAAATCGACAGCCTCAAGCGCCAGCTGCCAGCCGAAGCCTCGCGCATCCAGCAGTTCGAAAGTGCCGTGCTGGCCTACCGTGATGCCGTGCGTCAGTTCCGCGACGCCACTGCCGCGATTGGCGTGGCCCGTGCCGAAATGACCGTGCAGGGCGCCGACATCGTCAAGCGCAGCGACGAGCTGTACAAGATCCAGATCGAGCGCCGTGACGACGAAAGCGTCCAGGCCCGCAGCCTGCAGACTTCCGCTACCCTGCTGGCGCTGCTGGTCGGCGTGCTCGCCGCGTTCATCATCACCCGCCAGATCACCCGTCCGCTGCGCGAGACCATGGACGTGGTCAACCGCATCGCCAGCGGCGACCTCACCCAGCAACTGCGCGTCACCCGCCGCGACGAACTGGGTGCCCTGCAGCAAGGCATCGCACGCATGGGCACCACCCTGCGTGACCTGATCACCGGCATCCGCGACGGCGTGACCCAGATCGCCAGCGCCGCCGAAGAGCTGTCGGCGGTGACCGAGCAGACCAGCGCCGGCGCCAACAGCCAGAAGGTCGAGACCGACCAGGTGGCCACCGCCATGCACGAGATGGCCGCCACCGTGCAGGAAGTCGCGCGCAACGCAGAGCAAGCCTCCCACGCCGCGACCAACGCCGACGACGAAGCCCGTGTCGGCGACAAGGTAGTGGGTGAAGCGATCAGCCAGATCGAGCGCCTGGCCCACGAAGTTCACCGCTCCACCGAGGCCATGACCCTGCTGCAGCAGGAAAGCCAGAAGATCGGCAGCGTCATGGACGTGATCAAGTCGGTGGCCGAGCAGACCAACCTGCTGGCGCTCAACGCCGCCATCGAAGCCGCGCGTGCCGGTGAGGCCGGGCGTGGTTTCGCCGTGGTCGCCGACGAGGTGCGTGGCCTGGCCCAGCGCACCCAGCAGTCCACCGAGGAAATCGAAGGCCTGATCGCCAGCCTGCAGCACGGCACTCAGCAGGTTGCCGAAGTGATGAACGGCAGCCGCAACCTGACCGACAGCAGCGTCGAGCTGGCGCGCAAGGCCGGTGGTTCGCTGGAAAGCATCACCCGCACGGTGTCGAACATCCAGTCGATGAACCAGCAGATCGCCGCCGCCGCCGAGCAGCAGAGCGCCGTGGCCGAAGAGATCAGCCGCAGCATCCTCAACGTGCGCGACGTGTCGGAGCAGACCGCCGCGGCCAGCGACGAGACCGCCGCTTCCAGCGTCGAGCTGGCGCGCCTGGGTGGCCACCTGCAGACCCTGGTCAGCCAGTTCCGCGTCTGATCCTGTAAAGCATCGCGGGGCAAGCCTACTCCCACAGACTCGTGGGAGCGGGCTTGCCCCGCGTTCATTTGCGCCTCGGGTTACTTGACGATCATCCCCACCCCGCGCCCACGCGGATCAGACGCCGTCTCCAGCTTCTCGCCGGTCACCCGGATCGCCTGGATGTCGCCCATCTCCCAGCCCTGATCCTCCAGCACGTAGCCCATCTTCTTCAGGTCGTCAGCCACCTGCCCCTTGAGCGGCGCATAGCTGTCGAAGTAGATGGTGTCCTTGGGCAGCAACTGGTGATGCACGCGCTGCGCCGCCACGGCTTTCTCCAGCGGCATGCCGAAGTCGTACAGGTTGTTCATCACCTGGAAGATCGAGGTGAAGATCCGCGAACCGCCCGGGGTGCCCAGCACCAGCACCACCTTGCCGTCACGCGCCACCAGGCTCGGGCTCATCGACGAGAGCATGCGCTTGCCCGGCGCGATGGCATTGGCGTCGCCGCCGACCACGCCAAAGGCGTTGGCCGCGCCCGGCTTGGCGCTGAAGTCGTCCATCTCGTCGTTGAGCAAGAAGCCCGCACCCTTGACCACCACGCCGCTGCCGTAGTCGAGGTTGAGGGTGTAGGTGTTGCTCACCGCGTTGCCCTGCTTGTCGACGATGGAGAAGTGCGTGGTCTGGTGCGGCTCCAGCCCCGGCTTGACCTGGTCGGTTGCGGAAATCGCGTTCGGGTTGACCTGGGCGGCACGCTTGGCCAGGTAATCCTTGGCCACCAGTTGGTCGACCGGGACCTTGGTGAAAGCCGGATCACCGAGATAGTCGGCGCGGTCGGCGAACACGCGCTTCTCGATTTCGGCCAGCAGGTGGATGTACTTGGCGGAGTTGTGCTCGACGCCCTTGAAGTCCGCCGCGCGGTCTTCCTTGATGCCCAGCAGCTGGGCCAGGGCGACGCCGCCGGAGCTTGGCGGCGGCGCGGTGTAGACCACGTTGCCGCGCCAGTTGATGGCGATCGGGTCGCGCCACACGGCCTTGTAGTCCTTGAGGTCGTCCTTGCTGATCAGGCCCTTGTCGGCCTGCATCTGCGCCACCAGCAAGTCGGCGGTCTTGCCCTGGTAGAACTCGCTGACGCCCTTGTCGGCAATACGCTCGAGGGTTTGCGCCAGCTCCGGCTGCTTGAACAGCTCGCCGACCTTCATGCTGCCGAAATAGTCGTTGAAGTTGGTCGCGGTCTTGAACAGGCCCTGGGCGTCATCACGGTATTGGTACTGCTTCTGGGCAATCTTGAAACCGTTCTGCGCGTAGCCGATGGCCGGGGTCAGCAGCTCGCTCCACTTGAGCTTGCCGAACTTCTGGTGCGCCTCCCACAGCCCCATCACCGTGCCCGGCACACCGGCCGCGCGCACGCCGACCAGGCTGAGGTTCTCGATCACCTCGCCCTTGTCGTCCAGGTACATGGTCTTGGTCGCGGCCTTGGGCGCCACTTCGCGGTAGTCGAGGAAGTAGGGTTTGCCGTCGACGAACAGGGTCATGAAGCCACCGCCGCCGATGTTGCCGGCCTCGGGGTAGGTCACGGCCAGGGTGAAGGCGGTGGCGACGGCGGCGTCCACCGCGTTGCCGCCCTTCTTGAGGATGTCGGCGGCCACCTGTGCGCCATATTGATCAGGCGCGGCCACCGCGCCACCTTCCAGCGTCACGGCAAAGGCGGAGGAGCAGCTCAGGATCGCGGCCCAGAGGGCCAGGGGCTGGAACATGACAATACGCATGCGCACTTCCTTGGTGTTGTTTTTGTTGATCAGTCATTAAGGCCGAAGCCCTGTAACTAAGCAAACACCCCGGTCGTTTCGCGCCGCCGACGGGCAGCCCCTGTCGCGTTCAGGCAACTCAGCAGGCGTAGACCGCCAGCTTTTTCTGGATGAAATCGAGAAAGCACTGGATGCGCAGGGCCAGCTGGGTGTTGCGGTAGTAGACCGCGTGGATCGGCTGGCGATAGCCATTGTTGTGCTCGGCGAGGATCACGTTCAGGCGGCCGGCGCGGATGTCCTCGTGGGTCATGAAGTGCGACAGGCTGACGATGCCCTCGCCGGCGATGGCCAGCTGGCGCAGGGTCTCGCCGCTCGAGGCGACCAGCTGCGGGCGGATCGCCCAGCGGTCGCCCTGGGCATGGCGCAGTGGCCACTGGTTGAGCGACTCGAGGGAGCTGAAGCCGAGCAGGCAATGGGCCTCGAGGTCCTCGACCCGCTGCGGCGTGCCATGCCGGGCCAGGTAGTCGGGGCTGGCAAGCACCTGTACCGGGCTGCAGCCGAGCGAACGGGCATGCAGGCTGGAGTCGGCCAGTTCGCCGATGCGGATGGCCACGTCGGTGCTCTGCTCCAGCAGGTCGATGATCAGGTCGTCGGTGTTCAGCTCCAGCTCGATGCCGGGGTACTGCTGGCGGAACTCGCCGATCCACGGCAGGATCGCGTGCAGCATGAACGGCGCGGCGGCGTTGATGCGCAGGCGCCCGGTCGGGGTCTGGCGGTTCAGCGACAGGCGCTCTTCCATGTCGTCCATCTGCTCGAGAATCGCCCGGGCGCGCTCCAGGAAGAAGCGCCCTTCCTCGGTCAGGTCCATGCGCCGCGTGGTGCGGTTGACCAGCGTGGTGCCGAGCTTGCCCTCCAGGCGCGACAGGGTGCGGCTGACTGCGGAGGGCGTCTGGCCGATCTGCTCCGCGGCGGCGGAGATCGAGCCGCTGTCGATGACGGCGACAAATACCTGGAGTTCTTCGGATCGGGTTTTCACGCGGATGGCCTTGGCAGGTGGATGCCGTGATTCATAGCGGGCGAGCGAGCGGTATGCAAGCAGCTGCGGTGATCGCGGGGCAAGCCCGCTGCCACGGGCCGCGCGCTCGGGGAGTCAATTGGCCTTGCCAAACACCGCGTCCAGGTGTTTTTCATAAGCCGCCAGCGCCGCCGGCACATCCGGGCGCTTCATCACATCGACGGCGAGGAAGGTCGGCAACCCGCTCATGCCGAGGAACTGGTTGGCCTTGTGGAACGGGAAGTACACCGCGTCCACGCCCTTGCCCTCGAAGAAATCGCTGGGGTCATCGAACGCCTGCTGCGGCGCGTTCCAGGTCAGCGACAGCATGTATTGCTTGCCCTGCACCAGGCCGCCGCTGCCGTACTTCTGCGAAGCGTCGGAGCGGGTACGGCCATCGTTGGCGTACAGGCTGCCGTGGCCGGCGGTGAACACATCGTCGATGTACTTCTTCACGGTCCATGGCGCACCCATCCACCAACCGGGCATCTGGTAGATCACCACATCCGCCCAGAGGAATTTCTCCACCTCGGCCTGGACGTCGTAGCCGCCGTCGATGAAGGTTTCCCGCACATCGAAACCGGCGCGGTCCAGGTGGGCCAGTGCGGCATCGTGCAGGGTCTGGCTGAGACGGCCGTCGGAATGGGCGAAGCGTTTACCGCCGTTGAGCAGGAGAATCTTTTTCATGGGAGGGTCAGCCCTGTAAGTGGAGTTGCCGGCAGGTTAGGCAACCGGGCGCCGGGGAAACAGCCAGGGCTGGGCAAAATTCTTTTGCCTGCAAATCACGAATGGTAAACATATTGTTGATTTAGAATTTGCTCACTCCCCTTACAGAGCGTTTCCCATGACCGAGCAATACGCCTTCATCCTCAAAGCCAAGACCCGCCCGGAGCAGGCCGAGGCCTTCGAACAGCTGTTCCGTCCTTACGTGGAGCCAAGCCGCCAGGAGCCGGGCTGCATCGAGTACCACATGCTGCGCGACAAGGCTGACCCGAGCCTGTTCGTATTTTTCGAGGTGTGGGCCAGCAAGGACGCGCTGGACGTGCATTCGGCACTGCCGCATATGCGCGCCTTCTTCGAAAAACGCATGGATTACCTGGAGCGCGACTTCGATATCCAGATGATCGACATGCTCAGCGCTTCGTCCGCTAGCCGTTGACCAGCAGGTGCCCGCCCAGCAGCGCAAGGCCGATGAAGAAGCAGCGCTTGAACAGCGCAGCGCTGATCCGTCCGCGCAGCCACTGGCCGGCGAACATGCCCAGCAACGCCGGGGCCAGCACCAGCAGCGAAGCCCCCAGCGCCTGGCCACCCAGGGCGTCCTGCCCAGCCAGGCCGACCGCCAGGGCCAGGGTCGAGACGGTGAACGACAGGCCCAGCGCCTGGACCAGTTCGTCGCGGCTCAGGCCCAGGCCCTGCAGGTAAGGCACCGCGGGCATGACGAACACGCCGGTGGCGGCCGTCACCACGCCCGTCAGCAACCCGCAGAGCGGCCCCAGCCAGGGCTCCCAGGCGGGTGCCACGCGCAGCCCCGGGCCGACCAGCCCATAGAGGGCATAGACCAGCAACGCGGCGCCCAGGCCATGGGCCGCCCACGGACCGCTATCGATCCCCAGCCAGACGCTGCCCAGCAGGGTGCCGATGAAGATCATCGCCAACATCCCGCCCAGGCGGCGCAGCAGCGCGAGCAGGTGGCCGCCGGCCGCCAGCTGCCAGAGGTTGGTCAAGGTCGATGGCACGATCAGCAGCGCCGCTGCCTGCGCCGGTGCCATAGCCAGGCCAAGTAGGCCCATGGCGACGGTCGGCAACCCGAGGCCGATGACCCCCTTCACCGCGCCGGCCAGGAAGAAGGTCAGGATCACCAGCAATGACAGCGCCGGGCCGATGTTCTGATAAAACGCCAGGAAGGTATTCATGGCCACCATCCTGCCGTGCGGCAAGCGCGCTGAAAATCTGCCATATACTCAGGCAGACTCTTGCCAGGACAGAGGCAGATGCATTTCGACCTGATCGACCTCAAGCTGTTCCAGCACACCCTTGAAAGCGGCAACATCACCGCCGGCGCCCGACGCAGCCACCTATCGCTGCCGGCCGCCAGTGCGCGCATTCGCGCCATGGAAGCCTCGCTGGGTATTCCCCTGCTCGAACGCAACCGCCGCGGCGTGCTGCCCACGCCCGCCGGCCAGGCCCTGCTGCAGCATGCGCGGCTGATCGCGCAGCAGGTCGAGCGCCTGCAGTTCGACCTCGGGCAATACGCCCACGGCCTGCAAGGCCAGGTGCGCCTGCTGTGCAACACCGCAGCGCTGACCGAGTACCTGCCGGAGCTGCTGGCGAGCTACCTGGCCGAGCATCCGGGGGTGAGCGTGGATATCCAGGAACTGCCCAGCCTGCATATCGTCCAGGCGATCAGCCAGGGCATGGCAGACCTGGGCATCGTCTCGAATGCTGCGCCCTGCGCAACCCTGCAGACCCGACCGTTTCGCGACGATCCGCTGGTGCTGGTGATGCCGCGTGAGCACCCGCTGGCGGCCAGCGATCGGGCAGACTTCAACGCCAGCCTTGGCCATGGGTATGTGGGGCTGGGTGCCGACAGCGCCCTGGCGCTGCATCTGGAGGAACAGGCCCTGCGTCTCGGCAAACGGATGCAGGTGCGCGTTCGCGCCGAAGGATTCGATGGGGTGATCAGGATGGTCGGAGGTGGCGCGGGGGTGGCCGTGGTCCCGTTGACCTCGGTGCGACGCTGGGAGCACAGCTTGCCGCTACGCTGGGTCGCCTTGCAGGAGGCCTGGGCGAAACGCAGCTTGCTGCTGTGCTCGCGGGATTTCAGTGCGTTGCCTGGCTACGCCGCCCTGCTTGTCGAGCGCTTGGGCAGCAGCGCCTGAAGGCTGCCGCCACAGGTGATCACCCGTGGCGGCAGCCGTGTACCAAAGGGCCGCGCAGCGGCACCTATGCCAAAGGGCCGCGCGGCGGCCCAGTACGATCAGGACGACAGGTACGAGGAGCGGGTCAGCCCCAGGCGCAGGGCGTCGAGGTACTGGGTACGCTCGCGGGCGGTGATCCTGGCGCTGGCGACCTTGTCGCGGTAGTGGGTCATCAACTCCTCCGGCGACAGGTGCACGTAGCGCAGCATGTCCTCGATGGTGTCGTGGGTCTCGATACCGGCGTGGTACACGCTGCCATCGGCGTTCTGGTAGATGTTCACCGAGTCGGTGTCACCGAACAGGTTGTGCATGTCGCCGAGGATTTCCTGGTAGGCGCCGACCAGGAACACGCCGAGCAGGTAGTCCTCGCCTTCCTTGACCGCATGCACCGGCATGCTGGTCTCGATGCTCTGCTCGTCGACGTACTGGTTGATCTTGCCGTCGGAGTCGCAGGTCAGGTCCTGCAGCACAGCGCGGCGCAGCGGCTCTTCGTCCAGGCGGTGCAGCGGGATGATCGGCAGTACCTGGCCGATGGCCCAGGTGTCGGGCAGGCTCTGGAACACCGAGAAGTTGCAGATGTACTTGTCGGCCAGCTTGTCGTTGAGTTCGTCCAGCACCTGGCGGTGCGAGCGCTGACGCGCCTTGAGCGAGTTGTGCAGGCGACGGCACACGGCGAAGTAGCACTGCTCGGCCAGGGCTTTCTCGGCCAGGGTCAGCTTGCCGTCGGCGTACTGCGCGGCCACGTCGCCCATGTAGTGGGTGGCGCGCCAGTAGGTCTCGGTGACCATCTCGATGTCGGTCGGGCCGAGCAGGTCGGCCAGCCACTGCACGGTCTCGGGCAGGCTTTCCTTGTTTTCGATGGTCGGCACTTCGTCGTTGTGGCTCTCAACGTCGGTCACCTGGATCACCAGCATGGCGTGGTGCGCGGTGAGCGAGCGGCCGCTCTCGGAGAAGATGTGCGGGTGCGGCAGGCCCTGCGCGTCGCAGAACTCCTTGAGCATCCCAACCACCACGCCGGCGTAGTCGTCCATGTCGTAGTTGATCGAGCTGGCGTTGCGCGAGTGGGTACCGTCGTAGTCGACGCCCAGGCCACCACCGACGTCGATGTGATCGACCGGCAGGCCCAGGGCACGCAATTCGCCGTAGTAGCGGATGGCTTCCTTGAAGCCGTGCTGGTAGTCGGCCAGGTTGGCGATCTGCGAACCCATGTGGAAGTGCAGCAGGCGGATGCCCTGGTCGAGCCCGGCGTCACGGAAACGCTGCACCACCGAGATCAGCTGCGCGGCGGACAGGCCGAACTTGGATTTCTCGCCGCCGGTGTCGGCCCACTTGCTCGACGCCAGCGACGACAGGCGCACGCGCAGGCCGACCTGTGGCTTGACCTTGAGCTCGGCGGCCTCCTCGATCACCAGGGCGACCTCGGACTCTTTCTCGATCACGATGAACACGTTGTGGCCGAGCTTCTGGCCCATCAACGCCAGGCGGATGAACTCGCGGTCCTTGTAGCCGTTGCAGACGATGGTGCCACCCTTCGGCGCCAGCGCCAGCACCGCCAGCAGCTCGGGCTTGGAGCCGGCTTCCAGGCCGATGGAGACGTTCTGGGTGGCGATGATGTTCTCGACCACCGCTTCCTGCTGGTTGACCTTGATCGGGTACAGGGCGGTGTACTGGCTCTGGTACTCGAGGCGCGCGATGTTGGCGTCGAAGGCGCCGGTCAGCTGGCGCACGCGGTCCTGCAGGATGTCGGGGAAACGTACCAGCAGCGGCAGCGACAGGCCGCTCTGGCGCAGTTCCTGGACCTGTTCGAAGAGGTCGATCGGCGCGCTATCCGGGCCGTTGGGGCGCACTTCGACGCGCCCGGCGTCATTGATGGCGAAATAACCTGCGCCCCAATGGCGGATGCCATAAACACTGCGGCTGTCGGCCACGGTCCACTGGCTACCATCGTCTTTGCGTGTGCGTCGTACGGACATTCAAGTCCCCTGTATGAAAAGTCGAAACACTGCCCCACCTCGGGGCGCTGGCAGTGTAAATACTGAAAATGACGATTCTTCCGTGTCAGGCATAGACCCTGCCCACGGGAACGAGTTTAGAAAGCGCTGGGCAAAAAATCGCGCGGCTGTACTCAGCCGCCGGATTTCTTCGCCTTGAAACCCTGCTTGATCAGTTCGGCGAGCAACAGCTCGACGTGATCGCCCTGGATTTCAATGACCCCGTCCTTGAGCGCGCCGCCGGTGCCGCAGCGGCGCTTGAGCGTGCTGGCCAGCTCCTTGAGCGGTTCCAGGGCCAGGGGGACGCCCGTGATGGTGGTCACGGTCTTGCCGCCACGGCCTTTGCTTTCACGGCGCACGCGGGCAATGCCATCCCCCTCGGGGATGACCTGCTGCTTGCAGATACAGTCGTCCACCGGTTTGCTGCAGTCGGGACAGTGCCGACCGGCATCGGTGGAAAAGACGAGACCGCCCAGGGCGGAAAAGGAAGAAGCTTTCTTGGCCACTTTTGTTCCTCTGTGCCGAGGACAAAAAACTGGTCGGCGGGAGCCGACCGCGATGCCCCACTCTGGCAGGGGCGGCGCTACTGCCGCAAGGTTGTGCGGCAGCCCGAAAAGGGCGCGCAGTGTAACGATAAATCCGCCTGTTGCTAAGTACAGGATTGCGCCATTTTACGAAAGTTTTGCGACTTCATTGCGGGGCAGCCTGATAGCGCTGCAACGCCACCAGCGAGTCCGGGCAATACGGCAGTGTTGCACTTTCCGCCAGGGCCTGCTCGACACTGATGAACCGCGCCTCGCTGACTTCCTCGGGCTGCAGGCGCAACGCCCCGTCCCACACCGCGGAAAACACCGCGCCCCACAGGCGGTTGCCCGGCTGCTCGAAGTAGAACGTCTCGTGGAAGCGCAGCTCGACGCCGCTCACCCCCAGTTCCTCCGCCAGTTCCCGGGCCGCCGATTCGGCATAGGACTCCTGCACCCCGACCATCCCCCCCGCCGCCACATCCCAGTAACCGGGATACAGCGCCTTGCTCAAGGTGCGCCGGTGCACGCACAAGTTGCCTGCGCTGTTGAACAGCAGGATAAAGGTGCAGCGCCCGATCAGGCCGCACTCGCGCAATTCGGCCCGTGGCAGGGCGCCGAGCAGTTGGTCATGCTCGTCGACCCAGGCCACCAGCTCGGCGTCGGAGGCCGCGCGGTGCGCGACCTCGGCAGGATTGACCGGCATCTCAGCCCTGGGACAGCAGTTGGCGCAGGTCGATGACCGCGGCGTTGGCCCGGGAGATGTAGTTGGCCATCACCAGCGAGTGGTTGGCCCACATGCCGAAACCGCTGCCGTTGAGCACCATCGGGCTCCACAGCGCTTCCTGCGAGGCTTCCAGCTCGCGGATGATCTGCCGCACGCTGACCGTGGCGTTCTTCTTCGCCAGCACGTCAGCGAAGTCGACCTCGATGGCGCGCAGCAGGTGCGACAGCGCCCAGGCCTGGCCACGAGCTTCGTAGAACACGTTGTCGATCTGCAGCCATGGGGTCTCGACCACTTCCTCGTCGACCTGTGGCGCCTGGCCCGGGGCCACGGACTCGGTCTTCAGGGTGTTGTTGAGCTTGACCCGGCCAACGCTGGCCGACAGGCGCTGCGACAGCGAGCCCAGGCGGGTGGCGACGTCGCCCAGCCAGTTGTTCAGGTTGTCGGCGCGGGTGTAGAAGATCGCGCCCTGGTCGCCCTTGGCCAGGCGCACCTGGTAGCGGTTCAGCGACTTGATGCCCTCTTCGAACTCCGACTCGCTCGACGGCAGGATCCAGCTCTTGTTGTCGAAGTTGAAGCGCGGCTCGGCCTTGGCCAGGTCGGCGTCCTCGGTCGATTGCGACTGCGAACGGGCGAAGTCCTTGCGCAGGGCGCGGGACAGGTCACGCACCTGGACCAGCACGCCGTATTCCCAGCTCGGCATGTTGTCCATCCACAGCCCTGGCGGGAAACGGTCGTTGGAGATGTAGCCACCCGGCTTGTCGAGCAGGGTGCCGGCGACGGTCTTGAGGGTTTCGATGGTGGTGTAGCCGACCACCATCTGCTGGCCGTTGCGCTCGGCGGCGGCCTGGGCGTTCTGCTGCACCGGGAACAGCTCGGGCTCCTGGCTCCAGTACCAGCCCAGGCCGATGCACACCAGCAGGTAGAGGCCGATCAGGGTGCCCAGGGCACGGCTCCACAGGCCGCCAACATAGCTACGGGTAGCGGCGCCGCGGGTTTCGACCCGCTCGCGGGGCTCGGCCTTGGCCTCGCGGTTTTTCCAATCCAGCATGGCATTGTCCTTAATCAGTCACGAACGGTTCAGGGTTTGGACCACAGGCCTCGGCCAGGGTGCCACGACAAACCCAGGTGGCAGCACTATAAAGCAGACGCCGCCATTCGTATAAGCGACCAACAGGTCAGCAACTGAATTACCGTCCCTTAACACTTTGTTGACCCGAGGCACTCGCTTGTCGGAAAAGCAGTGCTAGCATAGAGCCATCATTGAACCTGCGCCCTCCCACTCATAAGTAGTCAGGACATGACCCAGCCAGCCGAGCCGAGCCACGAACGCCTCAAGCAGCATTTTGCCCAGCGGGTGATCCACCAGGCCCGGCAGATCCTCGAGATCTGGCAGCGCCTGCAGCGTGGCGAGTGGTCCAGCGGCGACCTGGGCGAACTGTGCGAGGCCAACCTGCGCCTGCAGCGCTATGCCGAACGCTTCGAGCAGCCCGAGCATGGCAGCCTGTCCACGGCCATCGGCCAGACCCTGCGCGCCATCGAAGCCAACAGCGCGCGCCTGAACTCGGAACTGATCAGCGAGCTCAATCGCCTGATGCAGCGCCTGTCACGCACCGGCCTGCGCAAGGGCGACCAGCTCGACAACGTGCCCCTGCCGCCGCTGCGCAAACCGGTGTACATCGTGCTGCAGGATCACGACCGCGCCGAACGCCTGGCCCAGCAACTGGAGTTCTTCGGCCTGAGTGTGCAGGCGCTGTGCAGCGCCGAGGCGTTCCAGGCGTCGATGAGCGAGCGCTTGCCGTCGGCGATCGTCATGGACGTCGACTTCACCGGCGCCGGCATCGGCCTGCAACTGGCGGCCCAGGCCCAGCAAGGCCTGGAACAACCGGTGCCGCTGCTGTTCTTCAGCCTGCATGAAACCGACACCCCGACCCGCCTGGCCGCGGTGCGCGCCGGCGGCCAGGAGTTCCTCACCGGCACCCTGGACGCCTCCAGTCTGCTGGAGAAGCTCGAACTGCTGACTAGCGCCACCCAGTACGACCCGTTCCGCGTGCTGGTGATCGACGACTCCCGGGCCCAGGCCCTGCACACCGAGCGAACGCTCAACAGCGCCGGGATCATCACCCGCACCCTCACCGAGCCGATCCGCACCATGAGCGAGCTGGCGGACTTCCAGCCCGACCTGATCATCCTCGACATGTACATGCCCGCGTGCACCGGCCCGGAGCTGGCCAAGGTGATCCGCCACAACGACCGCTACGTCAGCGTGCCGATCATCTACCTGTCGGCCGAGGACGACCTGGACAAGCAGCTCGACGCAATGAGCGAGGGCGGCGACGACTTCCTTACCAAGCCGATCCGCTCGCGGCACCTGGTGACCACCGTGCGCAACCGCGCCGCCCGCGCCCGCCACCTCAAGGCGCGGATGGTGCGCGACAGCCTCACCGGGCTGTACAACCACACCCACATCCTGCAACTGCTCGAGGACTGCAGCTTCCGCGCCCGCCGCGAGGTGCAGCCCCTGAGCTTCGCCATGCTCGACATCGATCACTTCAAGAAAATCAACGACCGCCACGGCCACCCCATGGGCGACCGGGTGATCAAGAGCCTGGCGCTGTTCCTCAAGCAACGGCTGCGCAAGACCGACTTCATCGGCCGCTACGGTGGCGAAGAGTTCGCCATCGTCATGCCCAATACCGGACTGGAAGCGGCGCACAAGGTGCTCGACGAAATCCGTCGACGCTTTGCCGAGATCCATTACCCGGCCCAGCCCCACGACCTGCAATGCACCTTCAGCGCCGGGGTGGTGCAGCTGGACGAGCAGCTCGACGCGCTGACCATGGCCAGCGCCGCGGACGAGGCGCTGTACCGCGCCAAGCACGCCGGACGCAACTGCGTGGTGCGGGTCGAGCCTTAGGCAAGCCCGCGATGGACCAGGCACCAATACCGGCACTGTGCCACTTTTTTATGGCGCCAACCCGCCGTCGTCATCACCTCGTCACAAAATCGCAATAACTTCAGGCCCGACTTCTCCACTCCCCCTCCGCAGGAAGTTCGCGGCTATGCGCCTGAAGTGGCTGACCAATTTCAACACCCTGTTGCTGGTGACCGTGTGTATTGCCCTGGGCGCGACCCTGTGGTGGTCGCAACGCGCCCTGGAACGTCCCTATCAACTGATGGAGCGCTACCTGGGCCTGTCCCAGCAGTTCCAGAACGATGCCGCGCGCAACATCCAGGCCTACCTGGGCAGCGGCGACGCCCTGCGCCACGCGGCGGCCATGGAGGCCAACAAGCAATTGCAGGCAGCCCTGGCCGACTGGCCTGAGCCCCTGTCGGCCAAGCTGCGCCCGAGCCTCGACAGCCTGCAGGGCTTCACCGCCAACGAACTGCTAGCCGCCGGCAAGCTGGCCGGCGACCCCCAGGCGTTGCTGCTGCAAGCCGAACGGGAGCTCGGGGCAAACCTCGAGCAACTGGCCGGCTATGCCCGTGACAGCGGCAGCGCCGACGCCAGTCGTTACCTGACGCCACTGCTGGAAGCCTCGTTGCACCTGGGCCGTCTGTCCCTGGCCCGCGACAAGCTGGTCAGCAGCGGCCGCGCCGAGCTGGCCGACGAAGTGGACCGCGAACTGCAACAGATCGCCGCCCAGGCCCAGGCCATCGACGGCCTGCCGCTGCTGGGGGTGACCCGTGCCGCCGAATCCAATGCCGATGACTTTGCCGCGATGATGGGCCTGGAGTCGCAAGCCAGCGCCGAGCAGGAAGACATCGCCGTGGGCCTGAAGCGCGAGCTGCACAGCCTGCTCGGCCGCTACCCTGCCGAACTGCAACGTACCCGCGAGCAGATCGAGCGCCGCGCCACCCTGGCCGCCAGCACCGGTGAGCGCCTGGAGGCGGTGCAGCAGGCCATCGCCGGCCTCGAGCCCGAGGTACGCGGCCTGCACGCCACCATCGCTGGCGAGGTACGGCTGATCCAGGGCCTGATGATCGGCCTGATCCTGCTGATCGCCCTGCTCATCGATACCCTGCAGCGTCGCCTGGCACGCACCCTCACCAGCCTGGCGCCGGCGCTGTCGCGCTGGGCCGAGGGCGACTTCGCCCAACCCATCGCCCTAGGCCGCACCAACCGCGAGCTGCACGATATCCAGGAATCGCTGAACCGCCTGCGCCAGTACCTGGTGGAGCTGGTCGGCACCATCCGTCACAACGCCGAACAGGTGGCCGGCAGCAGCCATGCCCTGGCCGGCATGAGCAGCGCCCTGCACGACGGCGCCGAACGCCAGGCCGGGGACACGGCGCAGATCCGCGACGCCCTGGGCGAGCTGGAGGCGACCATCCAGCAGGTGGCCGGCGATGCCAGCTCCGCCGCCGAGGCCAGCCGCGATGCCGGCCGTGCCGTGGAGCAGGGCCAGACGGTGATTGGCCAGAGCCTGTCCGGCCTGCGCGCGCTGGTCGACGAAGTGCAGGGCAACGCCCGGATGATCGAGCAACTGGCGGAAGAGTCGGCGACCATCGGTGGCGTGCTCACGGTGATCCGCGCGATTGCCGAGCAGACCAACCTGCTGGCGCTCAACGCCGCCATCGAAGCGGCACGGGCCGGCGAGATGGGCCGTGGCTTCGCCGTGGTGGCCGACGAAGTGCGCTCGCTGGCGCAGCGCACCACTGGCGCCACTGGCGAGATCCAGGCGCTGATCGACCGCCTGCAGCAAGCCGCCCGCGATTCGGTGGACGGCATGCGCACCCAGCTGGAGCACGCCGAGGCCACGGCCAACCAGGCACAGTCGGCCGATGGTGCGCTGGACGCGATCGTCAGCGCTATCCGCACCATTTCCGACACCGCGGTGCGTATCGCCGATGTGACCGCGCAGCAGACCGGGGCGGTGAGCGAGATTCGTGATCACAGCGAGCGCATCCACGAGCTGGGCGAGGACAACCTGCAGCGTATTGGCGAAGGGCGTGAGCAGGGCGAGCAGTTGCTCAAGCTGGGCGGTGAGTTGAACACGGCGGTGCGGGCGTTCCGGCTTTGAAAGCATCGCGGGGCTTGCCCCGCGATGGCCCATAGCCTCGCCAAGTCCGCTATCATGCCGCCACGTTCCACCTCGCGAGTCCGCCATGCGCCGCCTGTTTTTCCTGTTGTTCCTGCTGCTGGCCAGCCCTGCGTTCGCCACCGGCCTGCTCGACAACCGCCCCAGCGCCACCCTCGGCGCCGCGTCCAACAGCGCCGACTTCCTGCCGGTGCACGAAGCCTTCAAGCTCAGCCTGATCGAGACCGACGCCCAGACCGTCAAGCTGCGCTTCGTCGCCACCGACGGCTACTACCTCTACCGCCACCGCTTCCAGTTCCGCACCGAGCCTGCGGACATCAAGCTCGGCGCGCCGAACATCCCCCAGGGCGAGGCCAAGCACGACGAGTTCTTCGGCGATGTCGAGGTGTACCACGGCGTGCTCGACATCGAACTGCCGCGCAACGACCCGCGCGCCTTCACCCTGCTGGTGGGTTACCAGGGCTGTGCTGACAAGGGCCTGTGCTATCCGCCGGAGACCGCGCGCTTGAGCATCGACGGCCAAGGCGCCCCGCTGCCGGCAAGCGCCGAGCAGGGCTGGACCTGGAAGTCGCTGCTGCTGTTCTTCCTCGCCGGTGTCGGCCTGACCTTCACTCCGTGCGTGCTGCCGATGCTGCCGATCCTCTCCGGAGTGGTGCTGCGCGGCCAGGTCGGCGGCTTGCGTGGCCTGTCGCTGTCGCTGGCGTATGTGCTGCCGATGGCGGCGAGCTTCGCCGTGCTGGGTGCACTGATGGGCCTGTTCGGCGCCGGGCTCAACCTGCAGGCGCGCCTGCAATCGGCCTGGGTGCTGGTGCCGTTCGCCGCGTTCTTCGTGCTGTTCGCCCTGGCCATGTTCGGCCTGTTCGACCTCAAGCTGCCGCAGGCTTTGAGCAGCCGCCTGGACAGCCTCGCCCACCGCACCAAGGGTGGCTCGCTGCTGGGCGCGGCGGTGCTCGGCGTGCTTTCCAGCCTGCTGGTCTCGCCCTGCGTGTCGGCACCGCTGGCCGGTGCGCTGCTGTACATCAGCGCCAGCGGCGACGCGCTGGGCGGCGCCCTGAAACTGTTTGCCCTGGGCCTGGGCATGGGCGCGCCGCTGTTGCTGGTCGCCACCGGTGGCGCCGCCTGGCTGCCCAAGAGCGGGCCGTGGATGAACACGGTGAAAAACGCCATCGGCGTGTTGCTGCTGGGCCTGGCCATCGGCCTGCTCAGCCGCGTGCTGCCGGGGCCTGTCACCCTGCTGCTGATCGGCCTGCTGGCCGCGGGCGTGGCGCTGTTCCTCGGCGCCCTGGAGTTCGTGGTGAAAACCCCGCGTCAGCGCCTGGCGCAATTGCTCGGCCTGGCGCTGCTGGTCTACGCCCTGGCCTGCTGGTATGGCGCCCTGAGCGGCCAGGGCGATCCGCTGCGCCCACTGCCGCCACCTACCGTGGCCGGCAGCCCCGCAGCGGCCAAGGCCGACGCCTGGCAGACCATCACCAGCCCCGCCGCCCTCGATGCCGCCCTGGCCGAAGCCAAGGCCGCCGGCCAGCCAGTGCTGCTCGACTGGTACGCCGACTGGTGCATCAGCTGCAAGGTGATCGAGCACGAGGTGCTCAACGCGCCGCAGGTCGAGGCGCAACTCGGCGCCTTCCGCCTGCTGCGCTTCGATATCACCGAAAGCAATGCCGAACAGCGCGCCCTGCTCGACCGCTACCGCCTGTTCGGCCCGCCCGCGTTAATGTTCTTTGCGGCGAACGGCAGCGAAATGACCAGCGATCGGGTGATTGGCGAGATAAACGCCGGCGATTTTGCCCAGGTTCTGGCGCGCGTGCGCGGCCAACTCGGTCTATAACTTCCCGCAGCCTCTGAAAAATCCGCTGGCGAGTGACCAAAGTCAGTCATCCGGTCACATACTTTGCGTGAATCTCGGACATCGTGCTGGCTATTGCCGGGAACTGGACACTCAGCGCCTGTTGCGGCATAGTCGCCGCGCTATGTCGAATTGCCCTACAAAACCAAGGAATCGCAGATGGCAACCCTACTGGTGCTGCACGGCCCCAACCTGAACCTGCTCGGGACCCGCGAACCGGGGCACTACGGCGCCGCCACCCTGGCCCAGATCAATCAGGACCTGGAGCAGCGCGCCCGCGCCGCCGGCCACCATCTGCAATACCTGCAGAGTAATGCCGAGTACGAATTGATCGACCGCATCCACGCCGCGCGCAACGAAGGCGTGGACTTCATCCTGATCAATCCGGCCGCTTTCACCCACACCAGCGTCGCATTACGTGACGCATTGCTTGCGGTGAGCATCCCATTCATCGAAGTGCACCTTTCCAACGTGCACAAACGCGAGCCGTTCCGTCACCACTCCTACTTTTCGGATGTTGCCGTAGGGGTGATCTGCGGCCTCGGAGCCACCGGTTACCGGTTGGCCCTGGAGTCTGCGCTGGAACACCTGGCTGCCAACGCACAGCCCTGATGACACAAGGCCTTGGCCCTTTAGGGCCGAGGCTCATGAAGAAACGTTTTCGACACGTTTTAAAAATACGTCCCCGACCGAACCTTGGGAGTTGCTGATTAATGGATATCCGTAAAGTCAAAAAGCTGATCGAACTGCTGGAAGAGTCCGGCATCGACGAACTGGAGATCAAGGAAGGCGAAGAGTCCGTTCGCATCAGCCGTCACAGCAAGACCCCGGCCGCCCAGCAGTTCTACGCACCCGCGCCAATGGCCGCCGCGCCTGCCGCAGCCCCGGTTGCCGCCGCTCCCGCCCCGGCCGCTGAAGCCGCTGCCGCCGCACCTGCCCTGAAAGGCACCGTGATCCGTTCGCCGATGGTCGGCACCTTCTACCGCAAGCCTTCGCCAACTTCGCCGAACTACGCAGAAGTCGGCCAGGCCGTGAAGAAGGGCGACACCCTGTGCATCGTCGAAGCCATGAAGATGATGAACCACATCGAATCCGATATCGGCGGTGTGATCGACGCCATCCTGGTAGAAGACGGCCAGCCGGTTGAGTTCGACCAGCCGCTGTTCACCATCGTTTGATTCGCGGAGAGCCAACGATGTCTGGGAAGCTCGAAAAAGTTCTGATCGCCAACCGCGGGGAAATTGCCCTGCGGATCCTGCGTGCCTGCAAAGAGCTGGGCATCAAGACCGTCGCCGTGCACTCCACGGCCGACCGTGAACTGATGCACCTGGGCCTGGCAGACGAATCGGTCTGCATCGGCCCTGCATCGTCCAAGGAATCCTACCTGCACATCCCGGCGATCATCGCCGCCGCCGAAGTGACAGGCGCCACCGCCATCCACCCGGGCTACGGCTTCCTCGCGGAAAACGCCGATTTCGCCGAGCAGGTGGAAAACTCCGGCTACATCTTCATCGGCCCGAAAGCCGACACCATCCGCCTGATGGGCGACAAGGTGTCGGCCAAGGAAGCGATGATCAAGTCGGGCGTGCCGACCGTGCCAGGCTCCGACGGCCCGCTGCCGGAAGATCCGGAAACCGCGCTGGCGATCGCCCGCGAGGTGGGTTACCCGGTGATCATCAAGGCCGCCGGTGGCGGTGGTGGTCGCGGCATGCGCGTGGTGCACAAGGAAGAAGACCTGATCGAATCGGCCAAGCTGACCCGCACCGAAGCCGGTGCCGCGTTCGGCAACCCGATGGTCTACCTGGAGAAGTTCCTGACCAACCCACGCCACGTGGAAGTGCAGGTCCTGTCCGACGGCCAGGGCAATGCCGTGCACCTGGGCGACCGTGACTGCTCGCTGCAGCGCCGTCACCAGAAGGTGCTGGAAGAAGCCCCGGCCCCGGGCATCGACGAGAAGGCCCGCCAGGAAGTCTTCAAGCGTTGCGTCGACGCGTGCATCGAGATCGGCTACCGCGGTGCCGGTACCTTCGAGTTCCTGTACGAGAACGGCCGTTTCTACTTCATCGAAATGAACACCCGTGTTCAGGTGGAGCACCCGGTTTCGGAAATGGTCACCGGTATCGACATCGTCAAGGAGATGCTCAGCATCGCCGCTGGCAACAAGCTGTCGTTCCGCCAGGAAGACGTAGTGATCCGCGGCCACTCGCTGGAGTGCCGGATCAACGCCGAAGACCCGAAGAAGTTCATCCCGAGCCCAGGCAAGGTGAAGCACTTCCACGCCCCGGGCGGCAACGGCGTGCGCGTCGATTCGCACTTGTACAGCGGCTACTCGGTTCCGCCGAACTACGATTCGTTGATTGGCAAGCTGATCACCTACGGCAAGGACCGCGACGAAGCCATGGCGCGCATGCGCAATGCCCTGGACGAGATCGTCGTCGACGGCATCAAGACCAACATCCCGCTGCACCGCGACCTGGTGCGTGATGAAGGTTTCTGCAAAGGCGGCGTCAACATCCACTACCTTGAGCACAAACTGGCCAACCAGGAGTGATCACGTTAGCGTGATGACAGAGCCCCGGCCCCGTGCCGGGGCTTTTTATTTGCGCGTGCCAAACCCCGCAAGCGCAAGGCGTGGGAGCGGGCTTGCCCCGCGATGCAAGGGCGACAAACCCGATTGAACCCCGCCCAAAGCCGCGCAGTCCACCGATCAGGCCCACCTTCCCGAGGCCTCACGAGGAGACTCCCATGAAAGGTACTGCGCTATCCGCCCTGTTCGCGGCCGCCACCCTGCTGGCCTCGCCTGTATTCGCCGCCGACGACCTGTGCGCCATGAACCTGCAGAAGATCGACGACAGCATGGCCACCGCCGGCGCCACCTCCGAAGGCCTGGACAAGGCCATCACCGAGCACGTGGACCAGGCCAAGGCCGCCCAGGCGAAAGGCGACAACAAGGAATGCATCGCCATCACCAGCAAGGTGCTCGAGCGCCTGGAAAAGACCGAGAAAGGCAGCGGCTCGGCCGGTGGCAGTGGCACCTAGGCCCTGCGCACACGCGGGTGGCCGAACCTTCTGTCGACGTCGCCCGCGTAAGCGCGTATACTCGGCCTTGCGTGCTGAAAGGCACGTTCAGCTAGAGCTGAGTGTGGGGCCGATTAGGATTCGACGCCGGTAGCGAAACTCTAGGTGCATGCCGAGTTGGTAACAGAACTCGTAAATCCACTGTTGCAACTTTCTATAGTTGCCAATGACGAAAACTACGAGGGCTACGCTCTCGCTGCGTAAGCAGCTGAGCCCGCTCTCCTGGTAGCTTCGGCTCCAGCAATCATCAGGGGATGCCTGTAAACCCGAAATGATTGTCATACAGAACAGGATCGTCGTGCAGCACGTTGGGGGCGAAGCGACTAAAACTTACCCAACTCATCCAAAGCACCCTGCCCGTCGGGCGGCTGCGGATTAAATCAGTAGACACGGCTAAGCATGTAGTACCGACAGCGGAGTACTGGCGGACGGGGGTTCAAATCCCCCCGGCTCCACCAAATGATCAAACAAAGACGTCCACGGACGTCTTTTTTTGTGCCTGCGATCCAGTAAATACGCGGCTTCCAGCGCTTTTGCGGTCTTTCAAGAGTTTTTGAGTTCCAGCTATTCGGGTATTCCAGGCGGTATTCCAGCTCACCCGGTGCTAATCTTTGGAATACCGAATCAGTGCTTGAGGACAATCTCATGCCTGCTCAAAACCTCCGCCTCTCCGATCGACAACTCAAGGGAGTCAAACCCGCGTCCAAGGATTACGTCCTCACGGACGGTGACGGTTTGCAGCTCCGCGTACGCAGCAACGGCTCGTTGCTGTGGAATTTCAACTACCGAGAACCGGTGACCAAGAAGCGCATCAACATCGGCTTCGGCACCTACCCCGAACTGTCACTGGCTAATGCACGAAAGATGGCAGTCGATGCCCGCGAGCTGCTCGCACAGGGCATCGATCCGAAGGTGCAACGCAATACGTTGAATGAGGCCAAGCGCGCAGAAACGGAACACACCTTCGAGAACGTGGCCACCGCCTGGTTCGAGCTCAAGAAAGACTCGGTCACCCCGGCCTACGCCGAGGACATCTGGCGGTCGCTCACACTGCACGTGTTCCCCGATTTGAAGACGACGCCACTGACGAAGATCACCGCGCCGATGGTGATCGCATTGCTTCGTCCAATCGAAGCGAAAGGCAGCTTGGAGACGGTCAAGCGTCTAAGCCAGCGGCTAAACGAGATCATGACCTACGGCGTAAACTCCGGGCTGATCTTCGCCAATCCGCTCACCGGCATCAGGGCAGTATTCAAGAAGCCCAAGAAAGAGAACATGGCTGCGCTTCCGCCCGAAGAACTCCCCGAGCTCATGCTGGAGATCGCGAACGCCAGTATCAAACGCACCACCCGCTGCCTGATCGAATGGCAGTTGCACACCATGACTCGCCCCGCCGAGGCGGCGACTACTCGCTGGGCAGACATCGACTTTGAAAGGCGTGTCTGGACTATTCCACCGGAGCGGATGAAGAAGCGCCGCCCTCACAGCATCCCGTTGAGTGATCACGCTGTCGCACTTTTGGAGTCACTGAAAACTCACAGCGGCCATCGCGAATACGTCTTCCCGGCAGACAGAAATCCGCGTACCCACGCCAATAGCCAAACGGCCAACATGGCGTTAAAACGCATGGGGTTCCAGGATCGGTTAGTCAGCCACGGCATGCGCTCGATGGCCAGCACCATCTTGAATGAACATGGGTGGGACCCGGAGCTCATCGAAGTAGCCCTGGCGCACGTCGACAAGGATGAAGTGCGCAGCGCCTACAACCGAGCCGACTACATCGAGCGCCGGCGCCCGATGATGGCTTGGTGGAGTGAGTACATCCAGAAAGCCGCCACCGGCAGCCTGCTCGCCTCTGCATACGGCCAAGTCAGAGACAATAACGTGGTGCCGATCCGCTAGCACTGTACAGGCGCAATAACGGCGGCGACAGCAACTGATCGCTCAAGATTCAGGGAAAGCAGCCTCGTTTATCCGCTTGTCAGCGCGGGTCCATCCAAACAGGGCTGCAAAGCCGCCCTGTTTGGATGGACCTCACCTTGAAGAGCTAAAAGCCACGACGTAATCCGGGATTTACCACGGAATTCCACAGATGGATAACCGCTTTTCACGTCCCCATAAGCGCTGAATCTCGGCCCTTGACCGGGTTTATCCACAAGCGTAGAACTGGCCGAGCAAGCGCTGTCGATGACAGCACCCCAGGTGACCCGAATCTTAAAGGTCACGCCGCTCCCGCGGTGGTTCTCCCCAAGGGCGATTCGCATCCGGCAGCTCGCCCGGTCACCTCCCCGGTGATGGATGCCAACTACATTTCATGGCCCTCGTGCGCCAGACGACACTTCCTATTGCGCTGCCCTGCAGCAACCTATCCGCTTGGCCGAATCTTGCGCCAACCTGTGCCCGTCTCTTTCTCCTGGAAAGAGACGGGCGCTTCTAACCCTGCTGCAGCCCTCATCGCACTTGGCTTTGCGGCAACTTCCCTCGTGACAATCAGCGTGACAACCGTCGATGTCACCAGCAACAGCGCTTTAGATGATGGTGCCGCAGACCAAGGAATGGACTGCACCTGACTGACAGTCAGGCATGCCCCGGTCATCGCACCGCTGCGTTCACCCGGTTCAGGATCTCGCGGCACTGGTCTCGTCAGCCAATGCAGCCTCCACCCGCCCACCGGTAATGGTGCTCAGGAGGCCAGATCATGAGATGCCCTTGCTCCCGGTCGTAAGGAGCCGCCAGTCCCGCGTAGAGGACATTCCCCACAGGTCGCAGGGGCCTTGATCCCTGATAACACTCAGCATTCTTGGCGGGATGACGTGGGGCAGGACTGGAGAGCAAGAGATGAGGTGACCGATATGGCATTGGTGGGTAGACGCGATGGCCGCAATTTCGGCTACGGCAGACAACTGAGCTATGCAGGGCCGCAGGCGTTGAAAGACATGTTCGGCGGCGGCCACTACGGCACGGTGAAGGCACACTGTGATCGGTGGCAGGCATTCGTTAAGTGGTGCCGCTCAGAACAGGGGCCGGGTATCAATGATGCGCGGCAGATTGATCGGAAGGTATTGGCGGACTATGCGGCGTATCTGCGCGAAGTGGTTAGGCGCGGTGAGCTTGCTCTTAGCACCGCACAAAACCGCCTTTCCAGCGTTAACAGGACTATGGCAGCGCTTCGCGGTGATCAGTACGTGGCATTGTCCAGTCCGAGCAGGGCGTTGGGTATGCAGCGCACCGGGATTCGCCACTCAGTGCCGCAGGGCCAAGACCGCGAACAGGTTAAACAGATCGTCAATGCGCTTTGCCGCAATCATCAGCAACGGGCCGCTGCAATCGTTCTGTTGGCGCGAGCCACCGGCATGCGCTTGCGTGAGGCGATCCTAGCCGACTTGCCACGGCTGAGCCGTGAGGCTAACGACCTAGGCAGGATCAACATCCAGGATGGCACCAAAGGCGGCCGAGCTGGCGCCTCAGCGCCACGATGGATTGCGGTGGACCACCATGTTCAAGACGCACTTGGGTTTGCACGGCAGCTGTCACCTACGGGCAGCCGCAACCTGATTGCACCAGATGAAAGCTACCTGAATTTTCTCCAGGAAATCATCCGCCCTGCGCGGGACATCCTCCATGCACACAACCTCAGAGGCTTCCATGAGCTACGAGCGGCGTATGCCTGTGAGCGCTACGAGCAGATCAACCAACACCCCGCGCCAATCAATGGCGGCCAATGTTGCCAGGTAGACGGGAACCTTGATCGTGAGGCCCGAAGGCAAATCAGCTATGAGCTGGGGCACGGGCGGATCGACGTGGTCGCTGCCTACATTGGAGGGTGCGCATGAGCAAGTCATTCGACATGGAGCTGTTCTTGTCTGCGGTATTGACGGGCTCGCACGCAACTCGACAACGCCATGTACGACAGGCGAAAATCATCCAGGCTGAGATTGCAGAGCGCTGGCAGCGAGAAACGCCTTGGACTTGGCAGCGGAAGCATGTGATTTGGTTCCTCGAACAGCGTCTAGCCCGGCGCAGCAATGCAACGCGGTATTACTACCTCCTAACCCTGCGACTGCTCGCTCGCCGCTTAGAAAAATCATGGGTGTGAATATGGTAGACAGCGCGTTGAGATCAGCAATTTGGCTCACTAAGACAAAGCGCAGTCGCTGAGCTGCTACGTTGGACTAAGCCTCTAATCAGGAATAGAAAGAGCCATGTCAGTCCCGACCTACGACCAGTTCATAGAGCCCATCCTACGTTTTCTCGCCACACGTCCTGACGGGTCCACCGCGAGCGAGGCTCACGAAGCCGCCGCCATGTCTCTTTGCCTGAGCGAGTCACAGCGGCAGGAGACCATCGCAAGTGGCCAGGCCACCTACAAGAATCGATCAGGCTGGGCGCATGATCGGCTAAAGCGTGCTGGCTACTCTAGCAGCGCCAAGCGTGGCTACTGGCAGCTGACCGACACCGGCCGCGCATTCGCCCAGGCAAACCCGACGCCGTTGAGCCCAGAGCAAGTCGAGCACCTAGCTGTGAACTTCATGAGCGTGAAGCTGAAGACAGCACCGGACGCCGCCTCGCTTGATGAAAGCAGCGACACGTCAGAGCCTATTGCCAAGACCGACCTCGCCACTAGCAGCCCGCAGGAGCGCCTAAACCAAGCCATCCTCGAGCTGCGCACAAGCGTCGCGGGAGACCTTCTGGACAATTTGCTACAAGCCAGCTCGACACGCTTCGAGCACATCGTACTCGACGTGCTGCACAGCCTGGGCTATGGCGCGAACCGTCAGGCTCTGCAACAAGTCGGCGGCAGTGGCGACGGCGGCATCGACGGCGTGATCTCGCTGGACGCACTAGGGCTGGAAAAGGTTTACGTGCAGGCCAAGCGCTGGCAGAACACTGTCGGGCGTCCCGACCTACAAGCGTTTTATGGCGCCTTGGCCGGGCAGAAAGCCAAACGCGGTGTATTCATCACCACCTCCGGCTTCACCGCCCAGGCCGTTGACTTCGCGCGCTCGGTCGAGGGGTTGGTATTGGTCGATGGTAAACGCCTGGTAAACCTGATGCTCGACCATGAGGTGGGTGTCAGCTCGCAGCTTTACAAAGTGCCCAGGCTCGACAGTGACTACTTCGACGAATCGCTCGGGTGAGCCCCCACTATGGCCTCGACAAGCTCGCAGGCCGTCGGCGCCCTGCGCCTTTCGAACCCTATCCAATGCCAGTGGGGCCTTATAAACGCCCGCGCATCGGACCCCGGTAAGGGACTAACTGAGACGGCGCTGTTCGATTGAAACATCTAATCTCGTGTACACATTGGGGCACAGGCCAGTAAGTGCTCGAAGTGTCGCGTTCAACTAATTCCGGACACCGAATTTAGTTTTCGGTAAGCGCTGGTAGTAACCGACCGTTGAGCTGATGCGTCGCTCCCACTCGTAGCGCTGCATCAGCCAACTGTACGCGGTGAATGAGATGGTACTGTCAGTCAGCATGACAGTCGCAACTCTAGCTATGGCCGCCAACTATCTTCGCCCTGCTGCTTCTCAATACCCTCTCGTGGCTTCCGCGACCATTGACATATTACCCCTCGCCTCCTCATTCACCGCCTGTGCATTATCGTTGATCACACGAATTCGCTGTGCAATATCGGCGATTTGGGCTGGCTGGAATAGCTGCAGCAGGTCGGCGGCGAACGGCGGCTGAGTAAGGCGCTCGGGGGCCAACACGCCATTCTGAGTAAAGTAATCAATCAAAAGAGTGACGAACTGGATCTGCGCACTATTCATTTGTCGCTCGTCTAGATAATCAGCGAAGGCCTCCTTGGCCTCGCTGCGGTCAAGGCCAATCAACTCACGGATAAACACCCCGAGCGATTTATCCGGGTGTATATTTTTCTCGTAAGTTGTACGGTCTGGCAAGCCGCTGGCAGCAAACAGAAGGTCCTCCAGCACCGCTAAGTCTTGGACGGTGACAGGACGGTTGCGCTTTATCCGTTGGATGGTCAACTGCCCCTCGTTGGCCTTGATGAATGCTTCAACTTTCTTGCGGTACTGCAGCAACGCTCCGCCGGTGGCGATGATGGAGATAACATCCTTCTCTGTCGCCTCACTCAGTTCATCCTCAAAGCGGGTATAAACCGCCTTGCGCCCTTCGCGGTCGACAAACTGCACAAGCTTCCGTAGACGCAGACGCATCTCATCGAGCATTGGGATTGTCGAGTCCTGCCACCATTCATCACTTTGCACTTGCTGGATGAAATGCAGGTGCGCCTTAACGTCAGGCACACTCGCTTTGGCTTCCAATTGTCTAGCTAACTCCACCACTTGTAGACGTAAACTCTCCGGGATTATGCCCTCCTCCAGCCGTGCTATTTGCAAGCGGAGAACCAGGTGGTCAAAGCGCAGCGCAAGCTCACTGTCAGCCTCGGCAGTATTGAAGGGAGCTGCCTCAGTGGGCAGCGGTCCCAGATGGTCATTCAGCTCACCAATCTGCAGGGCATTTAGACAGTTCCAGGCATCGCGTTGCAGGTAGCGCTCTACCAATTGGCGACGCGGGCGCACCATGAAGTTGTCGAGGTTCATCCCAGTGATCCGATGGTGCAGGAGGTCGAGGGTGTAGCGCCGATAAACCTGCTCCGCAGTATGCTCGGAGCAAGCAAGCGCCGTAGCAAGCTGCAGACGCTTGGCGAAAATCTGCTGTGACAGCGGCTTAGCAAGGTTATCCGTCGCGCCCTCTGGGTTTTCCTCAAAAAACTCGAAGTTTTGACAATAGTCGAATATCCGAAAATCAGTCTTATCGTCGCCGGGAGCGAAAAGATCTTTGCACAGTCGAGTGCCACGACCAAGCATCTGGAGGAACTTAACCCGAGACTGTACAACCTTGAAGAAAACGAGGTTTACCACCTCAGGGACATCAATCCCAGTATCCAACATATCCACTGATACAGCAATGGTTAGTGGCACGTTAGGATCGACCGGTGCACGCTCGCCCTTAAACTCATCAATCAGGGTGTCTGCGTACTTCTCTTTGTAAGTAATTACCCGTGCGAAATGCCCTTTGCAATTTTTATAGTGATGATTGAATCGATCGACAATCAGCTCAGCATGTGCATTGTTTGCGGCAAAAATTATCGTCTTACCTAACCGATCGCCACCAGCCACTTTGATACCTTGCGCCATCAAAACCTGGAGCATCTTGTCGACAGTGTCGGTGTTGAACAGGAATTGGTTAACCTCCGAGGGTAGTACCTCGTCGCGCTCATCCAGTTCCTCTTTGCTCTCCCACTCTTCACGCTCCTCGGCAGACAACTGAGCGTACTTCACTCCTTGGCGCATAAACTTGAGCGGCACGCTGTAGCCTCGCGGAGGCACCAAGACCTTGTCGTCAAAAGCCTGGTGCGCCTCATAGGCAAAAGTCGGCACGCCGTTCTCGATGTCAAATATCTGATAGGTGTTCTTGTCGATATCACTCTTAGGGGTAGCAGTCAGCCCAACCAGCAGCGCATCGAAGTATTCAAATAGGTAGCGGTACTTCTGGTAGATGGAGCGGTGCGCCTCATCGACGATCACCAGATCGAAATGACCAATGCCACACAGACGCTTGTCTGCTGGTGCATTAAGCTGGTTCATCATGGTTGGATAAGTCGCTAGCGAGATCCGGCTTTTCAGCGCACGAGTGCCGCCAGAAAGTATTTCCGCGCCGGCCCTGGGCAGTAACTTAGTGAACTCCTTCTTAGCTTGGCTGATCAGCGCATTGCGATCAGCGAGAAATAGCACATTCTTCACGCAGCCGGCACGCATCAACACATCCACCAGCGCGATCACCGTTCGTGTTTTACCGGTGCCAGTAGCCATTACCAGTAGGCTTTTACGCTGTTTATGCTGTTCAAATTGCTCGCATACTGAACGGATTGCCTGAACCTGATATGGTCGGCCCTGGCCGGCAATTGCACTGTCAACGCCTACCTCAGCAAGCGGTGTGACCAGAGTACGACGGTCGACCATGCGCTGCAGCTCGTCCTGATTGTGATACCCCTGCACCATACGCGGCGGATAACTGGCATCATCCCAGAACCAGATCTGATAACCGTTGGTGTAGTACATCAGTGGGCGCTGGCCATGCATCTGCTGCAGGCAATCAGCGTACAACTTTGCCTGCTGCCGGCCCAGATGGGGCTCGATGGTAGCCCGCTTAGCCTCCACTACCGCCAGCGGTTTGCCGTCAGCCCCCCACAGGACATAGTCTGCGTATCCGAGCACTTGAGGACTGGGCATGCCGGTGACTTTGTACTCGGCGACATTCGCACCATCGGGCTTCCATTCAGCCTCACGCAGCAATTGATCGATAAGGTACTTACGAGTTTCTGCCTCTGACCAGTCGTGGCTATCAGGCAACTGCTGATGCTGAACCTTGTGGCTGGCAACTTGCGCCTGTAGACGGGCCAGTTCAACACGCAGTTCGGCGTTCTGCTGCTCCTTTTCGGCCAGCGCCTCGGCGGCCTTTTCGTCCCGCTCCTGCAACTGGCGCTCGAGCGCCTTGAGCTGTTTGACGCTCTGCTGCACCAGTTGAGCGTCGACTGCAATCGTATGTGGAAGCTGCGTCGCATCAAACACCTGGTTCTGCGGCGTCTGCCGCGTATAGCTGCGGTAGAACCAATAAAGGATGTGATGCAGCTCCTTGACCACCTGAGCTGCGTCAGCAGGGGACACCTTGCGCTCACTGTGCACCGCCGCATTACCAGCTTTCTGCACCAGCTTCAACTTGCCGAACAGTGGCGGTGGCAACATGTTCTTGAAGCAAGACTGGTGGATCAATGTATTCAGGCTGTGATCGTAGCCGGGCTGGTCCATGGCCGGATCGTAACGGTAGACCCAACTCACCGCTCGCTCCACGGCATAACGAGCATAAAAGCAGGCTGCACGTGGGTCAGCATGTACCAGGCTTTCTGCCTTGCCAGCCGGCTCCAGCAGTTCAGGCCACTCGACCATGAAAAGGAAGTTACTCATCCGTGGTTCCTTTAAATACGGGACTATGGGTGGATCATGCCAGCTTTAAAGCCAACTCGCCCCTGAAAGCGCGTTGCATCAGCGACTGGAAAGCCTGCTCCAGCTCCGCCTGTTGGCGTAAGGTGACCTGTCGCTGGGCCTCAATCCTCTGCAGCGTTACAGCGAACTGCGTCTGCCTGTCGCGCGGCTCCTTCGGCATCGGTAAGGCCTTGAGTTGCGTCATGTTGATTGATGCCAGGTTGGTGGTCTTTTTCGCGCAGCTGAGGAAGTAGGTCTTGACCATTTGAGTGCGCAAATAACACTCAAAGAATTGCGGGTCGTAGTCGTCGGAAAGGCGTACCCGGAAGATGTGGTTCTGGTGAATGCACTCGGTGATTTCTCCCGACCACATGGCACCGCGCCCAAGCTTGTCGAAGTCTCCGCCCTCGGTCATAAGAATGTCGCCAGGCTTGAGCATGTATTTTTTGATGTCGCGCTCGGTTGCCTCGATTTCCTTGACGTCAGACAGATTAAGAAAGCCATCCTGCACATTGGCAACACGTAGATATGGCAGGGTGCGAACTGCACCGCTCAACTTACTACCCTTAGCCACGCCGGAAACCACATCAGCAACTTCCGCCAGCGAAACGAATTTTTCAGCTGTCTGTTGCCGATAATCGCCAAATAACTCCAGAAACAGCGACTGAGTAAGCTGCTTTAGCTCCGTCTCTATCTGCTGCGCCTGCTGACGCAGGCGATCAACCTGCTTCAGCACTTTGGCGATACGGCGCTGTGTGGGCAGAGGAGGCAACGGAATCTTCTGCTCGCCAAACAGTTTCATGCTCAAGCGAGGCATCTTAGCGCCAGCTGTTTTGCTGACGGCCCAATTTACGAAGTCGGGCGAGCGCAGATAGAACGCCAGATAGTCCCGATCAAGCCTTTCCTTGTCCGGAAGCAAGGGCACCAGCTCGCTGGAGCAATATCCATATTCGTCCGGCACCACGACCTTATTTAGGTTAGGACGTAGCTTTGAGTAGAGAACGTGCTGAGGGCCAAAAACATTGGTGGAAGTACCAATTCCATTCAAGTCGACGCGCAGTTTAGAAAGTATACGACCCGAGTTCGCTTCGACCTGATCGAGGTTTAAAAGCCAGTAGCCTTCTCTGTCAATCAAGCCACTTTCCAGCGGGATAATCGGAGCAACCTCTGACATTTTCACTTCAGGAAAGCTCACAGCATCCCCTCCAACGCCTTGATCCCCTGCTCCATGGCATCTTGCAACGCCTTGATCCGCCCCAGAATCGCCTTTGGTGCGTCGTACTGCACATCCTTGTAGATCAGCTGCTTATAACGATTGATCGATAGGTCATAGCCGTTGCCAACGATTTCCGCCTTGGGCACTAGGAACGACTGATCGCTGCGTGCTCGCACCCTCTCATCATCGCGTGCAAACCAGCGGTGGAGGATATCCGGTAGATTGCATTGCTCATGGGCCTCGAAGAGCTCGCCCCTCTCGCCCTGCAGATGCCGATAGAGCGATTCCTGTTGCGCTTGGGAAAGCAACTCCTTGCGCTTGTCGTCAAGGCTCCAACCATCAGCTCGCATGTCGTAGAACCAAACGTCGTCGGTACCACCGTTGCCAGTCTTAGTAAACAGCAAAATGGCCGTTGACACTCCAGCATAAGGTTTGAAAACCCCAGACGGCATGGCGATTACCGCATCCAACTTGTGCTGTTCCACCAGGGTCTGACGGATTGCCCGGTGCGATTTGCTGGAGCCGAACAGAACGCCATCCGGCACGATCACCGCAGCCCGCCCACCAGTTTTAAGCAGGCGCAAGATCAGCGCAAGAAACAGCAACTCGCTCTTTTCCGAAGGACCTTTCTTATCAGCAGTTTCGTCACCGTCTTTCTTGGTCTTGCCGCGAGTCTGTACCTTTTTTGGGGACTTACCCAGCGCAGATAGCAAATCAGGCGACAGTTCGTCATAGGCAACCGAACCCTTAAACGGCGGGTTGGCAAGAATCAGGGAGTAGGCCTCACGAATGTTATCTTCGCCGTGATCGCTGAGACTATCTCGGTAGGCCACTGTGGGGTTGTTGACTCCATGCAGCAGCAGATTCATGGCACCGATGCGCAACATGTGCTGGTCAAAGTCAAAGCCGGTGAACATGCGATTGTGGAAATGGCTTTCGTTGTCATGGCGCAGTACCGGATCACCGTAGCAGGCACGCACATACTCCTCGGCGGCCATCAGGAAACCACAAGTACCTGCTGCCGGGTCACAGATAGTGTCGCTCTTGTTTCCGTCCAGCACCGGCGCAGTCATCGCCACCATCAGTCGAATTATGTGCCGTGGAGTTCGGAACTGACCGTTGGTACCGGCGCTGCTCAGCTTGGAAAGCATATATTCGTAAAGGTCGCCATTGGTGTCGCGATCATGCAAGTCGAGCAGGTCGATCAGTTGCACCACCTGATCCAGCACTGAGGCCTTGGGGATCATGAAGATTGCATCTTTCATGTGCTGAGCAAAGGTGCTTTCAGCATCATGCAGGCTCTTGATGAAAGGGAACACCTGATCACGCACTCGCTCGAACATCTGCTGCGGATCAATGTTCTTGAATTTGTGCCAGCGCAGCCCCTCCTGCTCCGGTGCAAAAACCGGACTGCTCAAAGGCACTCCGATAGCATTAGCGACCTTTTCACGCTGCGTATGGATGTCGTCGAGGCGGCGGATGAACAGCAGGTACGTGAACTGTTCGATGACAGAAATGGGGTTGCTGATACCGCCGGTCCAGAAGGCTTCCCAGATCTTGTCGACCTGACCGCGGAGCTTGCCTGTGAGCATGGTATTCCTTGGAGATTCAGTAGAGAGCGTGGAGCACCACGGAGAACCTTCAATTTTAACCGATTGACGCCAGCTACGTCTCACATGATGAGGAGAGCGCCAGCGCAGGAGAGCGGAACGTAATCGATCATTTCGCTCAATCAATCTGCCACAGAGACCCAACATACCTTGTCAATGACGTGTGTATAGGGCCTGTTCCAAAAATCCCTGAATGTCTTAGAAGGCTTGCAGCAGCACAGCCGGTACGTTTTGACCTATGATCAAGCTCATCGACCAGGCTTCAATCGCTATTGGGGCCAAGCATCTCGCAAGTCGGATCGACTTCATGCCTACGCCTCCGGGTAACCCCTGCGATGGACTGAATGGCGCCTTAGGTCAAGAGCGACCACTCACTATTGCAACCCAGCCCAGATTCGATATTCAATTAGCTTTTTTTCTGCCCGCAGCTTTTGGTGTTGATGCAGCTATGGCGATAGCTCCGGAGGAGTCTGGGTGATGCATGTTATTGGAAAGTCGCTTAGCTGAATGACTGCGCTTGGCTCAGGAGTTACCTGGCAGCGGTCGAGCAGCGGCAGGCCAAAAATCCTGGATCCAGTCTTCCAATTGGTATTCCAGCTTGAATTAAGAACCGATATTCATTCTATAGATCAATCTGTTACTGACTGAATTCAAATTACCCCGGCCCGTAAACAGGGCCATTTTTCCTGACAGCTTATTGCTCATGCTTCAAAGTCCAATCTGCGTTGAGAGGTGTATCGATGCATCACTCTAAAGCTGCGAATTGCAATTCCGGCTGCAACGTAGACGAGAGGACAGGCTGGCAGTTTGCCACCCAGCCTGACATGCTAAGCCCCTGTGGATCGCGCCCTCGCACGGAGCTCTCACCCTTGAAACCCCAGCGCTTCAGCTTCACCACCCAATCCTTCAACAGTACGACCACCACCGCCAACGTGTTTATCCACGGCTACTCCGCGGGCCACAACTTCACCGACCGGGCACTGCTGGTCAGCCAGATTCCGCAGGCCCTGAATACCGATATCAACCTGCTTGCGTTCTGGGAATCCAGCCACTTCGGTTCAATCGGCAAGCTTTCGCGCAATGTCATCTTCGGTGCCTCGCGCCTGCACCCAGCAGCAACGCTGGCGGCGTTTGCCGGGGACAGGGCCGTCCATTTCGCGATGTCCCGCAAACGCGCGAATCTCGTCGGCGAAACCCTGCTCGATGAACTGGGGGACTATCTGCTGGAGCACTACCCCTACGTCACCCACGTAAACCTTGTCGGCCACTCTTTGGGCGGACGAGTGGTGATCAGCGCGCTGCGCAAACTGGCCCAAAACCGCGATGCGTGCGACCTGATCATCAATGACGTGCTGTTGATGGCTGCGGCTGTGGAGGTATCGGCGGACGAAGCGCAGGCGTTGAACGATACCGCGGAACGTGTAATCAACGCCTACTCCAAGTCGGACGGTGTGTTGCTGCTCAATGCCGATGAAAAGTGCCTGGGGCGGCATGAAGTCGAGCCCTTCGATAACGTTGAAATGACCAAGTTCGGCCACCTGGACTACTGGCCGAAACTGCATGACGTGCTCATGCGCACGCAGTTTGCTGGCTTCAACGGCCAACAACTCGGCCAGCTCCAGCTGCAAGACCCGGTGCTCAACGACGTCTTGCTTTATGGGCTGCTCCAGAGCGTCCCGCAAGAGGTACTGGCCCAAGGCATCAAACATCTCAAAACCAGCAGTTGGGCCAGCATCGACGAGCAACAGCCGCTGCACTCCTTCATCCGCGAAATGCAGTACCTGGGTGGCCATTGCATGGTGAACTTCGTGCGGGGCCGGGGCATTGCCTACCCCGCGCTGCTGGACATGCTGGTGGAGCACTTCGACCTGGCCAATGACCGACAACGTTGCGGCGCCGTCGTGGAGTTGGAGGCACTATTGGTTCGGCAAGTGTTCGACAACGCGTTCCCGGAAGGCCATGCCTTCAGCAGTTCGCCTATTGCCGCAGTGAAGGCCATGCCTGCGGACACCTATTTCAGCCATGTCGACGCACTGGCCGAGCGCTTGACCCTGGCTTCCTACGTCAAGGCTTCAGCCTCTGCTCCAGAGGTGGAAACCTCTCAAGCGCTGACAGTCACCGGCGGGACGCTCAACATCACGCAACTGGCAAGCTGGACCCTGCTGTCGGCGCTGCCCGGGGCACTGGGCAAGCATATAGCCGGCCGCTGGATGACTAATTTCAAGACCGCGCTGAAACCCGGCTACTCGGCTTTGGTACCCGCCGTGGCTGTGGTGTTTTTTGCGCGGGTTCACTGGGGGAGCGAGCGTGGGTTCAGACACCGCTGAGACATCCACCGCGCCAAGCGTAACCAACGTCAGATAGGAAGACACCATGACTGCAACCGAAGACCTCCCCGAAGGTCTCTACCTCAGACTCATCGAACATGTCGGCGCGCTGCTCAGCGCCCTGGGCCGCAGCGCTGACGACGCCAGCCTCGCCTCTGCCCAGGCGGATGCCCAAAACAAGCTCAAGGAGATCGAGCAGGCGCTGACCAAGGCCATCCTCGAGCTGAAGGAAAACGCCGAGCACAAGACCTTCACCGTGGCTTTCTACGGCGAAACCAACGCGGGCAAATCGACCCTGATCGAAACCTTGCGCATCCTGCTCAAGGAAAGCACCAAACAGGCCCAGCGCCAGCGCTTTCTCGACCTGCAACAGCAGTCGGGCCTGAGTGAAGCAGCGCTACAGGCGCTGGAAGGGGAAATCGCCTCGTTGACCTCGCGCCTGGCCCAGGCCGAGGCAGAGGTGCTCGCCGCCGACGCCCGCCACGACCAACGCCTGGTCGAGCAACAGCTGCAGGAAGAGGCCCTGCGCACACGTATCGAAGAACAGAAACGCAACGCAAACTTGTTCCAGCGCATCCTCAACCTGCTACGCAAGCTTCCCGAGGAAATCGCGCTGGTGCAGTTGCAGGCTGGCGCGTCGGTATTGCCCATGCAGCGTGACGTCGAATTGACCTCGTTGCGCCAGCAAAGCGAGCAACTTCAAGGGCAACTCGGCGAGCAGAACCAGCGCCACGCCACCACTCTCGACAGCCTGCAGCAACTGGCCGCCTTCGAAGACGGCCGCATCATCGGCGATGGCCGCGCCGACTTCACCCGTGAAACCCAGGCCTACACCTTCGAAAGCGCCGGGCAGCAGTTCCAACTGCTCGACGTGCCCGGTATCGAGGGCGATGAAAGCAAGGTCAGCGAGCAGATCAACAAAGCGGTAAAGCGTGCCCACGCGGTGTACTACGTCACCTCCAAAGCAGCGCCGCCGCAGACAGGCGACGCCGGGCGGCCTGGCACGCTGGAGAAGATCAAGGCGCAACTGGATGCGCAGACGGAAGTGTGGACGCTATACAACAAGCGCATCACCAACCCTATCGCCCTCGACAAACCAAACCTGGTAAGTGCCGACGAACAAACCAGCCTGGACAACCTCGACCAGGTCATGGCCGGCCAACTCAAGGGCCACTACCGCCGCAGCATGACCCTGTGTGCACTGCCAGCGTTCTACGCCGCTGCCGAATGCCTGGTACCGCGCTCCACAGCGGCGGCCAGCCGCAAGAAGTTCCTCAATGCCATGCCTGCGGACGACCTACTGACCAAGTCTGGCATCAAGCAGTTCTACCGGCACCTCACCCATGACCTGGTGACGGACGTGAAGGCCAAGATCCGCCGTTCGAACATGAACAAGGTGCAGTTGGCCGTAACCCACGTGTGCGAGGAAATCGCGGTCATCCAGCACAAACAGTTCGCGCCACTGGCCAGGAAGCTCAAAGAAGAAGCCGAGAGCGCTTGCGAGCAATTGCAGATCGCCTTCAAATCGCTCAACAGCCGACTCGCCAACGAGGGCGAAAAGGCGATCGGCCAATTCGAAGAAAACGTGCGTAACCGCGTTTACAAACGCATTGAAAGCAACATCAGCAACGATGAATTCAAATCCGCGCTCGAACGGGTATTCGAGAGTGAGCAAGCCGCCCTGCAAGAAAACCTGCCGGCGGTGCTCGACAAGCAAGTCGAGCGGTTCCAGAACCAGGTCAGCGATATCGTGCAGCGCTTCGAAGCCCATGCCAAAGACCTGCTCGACGGCTACTCGCAAATCGGCAAGACCCGCTTGGCCAGCGACTTCAACCTGAATGTGAACATCGATAACGGCATCAACGTAGTGGGCCTGCTCGCCAGCCTGGCCGGCGGCGTGGCGTTGTTCTGGAACCCGGTAGGCTGGGTGTTGATGAGCATTGGCGTGGCCACGCTACTTATTGGCGTGATCAAGTCGGTGTGGGGCTTCTTTGACGACGACTACAAGAAAGGCCAACAACGCAAGGCCACCGACAAGAACCTCGATCAAGCCTGCCAGGCCATCCGCGAAGGTTTCCAGAAGACCCTCAAGCAAGCGCTGCCGCCGCTGGAAGAAAAGATCGAGCACATTGACAGCGTCCTGCATCAACCCGCCCGCCAGGCCACGCACATCCACCGCAAGCTCGCAGCCGCGCACCGTGGCCTGAACGACCTTGCCAGCGACCTCAACGCATAAGGAACTGCAACATGCATTCAACTCTTGAAAGCTTTCAACACCAGAACAACCAGGCGCTGGCACTGCTGGGCAAGCTACAGGCGTTTCTCGAACAAGGTGCCGCGCTGGGCGTCAATATCGACCCCAGCCTGTTGAGCAAACTCGAACACGCCAGCCAGAACCTGGCCACCGAAAAGCTCAAGATCGCCCTGATCGGCGGCTTCTCCGAAGGCAAGACATCCATCGCCGCCGCGTGGATGGAGCGCCTGGACAAGGCCAGCATGAATATCAGCCAGCAGGAGTCGTCCAACGAAGTGAAGGTCTACGATGTAGACAACAACTTCGTGCTTATCGACACTCCCGGGCTGTTCGGTTTCAAAGAGCAGTACAACGCCGACATCGATGCCATGGAGAAGTACAAGGACATCACCCGCAAGTACGTCAGCGAAGCGCACCTGGTGCTGTATGTGATGAACTCCACCAACCCGATCAAGGACAGCCACAAGGACGACCTGAACTGGCTGTTCCGCACCCTTGACCTGCTGCCGCGCACGGTGTTCGTGCTCAGCCGCTTCGACGAAGTGGCCGATGTTGAAGATGAAGACAGCTATGCCCAGCACTTGCAGGTAAAACGCAGCAACGTTGAGGCCCGTCTGCGCGAGAGCATTGCTGCCAGCGACGCGGAAGTAGCAGCCTTGAGCATTGTTGCGGTCGCCGCCAACCCATTCGACATGGGCACCGACTACTGGCTCGAACGCCTGACCAAATTCAAGGCACTGTCGCATATCGGCAACCTGCAACAGGCCACTGCCGGGAAGATCCAGGCCAGCGGCGGGCCGGCGAAAATCGTCGAGCAGGCGCGCAAGAGTGTGATCCTCGACGTGCTGCACAAGGAGTTGCCAGTAGCGATTGAGAACGACCTGCGCCTGGGTGATGAAGTGGAGCACCTGAGTGGAGTCAACCGTGCCCTCACTCGCCAACTCAGTGGCGCCGAGGGCCAGATAAGCGAAGTACGCACAGGCCTGCGCGAGTTCGTTGCGCGTTACTTTGCCGGGCTGATCCTGCGCACCAAGGGCCTGACCCAGGAAACCTTCCAGGAATTCTTCGAGCATGAGATAGGTCGCGACGGCGTTATGGTCAACACTCGCCTGAAGAACGAGTTTGATCGCCAGCTCAATGGTGTCAGCCAGGAGCTTTCCCGCATGCGCCTTAGCTTCGACTCGGAGATAGACCACTTCAATAGCACCGTGATCGACCTGGGCAAGCAGGGCTTGAACTACGTGGTCAAGGGCAAGTTCATCAACAACGGCAGCATCCTGGCAGCCCGTGATGGCATCGTGAGCGCGGCCAAGACCCTAGGTGTGGATCTGGGCAAGACTCTCAAGTTCAAACCGTGGGGTGCGGTAAATCTGGCCAAGAATCTCAATGGCATCCTTTCGGTGGCTGGCTTGGCACTGGAGGCCTGGGACAGTTACGAGCGCAAGAAGCGCGAAGATCAGTTCCGTCTGGCGCTCGTCGAGATGGAGAACAACTTCAACGATCAGCGTGAAGAACTGCTGGCCCTTATCGATGCCCCAAGCTTCGAGGCCCAATTCTTCCCGGACTATGCCTCATTGCAAAGCAATGCCGAAGACGTGCGCAATGCTATCGAGAGCCAGAACACGCTGCGTGAACAGTTCCAGCAATGGCGCCAAAGCGGGGAGTTGATCGAGGCCGAGTTCACCCGAATCGAAGGGTAAAAGGCATGTGGCCCAGCCCCCAAATAACAGCGCAATTTCTGTGGGGGCGGGCTTGCCGGCGAGTGCCATCGAGGAAACCCGCCCCCACAGGCGTTGCGTTTATTGCTGGAGAGCGCTTATGGCTTGGCCGGCTCCGGTGTGATCCAGCGCACTTCGATACGCCGCTGCTGAGCATCCTCCGGTGCAATACCGGGGATAGGCTGTGAGTCTCCATAACCCGCCACCACTACTCGCCTTGCCGTGGCAGCATCGAGGTTGCCGATAATCAACTTGCGCGCCTCACGCGCGCGCGCGGCCGAGAGCGTGAAGTTGTCGTCGTAGACCGTGCAATTGGCCTCGAAGTTGGTGACCGGGCGCAACACCGGCAGGTTGTCGGTATGACCCTCGATGTACACCTGGGCGCCCTGGAACTGCCCCAGGAACTTCGTCACCGCCACCTCGATGCTATTGAAGGCTTCCCGGGACTGCTCAGTAATACAGGCACTACCACGGCCAAACACGCCATCACGCAGCGTCAGTTTCTGCGCGCCCAGGTCTAGCGCCACCAGGCTGGCGCCGTCAGTGCTGTTCAGCGAGTCGCGCAACGCACCCAGCAACTGCTCCACCTTCTGCCGCTGGCTGGCACTGCTCTGGGCCTGTTCCTGCTGGTGCTTGATGTCCGAATAGCTCTTCTGCAACACCGCCATCACCAACAGCAGCATCACCACCGCCATTACCCCAGCCATCAGGTCGGCAATAGATACCCATTCATTCGGTTTGTCTTTCATCGCCCGCTACCTTCACTCGACCGTTTCTTGCTGCGGCGCCACCGGCTGTGGGCGATCGAGAACATGGAGCTTCTCGATGATCTGACGCAACGACTGGGTGATCTCGGTGCCGGTACTGTGCTGCTGGCTGCGCTCGGCAAGGTTGCCCAGTGTTTCCATGTGCTGCTCAATACCCTGCAGGTTACGGCCGATCATCTCCACCCGCGCCGCCAGTGCCTCCATCGCAGGTTGCAGCGGGCTGCTCTGCTGCATGGCATTGAGCTGCTCGACCAGGGCCTTGATTTCATTGGCTGCCAGCTCGGCCTGTTTCGTCACCTCGTCGTAGCGGCCATCGAGAGCGACCATGCGCCGGCCACTTTCGGAAACCGCCTTGAGCCCCGAAGTGATCCGCTCTTGCAGCACTTCCACCAGGTGCGTCATGCCTTGCACTTTTTCCTGCAAGGTAAGGCTGGAACTCTCGAACGTGCTAAGCGCCGTGACCTGCATCTTCAGCGAGCGCTCATTGGAGGACTTCATGTCTTCCATGATCTCGCCGACGCTCTGCGACAGGTTGTTCACCGCAATGGAGATGCCTTGCGTGGCGTCGGACAAGCTGGCAGACATTTGCTCCATGTTGCCGGTAAAGCTGCTCCCCATCAGCCCAATGGTCTCGCCCAAGTCCTGTTTCAGATGCCCCAGCACACCGGCGACACCTTCCTTGAAGTCGGCAATGGCTTGCTGCAGGTCACCGGCAGATTCACCGATGGTGCTCGCCGCGCTGGCCATCTGTTCGGCAGCGCCAGAAATTGCCGCCAGGTTGCGTGCGTTGCTATCGATCAAATGCTCCATGGCCTGGCGCGTAGCACGAGCGTCTTCGAGTTGCGCCTGGTTCTGCTCTCCATGCTGTTGCAACTGGGTATCTATGCCACCCAGCGCCGTCAGCACTTGCTCGCTGGTGCCGTTCAAGGCTTGCAGCAATGGCAACGCGGTGGCCAGGGTCTTGCCGCTGGCTTGCTGGGCTTGCAGCAGGTCTTGTCGAATCTTGCCGCCGGCTTGGGCTTCCTGCAGCAGGGCTTGCCCTGCCTGGTTTGCGGTCGTTTGCAGATCATGCAGCTTTTGCAACTGCTGGCTGCCCGCCTGCTGGCCCTTGAGCAGCGACTGGGTGCCGGCCTGCTGCTCCTGCAACAGAGCCTGCAAGGTCTGGTTGCCGGCCTGCTGCTCCTGCAACAGAGCCTGCAAGGTCTGGTTGCCGGTTTGCTGCTCCTGCAACAACGTTTGCAAGGTCTGGTTGCCTGCTTGTTGATCCTGCAGCGACACCTTCAACGGCTCCAGCAACGCGTCGATGCTGGAGCGGTTGTTGCTCAGCGCCTGCTGGGTCGTGGCAGTGTGGTGCTTGAACTGGCGGCTCTGCAAGTCCAGCAACTGACGCTGGCTCTCGTTCTGGGCAGCCATGTTCTGGTCGAGACGTGCCAAGGTTTCGAGCAGCGTCATCTGTGCCTGCTGGCGTTCCTCCTGGCGCTGCTGGCGGCTGCTGTCGAAGGCATGTTTCATCTGTTTGGCGCACCAACGCAGGCGGCGTTCCTCGTAGCCGTTGCGTGCGGCATAAAGCTTGAGCAACAGGAACGCCAGAATGCCCCAGGTCGAGGTTTTGAACTTGGTGCCCAGGCCTTCCATCATGCCCATGAGGTTCTTCATGGCATCGTCCATGCCGCCACCGGCATTGGCGTCCACCAGGATGGTCGATGCCTTGTTCAGGGCGATGCCAAGGCCCAGGAAGGTGCCCAGCAGACCCAGGATCAACAGGATCCCAGGCATGTACTCGGCCATCCGCTCGCCAGGGCTGGCCACCGCAGCGCTGATTTCATGCAGTGAGCCGTGCTCTACGTCCAGGTCGTCCTGGCCGCCTCCCTTCCAGCGGCTGGCCCAGGTCTGCTCGCGCGCGCCGCGCTTCAACGCCACTGCGGTCAGCAGCGAAAGTACGCCGATCAGCCCGGCGAACAAGAGCTGCAGCAGGTCGGCAGAAGGCAGCAGGAACGTCAGGATCTCTTGAAAACTCACGCAGACACCTCAACCAGACGGGCAGCACGTTCACGGCTGGCTTCTTCGAAGATGTTGGCAAAGTCGATGATCAGACTCTGCTCGTCTTCGGTGAGCTCCTCCCACAACTTGCCGTGTTGCGCACAATCGATGATGACCATGCCCACCTGCTGGCTGTCCGCAAGCAGGTACGCGTCGTCGGCGAAGTCTTCCGGCCCCTTTTCCAACACCTGCAGGAAGCCCTCGGCGGCGAACACGTAGTTGCGCATTTCCTGGTTGCGTTTGCGCAGCTCGTCCATCTTCGCCTTCAGGCCTGGCAAGCGAGCCTGAATGTCGGCCAGGGCGGCCTTGTCTTCGGCAGAAGGCTCGCCGAGGTTCATGCTGATTTTCAGCTGACGCTCCTGCACCTGAAGCTTGGCCACCGCTTCGCTGAGGGTTTTCCAGTCCTTCTCCTGCTGCTCGAGGTTGCAACCCCAGGCCATGATCAACTCTTCGAACACAAATGGAATCAGCTTCTTGCCGAAGCGAACCTCAATCACCTCATCCAGGCGCACCGCCTGGACGTCACTGATTTGCGGCTTGGCCTTGAGCAGCTCGGAGGCCACTTCAACCAGGAACAGGTCGTCGCGGTTCAGGGCTTCCAGGTCCTGGGCGCGAATCAGCCGCTGTTCGGTTTCCTTGAGCAGCTTCTGCGAGGCACGCAGGCGCAGGTAGTGGTCGAAATCGGCAATGCGGTTGTTCTCCAGCACTTGCTGGATGCGTGTGCTCAACTGCGCGTATTGGGTAATCAGAGTAGCCAGGTCGAGGGCGCGACGAGCGTCGCCGCGTACGTCTTCACGGGCTTCGCGCAGCACTTCCTCGTGAGTGGCAGCCTGCTCCATCTCCGCATCGTTCAGCAGGATGTCGCGCAGCGTCTTGGCCTTGGCGATGGCCCACTCGACAGCAGCCTTGACCTTCTTGGCCAGCTCGCTCTTTTCCCAGTTCAGCAGGGCTTCCAGCGCCTTGTCGAACGCGCGAATGGCCGTGGCCACCCAGGGGAAGGTCGGCAGCGCAACGGTGGCCCACTCTGCGGCCACCTTGAGCGCGGGCCGGACCACATTGGCGATGAATGGCTTGACCTTGCTCCACACCTCGGTGACCTGGCCCACGAACGATTCGGCCTTGGTAGCCATCCAGTCCAAGGCATCCCTGGCTTTTTCGCGCACGGCTTCGTACGTGGAGCGCACTGTCTCTACAACGGTTGAGCCCACGCTTTTGATAGCGCTCCAGCAGTCCGATAGAAAGCCCATAAATCAGTCCTCTTGATGGCGTCAGTCGATACCCAGCATGGCCTTGGCCCGCTTGGCATCCTTGATGGCGTGGTTGGCGTGGGTGGCGACCTGCCGCTGGGCGGTCTGCACTTCATCGATGGCCAGCTGAATATGGCTCAGTTGCAAGGTGGCCGGGTTGCCCTGTTGTTCCGCGGCAAGCAGCGCCTTGGGCAACGCCAGGCGCATGCAAGTACGTATTTCGCGCCCCGACAGCCCTTCCGATTGCAAGGCCGCTTCGGTCAGCAGCAGGTCACGGGGCAAATCCAGCGGGATCTGCTCCACCAGAAAACGCGACCACAGTTGCTCGCGGGCGGCCAGGTCCGGAAGGCTGAACTCGATGTGGTAGCCGATCCGGCTGCGGAACGCTTCGTCGTAGTTGCCCGCGAAGTTGGTGGCAAACACCACGATGCCCTCGTACCGCTCAAGCTCGATCAGCAAGGTCGAGCGCATGGCGTTGACTTCGTTGTCGACCCCTTGAGTAACCGACGACAAGCGCTTGCCAAGCAGCGTATCGGCCTCATCGAAGAACAGCAGCGCACCGGTCTCTCTCGCCTGGGCGAAGGCGGCCTGGATATTGCGCGCCGTTTCGCCCATGAACTTGCTTTCCAGCTCGGCAATGCCCAGGGCCATGAACGGCAGGCCCAGCTGGCCGGCCAGCGCCTCGGCGCACAGTGTCTTGCCTGTGCCCGGTGGGCCGTAGAAGTTGAGGATGGCGGTCATGCCCATGGGATCGACCGCAGCGAAACCCCAGTCCTGGTAGATGGTGCGATGAAAACGCAGACGCGCCAGGCACTCGTCCAGTTGCAGGCGTGTCTTGGCCGACAGCACCAGGTCATCGTTAAGGGTGAAGCGCGTAGGCCTTATGGTGAAGCCTGGGTCGTTGCGAGCGGGATCCAACACGCGAGGTGGCGCCGCGTTAGCGCCGGAAGCGTTATCGTGCATGGGGAAAACCTGCGGGAAATGGGTGCGGGAACATCATTGGGTGGCATCCATGCTTCGAAGAGGTAGGGCATAAAAGGCAGGGCGACGTACCCGTACGAGTCTTCTTCCAGAAGGCTCAAGGGTGGCATTTTGATTTCAAAATGCTATCGAGCCTACTAGGATCAAAAGACAATTTCCACTTCGACCAAAGTCGCGAGTAGGCGTGGGCTTCTAACCTTTCTATAGTCTCAACCCCTCATTTCCCCTGCTCCCCCGCCGCCTTGCGCCAAAACGCATTCTCCCGCTCCATCTCCTGGTACCGGCAATACGCGCAGTACCCTGCCTTCACCAGCACCGCCAGGCCAACGGCCGCCAACGCATTCTTCAACATGGTTACTTCTCTCTTTTGCCTTGAGGGGTGCTTGAAGCATGCACAGCGGGCACGTCATCTTGCGTCGTACCCAGCCCAAAACAAGCGCTTACCCGCTACGACACATTCTGACCACCCTGACGCCTTCACCGCATCGGGACGTCCCTCATGGGTACTCAGTTGCACTACATCACGCTCAACTTCCGCCGCGCCAGCGACACCTGCGCGCGCTCGCTGAAGTAGAGTTTCCAAAGCGCCGCCGAGCTAACGGGCAACAACGCACCATCAGCTTCCAGCAATGGACGAACTAAAGCTTGCAGGTTTGTCACCGATAGGCAGACTGACTGCAGCAATGGCCAAGAGCCACACCGCCAACCCTACAAGGATGTTTCTCTTGCCTTCCGCCAAGACCCATAACGCACTAAGCCGCCAATGGGAGCTGCTGCGCCTTCTGCCCAAGCGCTCCCCCGGCATCACCGTAAGCGAACTGCTGGCGCGTCTGACCAGTGCTGGCTACGTCATCAGCCGACGCACGCTCGAGCGCGACCTGCACGACTTGTCCCTGGTGTTCCCATTGCAATGCAACGATGGCGGCACGCCCTTCGGTTGGTATTGGAAGCCTGGGGTGAGCGTTGAGCTTCAGGGCATCACCCTGACCGAGGCGGTAAGCCTGACGCTGGTCGAAGATGCCGTGCGGCCACTGCTTCCTGGCAGCATGCTGAGCGTGCTGGAGCCGCGTTTCGAACATGCCCGGCAGAAGCTCAAGGGCCTGGGCGAGGGCAACCCGGCCGCACGCTGGCCCGCCAAAGTCGCCAGCGTGGGGGCCGACTTCAAACTTCAAGCCCCGCAGATCCAGGCCGAGATACTCGAGGCCCTGCAACACGCGCTCATCAGCGAGCAGCAGGTGCAGTGCCAGTACTACTCGGCGCACAACGACAAGCGCAGCGACCTTACCCTCAACCCCCTGGCCATCGTGCAGCGCGGGCTTATCACTTACCTCATCGCCACCGCAGCGCCGTACACGGACATCCGCCAATTCGCGGTACACCGCTTCCAGGCGGTGAAGGTATTGGGCTCGCCCTGCCAGGGCCTGGAATCGTTCGACCTGCAGCGCTACCTGGCCACGGATGCCTTGCAATTCGGCACGCCCGAGAAGATCCAGCTCAAGGCCTGGGTGAGCGAGTTCCAGGCGCGCCTGATTCGTGAAACGCCACTGAGCCAGGACATGCAGCTTGTGCCGCACGGGCAAGGCTTCCAGCTGAGCGCGACGGTGACCGATACCTGGCAGTTGCGCTGGTGGGTGTTGTCGCTGGGCGATGCCTTCGTGGTGCAGGAGCCTGCGGCCCTGCGCCAGCAAGTGGGTGATGCGTTGCGCCGTGCGGCGGCCGCCTATGAACTTGACTCGCCGGTGGTGTGAACACGACATGCTGAATGAATCGACTCTGCAAAATATCGCGACCCAGTTGTACGACCTGGCCGAGGGCGTACAGCGCACAGTCATTGAAGCATCCCATCAGCTGAGCATTCCGTTTGCTGCGATCCATGAGGAAAACCGTGCGACATTGAAGAAGAACCTGGAAACGTTGTGTACCGCAAAGGGGCGCTATATCTACCGGTTTTCGGTAGCGCAGGAGGTTTCTGAGCAACTGCATAAGGCGTTTTTCGAGGCCAAGGCGGCGAAGAAGAACAACCGTGCTTATTGTCGGGTGAATGAAGCGTCGTCATTGCTATATGTCGGGAGTTCTTCGAGCTTGCACTCGCGTATTCAGCAGCACCTGGGTTTTGGTAACCGCGGCACCTATGCCATGCAGTTGTCGCACTGGTTGCCGGCTGTGGAGGGGGAGTTGAGCATCGAGGCGTGGCACTTTGGCCCGGCCGTCGATGGTGCTGTTTTGCAGGCTATCGAGGATGGGCTGTGGGCAATCAACAAGCCCATGTTCGGCAGACAAGGCGCCCGCTGATTTGACACGGTGGTGAATGGCCAGGGCGCAGCCCTGGTTCGCGGGCGCAGCCGGTGCCGTACACCGCAGACCTACCAGGGCAACCGCGAACGCCACTCGGCCAACAGAGCATCGAACACCCCGGCAGCGCGCATGTCCAGGGGCTGATGGCCACACCGTGCACAACGCTCAAAGCAATCCCCAGGCCCCAGCGCATCGCTAAGCGGCGCAACGGTCTTCTTCCAGCCACAACGGCCACAGACAAAGGTCAAAGGTCTAGGTCTTATCGGCATTTACAGGCTCCATATCCAAGGTCCGCCCCACCTTCCTTCGGTGTATTCAAACGCGGCCCTGCTCGGCAGGGTGCAAAACCTGTTCACATCGTTCGGGCCCGGCTTGGCCTCACTTGCGCAGCAGCTCATGCCGGAAGCGTGCTTCCAGAGAGGGTATTTCCAGCAGCACGTCTTCGTCCTTCCAGACGTGATAAGAGCGGTCCATTGCCACATCACCGGCCATGAACGCCTCGTCGAACGGCGCATCATCATCGACTTCCTCATGCAGGGACGAGGTGTATCCCTTGATCCACAGCTTGCGCTTCTCGGCGCTGATGACGTAGCCGGAGGTATACTCATTGCCCCCCAGCCGAGCGGGCATCGCCGAGCCTTTGCGGGCCAGGGCAGTAATGGCGATGACCAGGTGCGCCAGTTCGTCCATGTCCGGGCAGACCCGCTTGTGGAAGGCCGGCCAGAACAGCTCATCCTGCTCCGAGCCACGCCAGCCGGTATTTTTGTTGACCTTGGCAAGGTCTTCGTAGGGGTGGGAGTGGAACGTGCCAATGAGTTCCAACTGCGGCCAGTATTCGCTGAAGAAGTCGCGCTTGATCCCGACGGATTCGAAATCGGGGGCCACCCAGTCGGTATGCCTCAAGGCCGACGTCTCAACCGTGGCAACCACCGCCACCAAGCGCGCGGGAAGGTCGTTGCGTGGCGGCAGCGCGTACCCCCACAGCAAGCCGAAGGTCTCCAGGCCTTTGTTGGCCTTGCCGCGGGCATGCGCCCGGTGCGAAACCTCGTAGGCCTCAATGGCCGATGTGAGCAATTGCGGCAGAACGTGATCTTCGATGATGACCTGTGTACGCATGCTTTCCTACCCTGGAATAGCTGATGGTCTGCGGCCGTGCCTAAGCGCTGCATGGCTTCCGGACAAATAATGGCAAAACGTCTTATTTTAGCGCGCTTCTCGCTCGCAAAACGGTTGCTCGAGGCAAAACGCCTCGCCGTTCTTGGTCACCATACCGAGCGAGCGTTGCAGTTCGCGGCTGCGCTGGCGCTCGGCGTGCAGTGCACGCTTGAGTTCCTGATTCTCGCTCTCGAAGATCCGTGCCCAGCGCAGCGTCTCACGGCAGCCGCGCAGGCCCTCCCACACGTCTTGCAGCTTGAAGTACTGCAGCAACAACACCAGTAGGATGACGCCGATCATTGCCAATGTGCCCACCGTGGCCCAGTCGTAGGTGCTCATGTGCCTGTTTCTCCCAGTTGATACTCGATGACAGAGAAACGATATGTAGATTTAAACGACAGGTCCATAGTGTAGACACATACAGGTAAAGTATTGGCACACATGGAGGCCACATGAAACGTCAACAGTCAATCGCTCAGGTACGCTGGGACCTGGCTCTACGCTATCGCCTGATCGAAACCATTGTCTGGTGGGAAGGCCGCCTGACCACGGGGCATCTGATGCAGAGCTTCGGCATCAGCCGCCAGCAGGCGTCGAAGGACATCAATACCTACATCACCGAACATGCGCCCGAAAACTTGACGTATGACAAGCAGATCAAGGGCTATGTACCGAGCGAGCAGTTCGAGCCACGATTCATCGACTACAGCGCCAGCGCCTACCTGCACTTGCTTTACCAGAACAATGAACGCGCCCCGCACATTGACGGACTGGCACTGGCCTATGCGCACACCCGGGTTCTGGAAGTGCCTGATCGCCCCATTCGGCCCGAGGTACTGCGCCCCTTGCTCAAGGCCTGCCGTGAAGGCCTGCGCCTGGAAACCGAATACGTTTCCTTCAACACCCCCAACGTCGAGGTGCGCCTGATCGCACCGCACACGCTGGTCTACACCGGCATGCGCTGGCACGTGCGGGCCTACTGCGAAAAGAACGGCCAGTACCGCGACTTTGTCCTCAGCCGCCTGCGTGGGCAGCCAGACTTGCTCGACGCATCGCCAAACACCCGCGAGCAGGATGAAGACTGGAATATCGAAGTGCCGATCATCTTCGAGCCTGATTGGCGCCTGAACGCGGCGCAGAAGGCGATTATCGAAACCGACTTCGGCATGACGCAGGGAAAACTGGTGGTCTCCAGCCGCCGAGCACTGGTGAAGTATGTGCTGCAGCGGTATCAGATTGACCACCGCAACATGGCAATACTGCCCGAGGCCCAGCAACTGGTGGTGAGCAACCTCCAGGAACTGCAGCCGTGGTTGATGAAGTACTGACACTTAGCTCTTCGCAGCGCCAACCGAGATAAACTGCGTGGCTCCTACAGCGATCGCCAGCGTTTGCGCGCATGAACATAAGCCGCCAGGTCACTGTAGCCAAGCTGTGCAGCAATCTGCGCTCGGCTATCTCCCTGCATCTCCAGGTACTGCTCCAGCTCGGCACGAACCCGGTCGAGCAGCACACGAAAACTGGTCCCCTCATCCTCCAGGCGCCGACGCAAGGTACGTGCACTCTGGTGAAGGTCCTGTGCCTGAGCCTCCAGGGTGAGCGATCGGCCCGTGATGAGGCCTTGGCGAATGCCCTGGGCTACCCGGGCCGACCAGCCACTGAGTTGGGACTGCTGCGCCAGTCGGCGCTCCAGCTCCTGGCTCACCACATCCATCATCCCGGCATGCTGGGTCAGCAATGGCATGTCCAGCTGGGTACCACTGAAGTACAAGCGGTTGTACCCGCAGTCGAACTGGATATTTTCACCAAACCACTCGTGGTACTCCGGGTAGTACGCTGGCCGACTGTGAGCGAAGCACGCCCGCTGCGGCACAACAGCCGTGCCCGTCCCCACGCACATCACGCTGAGGGACATCACGCTGTAGTGCTCGACCATATAACGCACCAGGCTAGCTGGAGCATCGATACGCAATTCCACCCCAAGGCAATCCCCCTCCTCGACCAGCACCAGGGTATCCATGTCCGATGCCAGCCGTGCATAGCGCGCCCAAAAGCGGATGGCCTCGGCCAGCGTGGCGCTATACAGGCAGCCCTGGGCCAGCACATGCCAGTCCTGGCGGCTGAAGTGCGAGAACAGGTGCAAGCCGATTGCCGGATCATGACTGGCCGCCTTGGCCCAAAGCTGCTCCAGCGCAAGCATGCTGTAGTTGCTGCGCGCCTTCAGTGAATGCGTGTCAAGGTAGCGCTCCAAGACCCGCCCGAGCGGGCCGCGGTGGAATCGCTCGGGCGATGGGTTGGCCGCTTCTCGGGTGATTCTGTCCGTTTCGCGCATATCGTCTGACGGGTTCATGAATTCTTATGGGTGGGCACCGCCTTGATCGGCGCCCACCGGAGAATGCCATGAGCACAACAATAACAAACAGCCCGATACCGATTATTCTCGCCATCCTGATCGGCTTCATCCTCCTCGAAATCACCTGCGCCTGCTTCCTCCAGCCCCGCGGCAAACGCCGGGACGCGATCATCGAGATCGTCGGCAGTGCCCTGCTGATGGCAGTCACCCTGCCGTTGGTCACGTTCCTCAGCAACAGCCTGCTGGAACACTTCGTGCCGCAGCTGAAGGGCAGCCTCGCCGGCCTGCACTGGGCGCTTGGGCTTGTCCTGTTCCTGGTGCTGGACGACATGACCCAGTACTGGTGGCATCGCCTCAGCCACAAGGTGCCCCTACTCTACTCGCTGCACCGTGCACACCATTCAGCGCCCTACATGAGCATCCGCATCGTCTATCGCAACAACAGCTTCTATTACCTGCTGATGCCCGGCCTGTGGTTCAGCGGGGCCCTGATCTACCTGGGGTTGGCGCATGTGTACTTCGGCTACCTGATCGTCAAGATGCTGGTCATCTTCGGCGCCCACAGCAGCGTGCCCTGGGATGACAAGCTCTACCGCATACGCGCATTGCGACCCTTGATGTGGCTACTGGAACGGACCATTTCCACCCCCGCGACCCACTCGGCGCATCACGGCCTGTGCGCCGATGACGGGGTGACGCATTACAAGGGCAACTTCGGCAACCTGCTGTTCTTCTGGGACGTGCTATTCGGCACGGCAAAGATCACCCGCCGCCGCCCGCGGCATTACGGTATCGAAGGCATGCGCCCGGTCAGCTGGCAAGAGGAGCTGTTCTGGCCGCTGATGCGTGGCAGGTCGACCAACATGCCAACTGAATCGGACCAGGAGCTGGTCAAATGAGCCTGAATATCGTACTCGTGGCCGGCTCCAGCCAGCCGGAGAGCCAGTCGGCGAAGGTGGCGGCCTTTCTCGCCCAACGCCTGCAGGAGATGCAACTCAGCGAGCTGCCGAGGGTGATCGATCTGGGGCTAGCGCCGCTGCCGTTGTGGCCCGCCAAGGATGAACACGGACTCTGGCCCGAGTATGCAGCCCTGCTGCGTGAAGCCGATGCCCTGGTGGTGCTGACTCCGGAATGGCACGGCATGGCCTGCCCGGCGCTGAAGAACCTGTTCGTCTACGCCGGCTACCGCGAGTTGGGGCACAAGCCGGCATTGCTGGTCGGAGTGTCCTCTGGCCTGGGCGGGAGCTACCCGCTGTCTGAGTTGCGGGCATCCAGCTACAAGAACTGCCGTATCTGCTACCTGCCCGAGCAGTTGATCGTGCGCCAGGTGGAGGACGTGATGAATGGCCCGGAAAGTACCAGCACGCAAGACCTGCGCATTCGTCGCCGGGCCGACTGGGCGCTTCAGGTACTGGGCGAATATGCCTGGGCGCTCAGGGGGATGAATGAGCGCATCGCAATGAAGGATCCGGAGTTCGCCAACGGGATGTGAGGGTTGATGGCCGCTATCGAACGATAGCGGCTGCCTCGGCCTGCGTCCGCTTAACGCCTCGCTTCAATGAGGTGACGGGTTGAATGCGCGACAAAAGGCTCGCCCTGGCGCATCTGGCTATCCAGGGCAAGCAACTCAGCGCGGTACTTGTCCACAGAGAAGTCCGGCACCCACCATACGCATTTGCGAAGAATCCATACGACTGCGCCCACATCATGGAACAGCATGCGGCAGCGGGCTGTCCGCAGGTCTGTCACCGTTAACCCAGCTGCCTGCGCTGCTTCCACCTCATCCCGCGGCTCGCGCATTTGCCGCTCACGTGGCAACGGCCCTAAGAAATGCTCGATCAGCTCGAAAGCCGAGGCTGGGCCTACGTGCTGGGCGAAGTAATGTCCACCAGGCCGGAGGACGCGATGGATCTCGTGCCAGTCGGGATTCACCGGATGGCGTGAGGTGACCAGGTCGAACGAGGTGTCGGTGAATGGGAGCGCTGTACCGGGGGCTACCTCGATGACTTCAACGCCGCGTGGTCCCAGGTGCTCTTGCGCCTTGCGGGCGTTGGGTGGCCAGGCTTCAGTTGCGCACATGCGTGGCGGGAAGCGTGGAGCCTCACCTAGCACCTCCCCGCCGCCGGTATCGAGATCCAGCGCGGCGCGTACGCCGTCCAGACGCTGTGCAAGGAGCTGGGCGTAGCCCCAAGGTGGGCGCTGCTCGGAGGCGCGCCCTGTCAGCCAGTCGAAGCCCCAGCCGGTTACATTTGCAGCACTGGCTTCGGCTAGCAGGTCGTCAAAGGAATTCATTTGAGCGTCCAGGGTAACGTTTGTATGGGGGGCAGTATAAATCGTGTAGGTGCGGGCTTGCGCGGCTGTAGGCCTCAGGGCGCCGCTTACGCGGCGCATCGCCGGCAAGCCGGCTCCCACACTGACAGTACCTGGGGGTACCGGCTTGCTGATGATATGACCTGGCCGATTTCCCGGGCACAAAGACAAAACCCCTACCTGCTCGCGCAGATAGGGGTTTTGCGAAAT